>JAADBR010000055.1 GCA_009995705.1 Microcystis aeruginosa W13-11
GTTAGAATTCGAAGGATTTAGACTAATTGAGGGACAATATCAAGCCATTTCTCCCAATGACCGGGGTTATCTGTGGAGTGAACAGTTAGGATTATATTTAGGGATATTTGACCGGAAACTGCGTTATTTTACCGTCGATGGTCAATTAGTCCCCACTCCTCAAGAAGCGGAATTACAGCAACGACAGGCAAAAGAACAGGCTATTTTAGAAAAAGAACAGGCTATTTTAGAAAAAGAAAGGGAACGACAAGCTAAAGAAAAATTGGCCCAAAAATTGCGAGAATTAGGCATCGATCCCGATACAATTTAGGGAAAATCTGATCAGTAGGGTTTGAAGACAAAATAACAAACCCTGCTATAAGATTAAAAAGCAAAATTATTTTCTAGTAACTATGGTGACAGCAGCGCCCCTAGTGGGTGTAATTATGGGCAGTGATTCCGACTTACCCACCATGAAAGAAGCGATCGCAGTTTTAGAGGTTTTTCAGATTAGCCACGAAGTCGCCATCGTCTCGGCCCATCGTACCCCCGAAACAATGTTTGAATACGGCAAAAACGCTCATTTAAGGGGAATAAAAGTGATTATCGCTGGAGCCGGCGGCGCTGCCCATTTACCCGGGATGGTAGCATCTTTAACCCCCTTACCCGTGATTGGGGTTCCCGTAGTCACACGCACTTTACAGGGGTTAGACTCTCTCTATTCAATTGTACAGATGCCCGCAGGCATTCCCGTGGCCACGGTGGCGATCGGTAATGCCAAAAATGCCGGACTTTTAGCAGTTCAAATTCTCGCCATCGGTAATACTGATCTTTTAGAGCAGGTTATCGCCTATCGTCAATCCCTCAACGATTCCGTCCTCGAAAAACAAAGCAATCTCGAACGACTAGGCTATCAAGACTATCTAGGGCAGAGTTCACCTAAGTAGGGTAGATTGAAAAAAGATTAAGTAACAAATTATGAAATAATTATGCGTTGGATCACCGCTTGTGTATTGAGTCTTCTGCTCTTTTTTGCCCTACCCATGGCCGCTTATGCCGATAGCCCGACTATTAGCGAAGAACAGATTAGAGAAGGGGAAGTTATTGCCGAAAAAGCCCTAGAAGCCACAGAAAAAGGGGATTACGCCCAGGCCGAAAACTATTGGACCCAATTAGTCGCCAAATTCCCCACTAATCCCGCCGTTTGGAGTAATCGCGGCAATGCCAGAGTCAGTCTCAATAAATTAGAGGATGCGATCGCTGATTTTAACCAAGCGATCGCCATTGCCCCCGATGCTCCCGATCCCTACCTCAATCGCGGCACCGCTTTAGAGGGAGAAGGCAAATATCAAGAAGCGATCGCCGATTATAATAAAGTTTTAGAACTAGATCCCAATGATGCCTTTGCCTATAATAATCGCGGCAACGCTGAGGGCGGTTTAGGGGATTGGGAAGCCGCCGTCAAAGACTATCGCCAAGCCACTCAACTAGCCCCGAATTTTGCCTGGGCGCAAGCTAATCTGGCGCTTGCCCTGTACGAATTGGGCAGATATCCCGAAGCAGTCCAAAAAATGCGGAATATTGCCCGCAAATACCCCATGTTTCCCGATGTCAGAGCCGCCTTAAGCGCCGTTTTATGGACCCAAGGACAACAGGGAGAAGCAGAAAGCAATTGGGTGGCCGCCGTCGGCATGGATACCCGTTATCAAGACCTCGATTGGGTAAAAAGCGTGCGCCGTTGGCCGCCAAATATGGTTCTAGCCTTAGATAAGTTTCTCAACTTAAAGTAAAAAATTACTAAATAGTAACTTTTCTAGCAGTAGCGGGGCTGAGGGTCTAATTATCCTCAAATCAGTCATTAAGATACAATTGAGGCCTGATAGTTCCATTATCCTCGATCGAATAACCAGGCTCTGGAAAGGAAAAGCTAGAGCTGGCCGATAGCCCAATGCTATAATCCAATCACAGGGATAGATTGGACTCTATCAGTACCCGCCGCTACTTTACACCTTAAATCTTAGCCAGAATGCCAGATTTACACTTGCTTAATTCTCATCCACAGGCCCTAGAAACCGTCTTCATCCCCACTGCCGACCGGTCTTTTTCCTCCCCTCTATCCCTCGACCTGGCCAGAATTAATCAACGTTTTGACTCCGCTAACGTAGCAGAAATCGTCGCCTGGGCCGCGGCCACCTTTGGGGAAGGTTTGGTGATGAGTACCAGTTTCGGCATTCAAGCGGCGGTAATGTTGCACCTCGTCACCGCAATTATCCCCGATATTCCCATCATTTGGATCGATACCGGCTATCTTCCCCCAGAAACCTATCAATTTGCCGAAGACTTAAGCCAACGCCTCCATTTAAACCTGAAAGTTTATCAATCTCCCCTCAGTCCCGCCCGCATGGAAGCAATCCACGGTAAACTGTGGTCAAATAACGATCTCGACTCCCTCAATCTCTACGACAAAATCCGCAAGGTGGAGCCGATGCAACGGGCCCTGAAGGAATTAAAGGCCACCGCTTGGTTAGCGGGTTTGCGTCGCGACCAAACCGACCACCGCAAAACTCTCCAATGGGTCAATCAACAGGGCGAACGTTACAAAATATTACCGATACTTGACTGGAATGCCAAAACCATCTACGACTATCTAACTAAATACGATCTTCCCTACCATCCCTATTTTGATCTGGGTTATGTCTCCGTCGGCGATTGGCACTCCAGTCGTCCTTTAACCGCCGATGATAGCAACGAACGAGACACCCGTTTCAAGGGTTTAAAACAAGAATGCGGTCTTCATTTGCCTTTAACCCCAGCAGAAGCACAAAGTCTCGACGCCAGTTCTCTATAACTATTGATTATTAATCTCCCGTTAACCATGGCTATTTTAGAAAATTTTCTCGAAGTCGGCTCTCTCAAGTGGTTCTATCGACAGGTTAACCCCGCTCAACAACCGGATACACCCCCCGTGATCCTACTCCATGGTTTACCCGTCCATGGCTATATTTGGCGGAAATTATTGACCAGTTTAGAAGAATATAACATTAATGCTATTGCCCCCGATTGGATCGGTTCCGGTTTATCCGCTAAACCCAATGCCAGAGAATTCGCCTACACACCTAGAGCTTTTTGTCAAGCCTTGGCCGATTTTATTCAAGCTCTCCAATTGCCCAAAATCTCGTTAATTGTGCAAGGTTTTTTAGCCTCCGTCGGCCTACAATACGCCCTAGAAAATCCCGATAAAATTGAGCGCTTGATTGTCTTAAATACTCCCCTCTCCAGGGATGTCAAATTACCCTGGATAATGAAACAATGGGGGCTACCTTTCCTCGGAGATATGGCGACTCAAGATCCCTTATTAGTCGATCGTACTTTAGAAACCGGTAGCGGTTTTGTGATTAGTGATGCAGATTTGGCTATTTTCCGTCAACCCTATCTAAAAACTTCGGCAGTAGGTCGCGCTTTGGTGGCCACGATTCGCAATTTAAACCTATCAAAAACCATGGTAGAAATTGAGACAGGTTTAGAGAACTTGGAAAAACCTATCCTTTTTATCTGGGGAATGGGCGATCCTTGGTTATCTTCTGTCACTGTGGGAAAATTAGCCACTAAATCAGGGGTGAAATTAATCTCCCTTGCGGAAGCAAAACACTATCCCCAAGAACATTGGTCAAAAGAAATTAATCCCCGTATTATTAATTTTCTCGGACGCAAAATCTAAACCAGGATACTTTCTGGGAATTGATAGCCAAATCTCCCTAGAAAGTATTGATCAAGTTATCCTTAGTATATTAATGTAGTTCGACACGGGCCACAGCTTATGGAAAGACTAGCTTTAGGAAGGATAAATATAGAAAATAATCCCCCAGATATTAATAATTTAACCGATTGGGAGCGAGTTAAATCGATGAGTGATGCAGAAATCGAGGCTAATGCTTTGTCGGATCCCGATGCGCTCCCTTTTGATGATGATTGGGAAAATGCGGCGCTCATTTCCGCTTACAATAAATTAACATCTCAATAATTCCTGAAGCATTATACCAAATCTGTCCACTCGCCTACCGTTCCACCCTGCCTACTTTTCTATACTTTTTAAACAGGATTGAGTATTACTTGTGCTTGCATTAGTTTAATAAAAAATGCTACACTCAAGACAGTCTGTCATTGGATGACCTTTAACACAAACAAAATAGTTATAATTATGGATATGAACAATAAAATTTGTGAAGATATTTGTTCAAAAATTTATAATATTGTAATAGAAGAGTTTGAAATTTCTGAAATACCTCAGCCAGTTTTAGATTTTGTCATCTTTAAAACTGCTTATAATTCTTTTCCTGAATTATCAAATGGTGGAGATGCTGGAGATGCTGAAAGTTTCTTGATGCAAATAGAGGAGGAATTTGACATAGAAATTCCAGATGAAGTATCTGAAAAAATGGTTACATTTAAAGATCTATTTGAATTTGTTTTGGCACAAAAGACAAAAAATCTAAAATTAGCTCTAAAATTGTTATTGTTCTTAGAAAGCAAGAAAATAGAAATCAGTAGATTTATAGAAATATTTTCAAGTGACACTTTTTCCAATAATCACCAAAATATTGAAAAACTTATCCTTTCCCTCAGACAAAAAAGTTTTGATGTGTCTAGTATAATGTCATTTTCAGATATATTTTAAAATGATTTTTTATTGTCGAATTTAGAGCAAATATGTCAAGTATATTGCTTTATGAATGATCAAAAAATTTCTTACTTTGATGTTATTGAGATCATAAAAAGTGGATATCTAGACTCTTGCAAACAACAGATAGACGATCTTTCTGAAAAGATAAGGCTTCAAGAGTCGGAAATAAAAAAACTGAGTCTTCAACTTGAAAAGGCTAATCAGAACCTAGATTTGTTGAGAGGACAATTGAACCATCTTTTAGATGATATCTAGCATTGTTATAGCGACATAGAAACCCAAAAAATTATTGAACGGCGATCGCTATAAATGGTATAATAGTTATGTTTAATGAGGAACAATTAATGATGAATGTCGAAGACTATCCCTTTGCTCAAGACTTGATTATAGATGCTCAAGGCCAGATTCAGCAAGTAATTATTAACTTTGAAGATTATCAACAAATGATAGAAACCTATGAAGATACAGGACTCTATCGCGCTATGATAGACGTTGAAGATGAAACTCCCTTAAGCCTTGAGGAAGCCTTGATTGAATTAGAAAAAGAATGAAACCCAATTATCTTCCTACATCTATTAAGGATCTTAAAGGTTTAAAAAGTACCTCCTCTTACTCAACCATCAAAAACCTTTATTCTACAAACCCTATTGATTCCCTATGCAAAACCAAATTAACCTCACTATTGAACGCTTTCAAGAAAACGGACAAGATTACTATGTCGCTACCAGTCCCGATATACAAGGACTTGTTGCTGAGGCTGATACGATAGATAACGTCATTGATATTGCTAAAGACCTAATTCCTATCCTATTAGAATTAGAAACCGATGATAAACCAGCTTCCTCCGTAACCCTTACCACCGCTAACCATTTCCAAATACCCCTTCTGGTATCGTAATTATGGGCAGACTTTCAGGCTTTAGCTACCGTGAAGTCACCCACAAACTGAGAAAAGTGGGATTTGAATTTTATCGAACAGGAAAAGGTGATCATGAAGTTTGGTTTAATCCTCAAACCCGATTAAAAACGATCATTCCCCATCATCGAGAAATCAGGGAGGGAACACTACAAAGTATTCTTAAACAATGCCAAATTAGCGTTGACGAGTTTTTGGTTCTGTAAGAGATTACTAATGCTTACTCAACTCAATCAACTTAAACTCACCAACCTTAGCATTGATCAAAAAAGCGATATTCTTGCTCATCTTATCTTGACGTTCATACCCAAGACTTACCTGATTTAATTGGAGATAAATTATTGAGATTACCTGATGAAGATTATAGCGTTTCTTGCGTCTGTGAGAATGTACCTCTTGTAAACAGGAAACGCTATATAACGAGGTGATTATTTTATCGTCTCTAGCTAGTTTGTTGTTAATTCTGTTCTAAATACCCCTGATAACTTGACCGGAACTGTTCGATCGATAAGTCCTTTGTCCAATATTCTACCAGAGCATGACCCCAGGCCCAAGCTTCCCTGTCGGCAGTGCTAGAATTTTCTAATAGTATTGGCCAAAGTGCCAATAAATCAAAACTTTTATTCTCCGTATTTAAGAGAGAAGAAAGCTCATAGGCCATCTGTAATTTACCGATCGCTACTGGTAATTGTTCCACAGGAATTTGTTCAGCTAAAAGATAGGCTAAAGTCGGTCTTCCCGTGGCTAAAGTGGAGATAAAACCGAGAATAGGACTTTTTAATAGGGCCGTTAAACCTTGCCCCGTGGCCATCTGTAAAGTATAGCGATCGATTATTTTAGCCGCTGCCAGAGTTCGAGTTTCTAAATCCGCTAAAAAACGGGCTAAACGCAACTGTTTTGCGGGCGCAATTGCCTCTAGCAAAGCGATTGATAACTCCTCATCCCCCCAAGCTTCTCTATCTGGCTGTTGACTGACCATCGGCAAAATGCGATCGCAGAGATCCTCGAATAATTCCGCCCGATACTGCAAGCAATCGCGGATATTGACTTCTTTGGGACTTTCTCCTGTCAGCCAATTATAGGGGGGTTGCCACTCTCGCAGCGGACGCAGGCGATCAACTTGAGAAACACAGACTATAACTGGTAAACTGTCAATAGTTTGTTGCAAATCTTTAAGAAAAGCCTCATCCATGGCCAGGGCGGGATCGAGGGCGGGGGTGACAAGAATCAATAAATCGGCGTTTTTGGCATAATTTAGAACTTTTTGCCGATAATCAGCCCGATTAGCCTGTTCGTAGCCCGGGGTATCCCAGAGGATTAACTCGTCTCCTTCTGGGGTTTGCCAATGGTAGGATTGGATCGCGTCGGTACTGGGCAATAGATCCACTTGGGCTAAATCGGTCCGAAAGAGAGTATTGATTAAACTGCTTTTGCCGGCCCCAGTGCGTCCAACCAGCAGAATATTAACCGGTTGGCGATCGATTTCCGTGATCGGTTCCGCTTGGGCGAGAATTTCCTTGAGAGTAGTAGTGGCGATTTTGGTCTTGGTGGGGAGAGTGGGGGCGAGATTACTGCCACTGTAGAGTAACACCGCTTGGCGAGAGAGATTTCTTAGGGCATTTTCCCGCAAAACTTGCCCTAAATTGACTAATAATTGCTGATCCGCTCGATCGCTGTATTTTTGACTGGCCACTTTAGCCACGGCCGCAGCGGGATTGATTACCCATTGCGCCCAATTCCAGACCTGCCAAAGTTTTTGGGCCGAGGGTTGCAATTTTTGATAAACTTCGTAGGCTTGATAGGCTTGGCCGATGGTGATTTGATTCAAGGCCGGGGAAAGATTCTGCATCCAGCGATCGCTATCATCCACGGTTCCCCGAATTAAACCGTAGGCCTGGGGAATGTAAATATTTAATAATGGGTACTTGACATCGGGGTAATAGATCTGAGCGATGGCACTGACCAAATCCTGACAGCGTTGCCAAAAAGTCGCCCAATCTTCCCAAACCGGGCGATCATTGCGGGCCTCGACGATAATCCTCTCGATAATTTCCTCGACATTGCCCCCAGAATCACCGTCGGGAGGGATTAATTCTGCCTTAATTTCCCCAATGGTGGCTTCAATTTCCCTGACCACCTGGCGCGTCCATTTGACCAACAGGAAGCGCCAAGCAACAAAAATCAGGGTAAAAACTGCCCAAATCCAATTTAAACCCCATTGATTGATCTGGAAACTGGCGGCCACGATCACAAAGATGACCACGGCAGCGATCGGAACTGCTAAAATCAACCCTTGCCAAGTTTTTAACCGTAACATTGCTCGATCTGGTTTTTTTCCATTCTACCGATCTCCGCTTCTCGGTTAGGGGGCAGAAATTAAGCTCTCTTGGGTTTGGTAGGTAAAATGTCTTTTAAGATACAGTACCGTCAGCGAAGGACTAGAACGAACCACAAAGACGCAAAGGACACAAAGATTGATCGCTCCTATATAAGTTAAACTAATCACACAAAGAATAAGAGAGCAGAAATTAGACAGTGGCATCAATTTGGGCGAGGATTGCCGTGGACAACTGACAAAGTTGTTGATGACAAGGACCATTACTGGCCATGATCCCCCCCCATTGCCGCACATCGCCGCGATTATAGCGCACCGGTTGACCGTCAAAGTAGGAGAATTTGCCGCCGGCTTCCGTTAAAATCAACTCTGGAGCCGCAAAATCCCAGTCTTTAGCCGCCGATTTCCCCGATAGGGAGATATAAACATCGGATTTTTGTTCGAGGATCGTGGCAATTTTACAGCCCACACTACCCACATAATTTTTACCTAAGAAGGGTATTTGACTTAATAAATTATCAAAACGCTGGTCGCGATGGGTACGACTAACCACCAGATAGAGGTCGGTAATTTGATCTTTATTGGCAACTTTTACTGGTGTAACATTGCCGTCGCTAGTTTCTAGAAAAGTGCCTTTTCCTTTTTGGGCAAAATAGAGTTTTTCTTGATCCGGTAGGGCAACCACGGCGATGATCGGTCTTCCTTGATAGCATAAGGCGATATGTAGGGCATATTCTCCCGTTTTGTCGATAAAATCGCGGGTTCCGTCCAAAGGATCGATAATCCATACCCAATCTTTCGGGATAGCTTCATTACCCTGGTGGGTTTCCTCGCTCAGATAACCAAAGTCGATATCCGAGAAATTTGTTTGTAATTCCGCTAAAATATAGTGATTTGCCGCTAAATCCGCCGCCGTCACCGGTTCGCCTTTTTTTTCCTCGTTGACGGCTAAATCCTGTTCACCCCGGTGGTAGGATTGGAGGATCTTAGCACCACCCCAACCGACGGCACGAGTCACAGCTAAAATGCGATCGAGCGTTTCGGTATCTTGACAGGTTAAATTAATCATAAAATAGCCTCAGTTTTTCAGACCTATTATCTACTAAATTGAAAGACTGGCATCTTAGCTTATCATCCCTTGCTTCCTAGCCTCCGACTTGCTTAATTTTGCTCTTGCCAAAAATAATCGGCGGGTTTTTTGGTTTCTGCTGGTGATGATTGAGGAGCGTCTCCCAAAAAAACCGAGCGCTGGCTAACGCGATCGCCTAATCTTCTTTGGACTCGACTGGGAATACCGTAACCGTAGGCAATATGACCTTTTCCTGCTAGGACGATAATCTGATAGTCGGGATGAGCTTGCCAGAATTTAGCGATCGCATCGGCCATGGTTTCATCCCAGAGAACCTGTGCCAAAAAAAAGAGATTGAATCCCTGACTGCTGCCCCCCGTGTGTTGCTCATAAACGGCTAAGATCTGTTGACGGTATTCCTCGCTATCCTGGTTTATTTCGCTTTTAGGGGGAATGTAGGTCATTTCTGAGGTGGAGAGGCTTTCTAAGCCCTCCTGTGCCACTTTTCTAGTGATTTCCGTGGGTGTATTGAGGGCGATCACTGGTAGTTTTTTCGCCTTGGCCAAGCGCAGGATCGGGGCGTAAAATTCCCAATCAAATCCCCAACGTTGGTCGTATTCACTTTTTTCTCTCAACTCATTTTCGCTAATTTGGCCCGCTAAATACTGATCCAAATAGATTTGGTAAGGACGTTGAAACATCTCAAAACCGATCGCTATTTGGGGATTATTAGCCTGTAAATACTCGATAATAACTAATTGGGCCTGATGGTCGGCTTGACTATCATGTCTTTCTCCCAGATAAATAATCTCGGCTGTTTTTAAATCTGCCAGAATTTGTTTTTGGCTATTAGTAAAACTCCAGGCCCGGGGCAGCAAAATAAACAGTAGGCAGAGGGCAAGGAAAACAGGAAAAAAGCGTTGGGGGAATTTCATCTTTTTAAAAGCCTTTTAAAAAACTGATCTTAACCGAAGCCATGACAAAAAGGGTGGACAATGCCCACCCGCAAAAATTTTCAGAGAACCTTTTTGGTTTAGTAGGTTTCTACGTGCCAGCGATGTTCTTTTTTCAGTTGTTTCTGATAGACAGACCAATCGGTGCCATTTTTAGCGGCGGCACCACTGATAGCATCGTCGATACCATCTTCCATCCCTTTCAGTCCGCACATATAAGCGTGGGTTTTGGGACTTTGGAGTAGATTCCAGATTTCGTCAGCGTGTTCGGCTACCCGGTGTTGAATATACATTCTGCCACCCTGGGGATTTTGCTGTTCCCGACTGATGGCATAGGTGAGACGGAAGTTATCGGGGAATTCCGCCGCTATTTTCTCTAATTCTTCTTGGTAGAGAATATTGGCCGTTTTGGGAACTCCGAAAATCAACCAAGCTAGACCTTTGAATTTATAATCTTCGTGTTGTTCCTTGAACATCCGCCAGAGGAAAGCCCGGAAGGGAGCGATTCCCGTCCCGGTGGCCATCATAATGATGGTGGCATCTTCATCATCTGGTAGCAGCATTTCCTTACCCACGGGACCGGTAATGGCCACATCAGCACCCACCTCTACATGACAAAGATGGGTTGAACAAACTCCATAAACGGTTTCCTTGGTTTCTGGGTGTTGGTATTCCAACTGACGCACGCACAGGGATACGGTTTTATCGTCTAATTTATCACCATGACGGGTGGAGGCGATCGAATAGAGTCTCAATTTATGAGGTTTGCCATTAGCATCGGTACCCGGGGGGATAATACCGATACTTTGCCCTTCTAAATAGCGTAAATCGCTCCCAGAAAGGTCAAAGGTGACGTGTTGTACGATGCCGATACCTCCCTCATCAACGAGAGCATAATTCTCGATACATTTGCCGATAAAGGGTTGATTCGGACGGTAGATGTTGACGGGGATATCTGTTTTTTCTTTCGCTTGAGTCATGGCGTTTTTCTCGGTCTGTTCGGGGACGGGCGATGATTGAGCGATTGGCTGTGGTGTGGAGGCACTAGAAACAGTGGCTACGGGGGCAATCCCATTGAAGGGTTTGATGCTGACAATACGACCACCTAAACGGGTAATCCGACGCATTTCTTGATTCATGCGACTGTAGGGAACCGTGAAAAACACGCTTCCACTCTGACGGATTGAATAATCCAAGCTGTCAGTATTGTCGTTTTGATTGAGACCCGCCACTTCGTAAACAAATAAACGGTTCCCCGCTAGTGTACTCGGACTATACATTAAATATAACTCCCAACTCAAGTCACGATAATCGTTCCATAGTTTAGCCTACCATCGGTACACTACTCCTAGGCCTAATTGAGAGTTATCTTAAAAAAACCACAGACATCGCTTTTATCCTTCCCTTGAAAATAGCTCAACTCTCTGGTTAAAATCTGTTACATTTGCAGCATTTTACTTTTTATTAAGATTTATGCTACTTTTTCCCATTTATGCTAAAAATCCCCCTGGTTGGCCTGATGAGGACAAGAGCGGGGGACAGATATTAGCAATAATTATTTTTTCAACTACTCGGCCGCGGCAGCGTTTAAGGGTTTAATGCTGACGATGCGAGCGCCTAAACCGGTAATCCGACGCATTTCTTGATTCATGCGGCTATAGGGAACGGTTAAAAAGACACTGCCACTCTTACGGATAGAATAATCTAGGTTATCAGTCTTGTCATTTTGACTCAAACCGACGACTTCATAGACAAAAAGGCGGTTTTCCTTGGCACTAGAGAGACTTTGCATCGAAATGGCTCCTACATTGATGTTATAGTTCTCTAGTTTAGCCTAGCAGGGAGACTAGCAATCTAGCTAATGGCCGATTTACAGCCGTTTATTCTACCATGACGCTCGATCGCAATTGCCCACAGGCCGCATCGGCCGCTAAACCTCTTTTTCCCGTTCTAAAACAGTTTTAAAAGCCCTGTTCTCTTTTGATCAGGCCGTTGATAATCCACCTCTTGAATGGGATTAAGTGATCGCTGTTAATTGTTTGAAGATAAGCCTGCTGATAAGTCCCCACGCCACCACCTTGATCTAGGGTAGTTGATTGATGTCGTACTACTTATCATCCTTGATGATTTCTCGCAGGTCTGGATCAAAGTGAATGTGGGTAATATACACTCCTTTAGGGGTCTGTAAGGTGACAAATTCTACAAACAAAGAATCTTGTTCGTGCTGAAGTTTCAGGAAAAAACGTCTTAAAAACTTATTCTGGGGATAGATAAGTTCTTGCAGGAAAATAGATTGTTTACAAGGTCCACTAGCTTGATTGTATTGTTTGAGAATTTTTTTCAGTTTCAAACGGAATTCCTCCCAGCCTTGTACTTCACTTCTAACTTGTTCAGCTGATTCAAAAAAATCCTCATGATCCTTGGCGAATTTAATTGCGTTATCTAACCACACATCAACTGCACCACCAGTATTGCCCGCTAGATAAAGTTCCAATCCTTGACGAACAGGCATGGGAAGTTGTGCCATCTCCTCATCATCAATTATGATCAAGGTGGGTGTGGTTGATTCTTTGCTAACGAGTAGCGGTTGACTGTAAGCTATGCCAGGAAAATAATTCAAAACCGCTAAAGTTCCTAAAGCTGCAATTGCTAATATTTTACTTTTCATGATCCTTACCCCTGAACTCGAAGAAATTACCAATAGTCGAGTTGCTGTACTAAAATTCACTTCTCTGACAAAATTCCGCAACAGGACAACCAAAACCGCTAGTTAAAGAAGCACACTTAACAGTTATCTGCCCTACTGTTGAAGTGTTACCCGATAACCACCCCGATCTTGATTAAATTTTACAATTATTAACAAACCCCACAGACAACACTCCTCTGTTACTCCAATTATAACAGAGGAAACTGATGATGGAGTAGTGAACAAATTAAGTTTATTCTACCATGACGCTCGATCGCAATTGCCCACAGGCCGCATCGGTCGCTAAACCTCTCGAATAACGGACAGTAACGGCGACTTTTTCCTGTTCTAAAATAGTTTTAAAAGTCTTAATTCTCTTTTCATCAGGCCGTTGATAATCCACCTCCTGAATGGGATTATAGGGGATTAAATTGACGTGAGATTGAAACCCTTTCACCAGTTTAACTAATTCCCTTGCCTGTTCGGGTAAATCATTCACTCCCGCTAAAAGAATGTATTCAAATGTCACCCTTCGTCCCGTGATTTGAACGTATTCCTGACAGTCTTGGATCAGATCACTTAGGGGATAATGGTCGGCACTGGGGATTAATTTTGCTCGCACTTGTTGATTAGAAGCATGGAGACTAACGGCAAAAGTTACTTGTAAATTATGTTCCGCTAGTTGCTTGATTTTATGGGGTAATCCCACGGTAGAAATCGTTAAACAACGCTGACCGATACCCACATCTTGATTCAGGGAATGAATTGCTGTCACCACTTCGGGTATATTTAATAAAGGTTCCCCCATACCCATAAATACCACATGACTAACTCGCTGTTGAAAATCCTCCTGTACTGTTAATACTTGGTCAACGATTTCATACGCCTTTAAATTACGAGTAAAACCCCCTTTTCCCGTGGCACAAAAATCACAGGCCATGGGACAACCCACTTGGGAAGAAACACAGACTGTCAATCTTTTTTCCCTAGGAATTCCCACCGCTTCGATAATTAAACCATCCGCCAGTTTTAGCAGATATTTACGAGTGCGATCGGGTGCTACACTGCGATAATGTATGAGGGAACGACCGATAGGATAATCCGCCAGCTTGCTGCGCCATTCTTGGGGAAATACGGAAATATCCGCTAAGGAATGCACCCCTTTTTCGTATAGCCATTGGTGTAATTGTTTCCCCCGATAAGCCGGTTGTCCCTGGTCTTTTACCCAGTCGGTCAGTTCCTCTAAAGATTTCGCTAGTAAAGTCATAATTATTATCGTTGATCACCTTATCATTCTAACCGATCGATCATCCCTAGGAGCAAAACCCTAACAAAATTGTATTGATTAATTGACATTTTTTCCCTTTGCTCCTTCAACTTAAAATGAGCCTGACGACGAAAACAAATCTAGTCCGAAGCTTGATTTTTTTTACTTTTCATTTAACTTAACTGTTCAAAGGGAACTGTCAGCGCCATAATAATCGATGGACTTCGATCGAGAACAGAAATTTTATGAGTTGCCAGCAAAAAAAGTCAATAGGGGAAAGTAAGGAGCTATTCAGTTGTAAAAGCAATATTTAAGCGAAAATTTATGAAAATCGCTATTTTATCGCAAGATGCTTCTCTTTATTCCACCAAGCGACTGAAAGAAGCGGGAGAGGCTCAAGGTCATGAGGTACGGGTGATCAATTATTTGCGCTGTTACATGAACATCACCTCCCATAAACCCACAGTTTTTTATAACGGTAAACCCTTGGAGAGTTTCGACGCGATTATCCCCCGTATTGCTGCCTCAAAAACCTTCTATGGAACCGCAGTCGTCCGACAATTCGAGGTGATGAATGTTTTTACTGCCAACGACTCGCAAGCAATTTCTCGGTCGCGGGATAAATTGCGTTGTCTGCAAATCCTGGCCAGGGAAGGGATAGGCCTACCAGTGACGGGAATTGCTCACGCAACTCAAGATATCGATGGTTTAATCGAAACCGTCGGCGGCACCCCTCTAGTGATTAAATTATTAGAGGGAACTCAAGGTATTGGGGTAGTTTTAGCGGAAACCGACCAAGCAGCCAAGTCAGTTATTGAAGCTTTTCGGCAATTAGAGGCTAATATTCTAGTACAAGAGTATATTGAAGAGGCCCGTGGGGCAGATCTGCGCTGTTTTGTCATCGATGGAAAAGTGGTAGCCTCGATGAAGCGACAGGGAGCCGAAGGGGATTTTCGTTCTAATCTTCACCGCGGTGGCAAAGCAGAAAAGATAAAATTAACCCCGGAGGAACGCAGTACGGCTATACGGGCCACTAAAGCCATGGGTTTACGGGTTGCGGGTGTGGACTTATTACGGTCCAATCACGGACCTGTGGTTATCGAGGTCAATTCCTCTCCCGGTTTAGAAGGAATAGAAACAGCCACCAGTGTGGATGTGGCCAAAAAAATTATCGATTTTGTCGCTAAAAATGCCACCCTAGTCCTAAATCGCGATCGATATCAATATTAGCCGTCAGCCTTGCATCAGTTATCAGTTATCAAATGTGAGTTTTTAGTTTACTGTTTACTGAAAAAGCTCCCCACACCCTACACCCCTTAAACAGGATTTAGGATCAGTTATCAGTCGGCAAATACACGGACGCTATCGGGAATAATTGATAGTTTTACCTTTGTACCGATGTCTAATTGGGTGTTAATCGTTGTTCTAGCGTGGATTTGGCTGCCGGTAGCCGTTAGCAGACAATAACGGTATTCCCGCCCCAAAAATTGGCGATCGCAAATAACTAGCTCTCCCGTCTCATCCGGCTTAATTTTGACATCTTCCTCTCTCAGCATCAATTCCCCTTTGTCCAAATCTTGACCATCAGGAATTTCCCAGACTCCTATCTCGGTTTGCCATTGTTCCCCCTTCCGTCTAGCGGGGAGAAAGTTAGCTTGGGTGACAAACTCAGCCACGAATCGCGAGGCCGGATGACTATAAATTTCTTCGGGATTGTTAATTTGTTCTAATTTTCCTTGACAAATGACCGCAATTGTGTCACTAATCACCATTGCTTCCTCCCGGTCGTGGGTGACAAAAATGGCCGAGATACCAGTCGCTTTCAGGATATGACGGATCTCGTGCCGTAACCGTTGCCGTACCTGGACATCGAGATTACTTAAAGGTTCATCTAAGAGGATTAAAGAGGGTTTTGGGGCTAAAGCGCGGGCGAGGGCGACTCTTTGCTGTTGTCCTCCCGATAGCTGATGGGGATAACGTTTTTCTAGTCCTTGCAGTCCGACTAAATCCAAAGTTTCCGCCACCCTAGCGTTAATAGCTCTGCTCGATAATTTCTCCCCAGAATTTTTTAACCCGAAGGCGATATTGTCAGCAATGCTTAAATGGGGAAAAAGAGCGTAATCCTGAAAAACCATGCCCGTATTGCGTTTTTCCGGAGGAATAAAGGTTTTTTCGTCGGCAACTATTCGCCCTCCCAATTCAATCACTCCTTGAGATGGTTTTTCAAATCCCGCAATCATCCGCAGTAGAGTGGTTTTACCGCAGCCCGACGGGCCCAATAATCCGAGAATTTCGCCCTCTGTTAAACTAAAACTGATATTATCGACAGCTAGAGTAGGAGAAGCGGGAAAACGCTTGTTAACCTCGGATAAACGCAGAATGATAGACTTTTTCATGGTGAGAAAGACAATCGCCCAGTCAGTGGCAGGGCTATTTACTTAAGAATTATTCCTAATTAGTTCACTATTATTATTTATAACATCTCAATGGACTAATTAGGAAACTTTCTCAAAAATTTCATGCTCACACCTGAAGATATTATTCTCGTTCCCCGGGGGGCCGAGCATAGCTCAATCCGCCGAGGATTAAGAAAAATCGGCGATTTAGCCCCGCAAATTATCCCGATTAACCTTGGCGCTCCAGAATTCCTCGACAGTTCCTCAGTCTCTGGGCAATCTCTAGAATTTCTTAATAAGCTCACGGGAAAAATTGTGCTGATGGGATTAGCGGGCAGTCTTAGCGATCGCTATCGGGTCGGAGATGGGGTAATCTATCAAGGTTGTGGCGCGGAAACGGGGAATTATTGGCAGTGCGAACCAGAAATAAGCGCAGAAATCGCCCGATTAACTGAATATAGTCTCGTCAAAGGTTTAACCAGCGATCGCCTGATTAGCCGATCCGAGGAAAAACGACGTTTAGGACAGGGGGGCTATGAAGTGGTAGATATGGAAGGAGCAAGGATTTTAGCGGCTTTAGCGGGGCAAAAAGTGGCAATCGTGCGCGTGATTAGCGACGAGGTGACACAGGATTTACCCGATTTAGCCCCGGCAATTGATAATCAAGGTCAGCTGCGACCATTGCTCCTAGCTCGACAAATGTTAATCCGTCCCATCCCGGCCTTCCATTTGATTCAAGGTTCCCTAAAAGGTTTATCCGTGCTAACTCAGGTGGTGCGAAAGTTGTGCGGCAATAATTTTTAAAAGTTGCTTGCAGATTATTTTTTTTCTGTGCTATAATAGTTAAGCTAAAATCAAGCGGATGTGGTGGAACTGGTAGACACGCACGTTTGAGGGGCGTGTGGCTTACGCCTTGCGAGTTCGAGTCTCGCCATCCGCATAAACTTTTATCTGCCCTCCGATGAGGACTGCCCTTGTCACCCATCAGTAGGGATGGGTATTTGGCAATCAAAATTTCCCAACTCACCCTTTCAGATGGCTTAGGTTTGACTAAGTTTAGTTAAGCGGTTGCGAGTAGCGATTTAGCCAAAGCACTAGGTCGTTTAATGCCGTAAAATCCAACAAAGCCTCAGCCAAGGACTCTAATTGCTCGATTTCTAGAGCCTGAATCCGGGCAGCCAACACCTCATCCACCGCACCAAAACGACGTTGCAACAGACGCAAAATCAGGGCAGATTCTCCTTCCAGTCGTCCTTCCAATCGTCCTTCCAGTCGTCCTTCCAGTCGTCCTTCTTCCTTGGCTTCACGATATACCCTTGTATCTGCCAATTGTAGTCCTAGCATCGCTTCCACCTCCTGCCGACTCAAGTTAGTAAATTTATAGACCATAATTGTGGCAATCATTTCTATTATGGCGCGACCTGCTTCTGGATCTGCAATTTGCTGTTGAGTTCGTGCCAGTAAATAGCGAGCTTTTTCCGCTGCTTGGGTTTCTTCCACAGTAGTGAGTACCATCAAGGCAACCCCTAGGGGTAACTGCTGAATTTCTCCTAATTCTTTCAGATAAATTCGATGCACCTGATTACAATTGAGGAGCGCTCGGTAGGGATGGGTGTTACTTTGTTCTAGACTACGGGTGGGATAGATGACAACAATTTGCCAATCGGTAAATCGTTCTCGCTGACGATAAAAATACAAAAATGATTCACCAAAAACCCGTTCGTAGAGTCGTTCATCTTTTTGAAATTGCACTTCGCAAAAATAGATCACCCCGCTACTATCATTATCGGGTGGCAGGAATACGCCATCGATCTCAAATTTGGGTTCTTTGACGGCTACGGAGTCAAAGCGGTATTCGGTGGCATTAGCAGGTGGTTTTTCCAGCAAATCGAAGAGAAGGGAGGGGGATTGTTGGAAAAGCCGGTAAAATATCGAGTCTCGTTTCATTATGATCGGGATTGCACCATAGCTCTTTCCCGATCTTCCCATGAAACCCCCAAAAAATAGAGAGAGGAAACCCGCACCTCCTCTCCCTGAGACATTACCAACTGAGAGAGATTTTTGACTCAGCGCCGCCAAAATTGGATTTTTCATTTTTAGAATTAAACAGCATTAGCCCTAGAGGGGCGGAGGCAGCACACACACTTTCCCCCCTGCGTTGTATCAAAAGCTACAATTTAATAAATATTTACATTTTTCTCCTCCAGGGCTGACGCTTGCTAGAATGAAATCTCGCTTGATTTGTGGTAATGAGACAGTTTATGTTAGATTTTCATCTATCTGTTCAGCCTGAAACAGAAAAACGCCTTAAAAAGATTTTAAACTCCATCAAAGATCAAGAAAAATTTGCCCAAAGCATTATTGATTATCAGATTGCCGAATTACAAAAAAGCAATTTGAATCTAAAATTAGATTTAGCAGCTCTGGAAAAACAATATCAAATGACATCCAAAGAATTTTATCAGCAATTTTCCCAAGGTATTTTAGGAGATGAATCGGACTTTATAGTTTGGTCTGGACTATATGAAATGCTTCTTCAAAACAAGGCTAATCTCCAAGAATTAAAATGATTGAGGCCTATTTTTTGCAAATCGAACAAACCATTCGAGAATTTCCCAATGTCAGATATTTATCACTGACCAAGAAAGTTTATAACACAAGTCAAGGCTATATTAATGGTTCAATTATTTTTGAAAATAATCATCGCTTAGACTTTGTTGAAGTTAAAAATACTGACACAAAACCAAAGATAAAATATCGCTATCATTACATGAACGGAGCTCAAGTTATGATCTTCCGTTATGATAATGCACCCCATCATGTTGAAATTGCCACTTTCCCCCATCATAAACACGAGGTTGATGACATTAAAGAAAGCCTTAGGCCAAGTCTTGAGCAAGTGCTTTGAGAAATCGCAGAAAAACAACGAAATCTAAAACCGTAATTTTCTGTTAGAATTAGCCTTAATTAAACACCACGCTTGCAGGAGCCATGGTTAACCTCACCTATAACAAAAATCGCCCTCTTCCCAGTGCCGAAGAATTGCCCTCTTCCGATGAAACTCCCGTGGACAATCAGTTACAGAATGATCTTCCCAATCTGCTGCTAAATTTATTAGCCTCAATTTGGTCTAGTCGAGATGATTGGTATTTTGGGGTAGATATGGCTGTTTATTATAATCCAGACGAACCAGCTTTTGTCCCCGATGGTTTCTTAGCGGTTGGAGTCAACCATGATACGGGAGAAAGAGGTCGGTTAAGCTATATTTTGTGGGGAGAAAAGTATATCTTGCCGATTTTGTTTTTAGAGGTAATTTCCGAGAAATATAACAGTGAGTATGAGGAAAAATTTCTAAATTACCAAAGCCTAGGGATTCTGTATTATGTAATCTACAATCCTTTCAGTGGCAGAAGGGGAAGATTTAAAAACCGACAAAGATTAGAAGTATATAAATTAATCTCAGGAAAATATCAACTTCTAGAGAGTGAGAATAATCGAGTTTGGTTGCCAGAAATTGGCTTGGCGCTAGGTTACGAAAAAGGAGAACATATTGCTTGGTATCGAGAATGGTTATACTGGTATGACCAGTCAGGAAATCGCTATCTAACGGCAGCGGAAAGAGCGATGAACGCAGAGGCGATCGCTGCTCAAGAACGGCTAGCGAAACAAGAGGCTGAGGCGATCACTGCTCAAGAACGCTTGGCTAAACAAGAGGCTGAACAAAAAGCTATCCGGCTGGCTGAACGGCTCAGAGCGCTGGGAATTAACCCCGATGAAATGTAGTATCTGACTTCTCCAAGATATCAACAACAACCCGAATCACAAATCATCTTTTAACGATGCCATGAGTGCGTCGTGTTCCCCATCTGTCATGCCAAGAGTTGCGGCCTCGTGCTGTAATTTTCTGGCAATAATAGATAAGCTGGGACGACCTACCATAAGGCGGACAATTTCATCATCTGGCATAAGCGCCAGTGCTTCCCTAATTTCCCTGGCTGTGCCTTGAATTACTGTTGCCTGTGTAGTCATGATTTTTTATCATTCTAGGGCGAATCTTAACATAATTTAGGACTGAGATGCTACCCATCGAAAAACCCCAAAAAAAGAGAGAGGAAACCCGCACCTCCTCTCCCTTGTAACATTATTTTCTCGCCTTGCGGACAGCACTCCCTAGCATTAAGCCGCCCAGGGTGATATAACCAAGAAGGCTGGAGGGTTCGGGGACACTGACTGCTGGAGTCGGCACTGTCAGGACACTAGACATCGAATATAAACGCAGACTCGTGGAAGGCAATCCACCACCGTCAGCTATCCATCTTCCGTCAACGACTGAAGAACTGCCCTTATCTGAGGGAAAGCTTCCTAAGCTAAAATCTGCGGTTCCCTTATTACTTGTCCCCGTCCATACCTCGGAGACGATATTTGGAGAATCATTCTGAGTGCGATTGATAGGGGTTAATATGCTGCCATCCCAGAGATCGCCATTATTATTGGCGACTCGGTTGCCATCTATGAGATAGATCGGAACCCCCGTACTCGATGGATTAGTCCCTGTATTATCACGGGCCGCGACTGATCCTGTAGAACCGATCGCCTTCCAAGTGATCGTACCCAGGTTAAATCCTGCATTTGTTAATTCCGTAGCCTGAAGGCTTCCTGTAACCTGGTTGGTAACAAAGGTATTGTAGTCGTTGATGTTGGAGCTTGTTGCATCCCTTGTGCCGTCAGTAACAAACACCAAATGATACTGACACAAAAGCAGCTTGTGCGGCACTAGCCGTTACTAGAGTCGCCAGGGCAACTCCAGAGACAAAGCAGAGTTGTAATTTCATAAAAAAGGGTTAATGGTAGATGATTTCAGTGCCTGACATTTAGATTTGGGTTAAGCGATAGGGCAACCCAAAACAATGACCAGCCAACAGAACATTCTAGAGCATACACACTTGCCACCCCGGACTGTATCAAAAGCTACAATTTAATAAAAATTTACATTCTTCTCCCCCAGGGCTGATGCCCCTTGTATAGTGGTAGAGTGTAAGCCTTTTTTTCGAGAGGATTTGCTGATCACCGGAACCCCAAGAGAGCCATCTGATCACTTATAAACTGTTGACTATCTGAATTACTCGTTAAGACTGCATTAGAGGTAAATATTTTATGAGCCAAACCATCACACCTTCTTCCTTAAAAGCTAGTTTAGCCCCCAATCCCACCAGAGCAGCAACAGTGGACGATGGGGGAAATGTGCTAGGGGAATTTCTGCAAGAAACTCTGGCCATGACTAAACGTCTGTTCATCCAATTACAACGTCGTCCTTCAACCCTAATCGCGGGGATAATTCAGCCATTTATGTGGCTGATTTTATTCGGGGCATTGTTTTATAATGCCCCCCAGGGTCTATTCGGCAACGATCTCAGTTATGCTAAATTTCTCGCCCCTGGGGTGATTGTCTTTACCGCTTTTTCTGGGGCCTTAAATGCCGGGTTGCCGGTAATGTTCGATCGAGAATTTGGCTTTCTTAACCGTCTCTTGGTAGCACCTTTAACCACTCGTTACTCGATCGTGGCCGCTTCTACCATCTATATTATCGCCCTCAGTTTCATCCAAACCGCCTCGATCGTAGCCGCTAGTGCCTTTTTAGGAGCAGGATTACCCAATTTAGCTGGATTAGGTGCGATCGCTTTGATTGTTTTCCTAATCGTTTTGGGTATGACTGCCTTAAGTCTCAGTTTAACCTTTGCTCTGCCCGGACATATCGAATTAATCGCCGTCATTTTTGTCACCAATTTACCGCTTTTATTTGCCAGCACCGCCCTCGCTCCCTTAAACTTTATGGCAGATTGGTTAAAAGTAATCGCCAGTCTCAACCCTCTCACCTATGCGATCGAACCGATCCGTTATATTTATTTCAATCAGCACTGGTCTTTTGATAGCATAGTCTTACAAACCCCTTGGCTTGACCTCAATTTCTTGACAGTTTTAGCCCTGCTTTTAGCTTTTGATTTGCTAATCCTTTTGGCAATTCAGCCCTTACTTCGTCGTCGTTTTGCTTAAATCAGTTATCAGTTACCAGTTACCAGTTATTAGTTTACTGTTCACTGAAAAGCTGGCAACTTTCTCAAGACCAAAAACAAGATAATTTTCTGAGGAGTTAGTTAGATTATGAATACTCATGCTCTCTTAGGTTTGGTGGGTAAAATGTATTCACAAGATACAGTCCTGCTGGCGAGGGAGTGGGGAGCATCCCAATTGTGCAATGAGTATAAATGCTTAAGTGACCAACGAAGCTACCCTTGGGGTTATAGCACCATTGAGATAAGCACAACGGAGCCTTAAATATTGCGGCACATTTTCCCCTTTCCACTGCGCTCCTACAATTTTCATCCGAGAGCTAATCTGCTTAATCGTTGACTCGACACTGTCTGAGCCGATACAGATTCCCAATTCCTGATACAAGCCCTAAACAGGTATTCGGGAGCGGCGCTTATTCACATCAGCCCGAAAGTTGACCACCCCCGTGCCTTTCCAATCTTTCAATTCCTAATAGCCTAAATCGATTTCTCCTGCCCACAAGTGATTTTCCACCCGCTTGAGGACTTGATTAGAACCTCCCACCTTATGTAAGTTTTCG
>JAADBR010000056.1 GCA_009995705.1 Microcystis aeruginosa W13-11
CTGTAGAGCGACCATAAGACCAGAACAGAGTAAATCTGTTAAGGCAGGTGCGGAACCCCGCAAGGGAAAGAAGCAGAAACCTAAATCGTGAGGTTTGGGAATCACCGTCCGTTTTACGGCGGTGAGGATGTCAACTGTTCTAATTGCGTCACCTCTCGCGCTTCTAAACTCCATCCTAACGCCCCGGCATTTTCCCTAGCTTGGGCCGCAGTTTTTGCCCCCGGAATGGGAATCACATCCCCTTGGGCAATTAACCAATTGAGGGCCACTTGTGCGGGGGTTTTTTGGTATTTTGCGCCCAATTCTTGCAGTACCTTTAAAATTGGGGCTATTTTCTCCAAACCTTCTTTTTTGAACCGCGAGTCAACTTTTCTGGCTCCATCGGGCAAATTCTGGCTTTCTGGGCTATATTTACCCGTCAGTAGTCCTTGAGCGAGGGGGCTGTAGGCAAGGATGGTGACACCTAATTCCTTGGCTGTGGCTAGAATTGCTTTAGTTTCTATTTTGCGATACAAAAGCGAATACTGCACCTGATTG
This sequence comes from Microcystis aeruginosa W13-11, assembly GCA_009995705.1. Classification (GTDB taxonomy): domain Bacteria; phylum Cyanobacteriota; class Cyanobacteriia; order Cyanobacteriales; family Microcystaceae; genus Microcystis; species Microcystis aeruginosa_F. Next base: position 538 of record JAADBR010000056.1, read on the forward strand.
ACCGCTAAGGGAACCTCTTTTTTCGCCAAAATCTGGCTTGCTTGACGCATTTGCTCGGCGGAATAATTACTTACACCCACTGCAGCAATACGGCCTCGTTTTACTTCTTCAGCTAGGGCATTCATTAGGGTTTCTTGGCTAATCAGGAAGGTGAAGGGCCAATGTACTTGGTAAAGGGTAATTTTATCGGTTTTTAGACGGTTTAAGCTCTCGGTAATGGCATTATGCACCGCATTCGCCCCAAATCGCCACGGTACGGGGGCAAATTTGCTGGCAATATCGATGGGAATATCAGTCTCTTGAGTAAATTTTCCTAAGAGTCGTTCCGATTCCCCCAGTCCATAGACTTCGGCAGTGTCAAAAAAGGTGATTCCTGCCTCTACTGCCGCTTTAAAGGCCGCCTCTACCTGATTAGCTCCGTATTCCTTGCCATAGTTCCAGAATAGTTTATCTCCCCATGCCCAAGTCCCGATTCCTAAGGCACTGACGGAAATTCCTGTTTGTCCGAGATTAGCGGTTTGTCTAGTCATATTCTCTACACGGAATGACAGCGTTTCCCATTTAAAGATGAAGTGTAACCTATATTTGGTCTGACTCACCATTAACCCCCTTTTTTGATTCCGGGAAATTCGCACCCATAAGTAATGGGAAAAGACTTGACTTTGCCAGCGACTTGCGTTATGTTTTTTCTATAATGGGAATCTATGCAAAAATTTTTTAGACGCAAGGATTTCCATTATGAATAAAATCTTTTAAAAATATTATCCCAAAATCTGCCGATAAAAGCAAGCAAAATTTTGCCGATAATTGTTAAGTTTTGTTAACAAAGAAATGCAGAGATCAGCAAGGTAAAAAAATGGAAATCTCTTGCTGATCTTGATTGTCGCCTAAGCTATGATTAGGTTAGGCGAATTTTGCGCTTTGACTAATTGTTAGTGCTAACTTCCGTGGTTTCAACAATTGCCGTCGGTTGGCAGGGGGTAGGTGGAAATTTCTCTGGCAAAGAGAAGCCTAAAAATGATGCGATCGCAAATATGGTGCTGATAATTTTGGCAAGACTATAGCGGTAAGCGCTTGAGTGAGATACAGACCAAGCTTTGCCTAGCATGGTTTATAGCTCGTGACACTGTACCTCATACGACTGCACACCGCTATAACAAGGTCTTCTCTGTACTTTAACCAATATTTATACATAATCATCAATCCTTTTACTTAGGAGGTGAACTATCTTTAGATTAAAAAAAATCTGATTATTTGTCGTTACTCAAAAGTCCTAAAAATGGTACTTTTTTTAGGTACTATCAAGTAACCTGACAGGGTACTGAAAAGTAATCTTAAGTCCTGTTACCTATAAAAATAATGATAATGAATGAACCAAAAATGACTGAAATTGAAACCCTTTCTTGGTTTGAATTAGAAAGAGTGGTTAATGATCTGAAAAAAAAGCATACAAACAAGGGATTAACGGACGTGGAGACAAAAATATTAAAATGTACTTTTGATAATAAAACCTATGGTGATCTAGCGGAAGAAATTACGCAAGAAGAACAGTCAATCAAGAATGCGGCTCTTGATTTATGGAAAATCTTGTCAGAGCAAACAGGTGAAAAGATTGGAAAGAGTAATCTGATTACTGCTTTAAGTCGATGGAAATTACAACCAGAATGTAATCAAAAAAACACAAATTATGACGGAAAATTTTCTGGTGCTGTGGTTTTTACTGCTTCTGAAAATAAAAAGAAACAGATATTAACGCTATTAGAACTTTTAAGAAAAATAACCGATGATCAGGAAATAACAATAACTGACATAGAACAAGGTAGTATCAAATTAACTCTCAAGGGTTCTCAAAAAAGTTTAGAAAAAATTGAATCCCTATTCAAATCGGGTGAATTGAACAAAATTTCGGAAGATATTACAGTTGAAAATCTTCAATTTACCGAAGATAATTGTTTAGCTTTTACCATAGCAGGTGATGTTAATGCAGATGAGATAACCTATTTAAAATCTACTATCATAGGACAAAATTTAGCAGAATCACCAAAGCAACTGGCAGAAGAATCGTCAGCAAACCCCTTGATTGTCAAGACAGTAAGTATAAATAAAGCATCTAAAGAAATTAACAATAAACTAATTGAATCTATTAAAAAACCTAACTTCCTCCAGCGCATTATAAGAAGATTTAGAAGGATTAACCTGAGAGGGGCTAACCTGAGTGGGGCTAACCTGAGAGGGGCTAACCTGAGTGATGCTGACCTGATTGGGGCTAACCTGAGTGGGGCTATCCTGAGTAAGGCTAACCTGAGAGGGGCTAACCTGAGTGATGCTAACCTGAGTGGGGCTATCCTGAGTAAGGCTAACCTGAGTGGGGCTATCCTGAGTAAGGCTTTCCTGAGTGGGGCTAACCTGAGTGATGCTAACCTGAGTGATGCTAACCTGAGTGATGCTGACCTGAGTGATGCTAACCTGAGAGGGGCTATCCTGAGTAAGGCTATCCTGAGTGGGGCTATCCTGAGTGGGGCTATCCTGAGAGGGGCTAACCTGAGAGGGGCTAACCTGAGTGATGCTGACCTGATTGGGGCTAACCTGATTGGGGCTATCCTGAGTAAGGCTAACCTGAGTGGGGCTATCCTGAGTGGGGCTTTCCTGAGAGGGGCTAACCTGAGAGGGGCTAACCTGAGAGGGGCTAACGTTAAAAAGGCTATCTTTATCGATGCAACGGGGATCACCCCTGAACAAAAACAGGATTTGATTCGACGAGGGGCAATTTTTGGGGATACTTCTAACGATCGCAGTAAAGCATTAGTTTAAAACAGCCTTTGATCTCCACCTTCAGCAGAGATTTAGGTAGGGTTGGCTGAATAAATGTAAAATATAGACGAGGTAAGGGGTTTGGCGGCCTGTTTGGCCAAGCAGCTGCAAGATTTTCAAGCTAGTGGCTCAAAAACCTTCCCTAATTAATGGGGAAAAGACTTGACTTTGCCGGCGGCTTGCGCTATGCTTTTCTTATAATGGGAATCCGTGCAAAATTTTTAAAAACGCATAGATTCCCATTATGAATAAAATCTTTTAAAAATATTATCTCAAAATCTGCCGACAAAAGCAAGCAAAATTTCGCCGATAATTGTTAAGTTTTGTTAACAAAGAAATACAGAAAGGTAAAAAAATCGAAATCTCTTGCTGATCCTGTTTGTCGCTTAACCTTATGATTAGGTTAGGCGAATTGGCTCTTCTGGTTTTTGTGTGGAAGGAAGAAGAATAGGGATAATTTGGGTGCATCTCAATTTTGTCGAAATATCTATAGGACATTTTGGGCGCACGCGGTGCGCCCCTACCATTGGCGCAATAATATTATTGTAGGGGCGAATTGCATTCGCCCTCTTTGATTAACCCACCGCAAACCCTGTATATTCTCTGACTAGGGGTTCATGAAAGGCTAAAACAATATCTTCTTTAGGAACGCCTAAATTAACTAATTCATTGGCAATTCCCACCTCAGTGCCATCATGTTGTATCCAGATTTTACCCTTTTTAATATCGAGATGCAAAACACAACCATGATATCTTCGTCTATTTTTCCAGCCAACATACATCAATTGATAGTGATCGCCAACTGTATCAAAAATCAATTGTTGTTCAATCGGATCTTTAGATGAACCTAGCTGAGAATATTCAGTGATGACTTGCTTGACATAGTGACGATATTGTTCTAATTTTTCCATGCGACAATTACCTCCCCAATCGGATCATAAATAATCAGGTAAATTTGAAATCGTTTAACGACAGTTTGAATAAATCGCAATTCAAAAAAACTATAATAAATGTCTAAAGGAACAGCTAAATATAACTGTCTTTTAGGTTCTTTTTCTTCTAAAGCAACACGATAATTAAAGAATTGTCCAATAGCAGTATGAAATTCTGAAATACTGGATTTACCGATAAAACTTTTAATTTCAACGGCTATCTTTTCATTGTCTTTTTCCGCGGCTATCAGTTGCTCTGCTCCTAAATCGACATACATTTCTACATCACCCACTTCAATCCTTAAAGGGTCATCCGTAATGATCCAACCCTCTTTTTCTAATCCTTTTCTCACTGCACCATGAAAACGATCTTTAGCAGACATGAATCTTGAAGTTAGCAGACATAATAATTGTTAATTATAACATTTAAGTAAGTAGGCGTTAAAAATTATCAGATGCCCCCCTTATTAAGGGGGATCCCCCCGCCTATTGGCACCCCCCTTATCAAGGGGGGCAGGGGGGGATCGGCACCCCCCTTATCAAGGGGGGCAGGGGGGATCGAACCTAAAATCCATTTTTAATTTAATTATAACCAGCTACTTAGTCATGATGATCGACCCGGGGTGAGAACATCTCAAACCCTATTGACAATTGGCCAATTTTGTGATCCGCGTGGGCATTTCAACTGATAAGCTAAGACGTATTTAAACCGCTTATTCTTAGATTAGCCCCCCCCCTTGCCTGATCTCAACAAGCAATTTGAATTACGAACAGCTTAACTAGCTGACATCCATCGTGATAAAATCGGCCTTGTCTTTCTTCTGCCCGCGCAACGCCGAGCGGCGGTATGTTGAGCTTATTTCCCCTTTTACTTTTTACTTGGTATAACTCGTGCAGGTTTTCATTTATCATACTCCCGAACTTACCCCCGTCCATACTCTACCCGATTGCGCCGTCGTTATCGATGTTTTAAGAGCGACAACCACGATCGCCACTGCCCTCAATGCCGGTGCGGAAGCAGTGCAAACCTTTAGCGATCTGAAAACCCTGATGCAGGTGAGCGATACCTGGCAACCAGAAAAACGTCTCCGGGCAGGAGAAAGAGGTGGTGCGAAAGTGGAAGGCTGCGATCTGGGCAATTCTCCCCTCGATTGTACCCCTGATTTAATGAAAGGTCGTCGTCTGTTTATCAGCACCACTAACGGCACTCGCGCTCTGCAAAGGGTGGAAGAATCCCCAATCGTGATCACTGCGGCTATGATCAATCGGCAAGCTGCGGTCAATTACTTGTTGTATAGGCAGCCCGACACCGTCTGGATTGTTGGCTCTGGTTGGGAAGGGGGTTATTCTCTGGAAGATACGGCCTGTGCCGGAGCGATCGCCAATGCGCTACAAGAACAATCGGGGCAAATGGCGATCGGTAATGATGAGGTGATCGCCTCGATCGCTCTTTATCGTCAATGGCAAAATGATCTTTTAGGAATGTTCCACAGTTGTAGTCACGGTCAGCGCCTCTTGCGTCTCCACTGTCAAGAAGATTTAAAATACTGCGCTAATATTGACTCTCTTGATGTTTTACCGATCCAAAAAGAACCGAGCATTTTAGTCAAACTTTAGACATTATCACCCAGAGAAAGGGTCATCAGTGCTGGTAGGAGTATCAATCCTACCCGGATTCCTTTATTTATAGTTTGCCAACCATGACTATCGATTCTTTACTGCAATCTTTTCAGCGTTTTGGGGTTAATCTCGGTTTAGAAAGAATAAAAACTCTACTGGAGATTTTAGGCAATCCCCAAGATCAAATTCCGATTATTCATGTCACGGGAACTAATGGCAAAGGTTCGGTTTGTGCCTATCTATCCTCTATTCTCAGCACTGCCGGTTACAAAGTCGGACGTTATATTTCTCCCCATTTAATTGATTGGACAGAAAGAATCTCTATTAATGGCGAAAATATTGAAACTGCGACTTTAGAAAACCTGCTTAAAGATATAGAATCGCTTATCGATCCCCAGCAGGAAAGTCCTACTCAATTTGAGGTAATTACTGCCGCTGCTTGGCTGTATTTTGCCCGGGAAAAGGTGGATATTGCCGTGATGGAAGTGGGTTTAGGAGGAAGATTAGATGCGACTAATGTTTGCGCTCAACCTTTAGTTACTGTCATCACTTCTATTAGTCGGGAACATTGGCAAAATTTAGGGCCGACGGTTGCCGATATTGCCGGAGAGAAAGCGGGGATACTAAAAGCGAATTGTCCCGCAGTTATCGGACAATTACCGGAATCAGCGCAGGGGGTAGTTAGGGAGAGAATCAAGCTGTTAAATTGTCCGACGGTATGGGTAGAAGCTGCCGAGAAAATTGCCGATAATCGCGCTAAATATCAAGGGTTAGAATATCCTTTATCCTTAGCGGGAGATTTTCAATTGACTAATTCGGCTATAGCGATCGCTGTTGTTAATATTTTACGTCAGCAAGGTTGGCAAATTAGCGATGAAGTCGTGCAGGAAGGAATGGCAAAAACTCGCTGGTTAGGACGTTTACAAACTGTTAATTGGTGTCAGCGAGAAATTTTAATAGATGGCGCTCATAATCCCGCTGCTGCTATTGGTTTAAGGCATTATGTAGATAGTTTAAAGGCTCCAAGAATTATCTGGGTGATGGGAATTTTATCGACTAAAGATCATCGAGAAATATTCCAAGCTTTATTAAGAAAAGGCAATAGTTTATATTTAGTTCCCGTCCCAGATCATAGCAGTGCTAATCCTGAAACTTTAGCGGAATTAGCGGCTTCAATTTGTCCAGAATTATCTCACCTAGAGACTTGTTCCGATGTGTTTTTAGGACTAAAAAAAGCCATCCAAGAATCTGCCGAGAGTCAGATAATTCTCTGTGGATCGCTTTATCTAGTTGGTTACTTTTTAGGGAGTTTGTTTCAGGGAAAATAAAACATCAATTTTACTGGTGGTTTTATCAGGCATAGTGGCAGTAATTCCGATCCCGCGTACCGATTCTAAAAAGGCCTTTGCTTCCGGGGTTAATTCCGTGGCAGGAAGATTATTAATTCCCCCTGCTTTAGCGATAATTTGCTCCACATCGATGAAGAAATAACCGAGATTATTTTTAGGCAAATTTGCGATCGATGCTTGGAAATTCTCACTTTTGCTAATCGGTTGATTCGGTTGCGGTTGATAGGGAATTCCGACGGTCATTTTTAGGGTATCATTATTAGGCCAAGCATAGGTTAAAATCTCTTGTTCTTCCGCTTTCCATTCAGTCACATCTTGGCCAGAAATTTGACTGTTTTTTATGGTGATAAAGGGAACAGTTTTCACCAATTGATTTAACTTATCGAGGGTGGTTTTTGCCGCTTTCTGATCGCCGGTTTGCCAGATCATCATTCCCCCAAAACCTAACCCTCCCACCGCTTGCTGGTTAGGGATAATTCCGAAAGCAAATTCTCGATCCATCCAGTTAAAAACTTCTTTATCCGCGTCAAGGGTTGCCATCTGAAAATTCTCACGGATCTGACGCAAAAAAGCTTGTAATTCTGGGTTAGTTTGGGACTGTTTTTCTGCTTCTTCCCATCCCTGTTTAAGATTATTCCCACTCCAGAGTGCGATGGTATCTCCGGGTAAATAATTTAAAACTTGATTTCTGCTGGGGGAAGGTAGGTTAGAAATAGTTTCAGGAGCAAGTTTAGCCACCATTTGTAATTGTAATCCCGTATCGGTGACACCCACTCCCGCGACAATATCCTGAATTTTTGCTAATTCTTGCCGACTTTGGGGAGATAAATTAGCATCTGCTCCCAAGATTTTGGCATAATCATCGATATAAATTGTTGCTAGGGTATTGGGTAGGTTGAGGGATTGGGAAAGCAGTTTTCTCACTTCCGGTTTACTGCTAAAAGATGGCTGTCCTTGGTAGGTATTGATCGCCGCTTCTAACACCTTTTTATCGTAGGATATCAACAAAAAATCGCCAGTAACGGCAGTATAAATGGTGGTGTTATCCTGCCAATCTATAGCAGTAATTGTAATACCTTTGTAGTCACTGGTGCTAGTTTTGCGATTAACTTGTTGTCCTAGTTTTTTCTGGAATTCTGACGCTTTAATTTTATCTTTGATCCCGATAACCGTTAATAATTCCGATTGTCCGGGGGTGGCTGCGGGAAGGAAAGCAAAGCTAATACTACCGATCCAAGGTTCGATATCCCGTTGATAATCAATCTTATCAGTGAAGATATTTTTTTGTAATTCTTCTAGTCCTTGACTAACCGCAGTTCGCGATTCTGGTGTACCATATTTAGCTAACACTGACCAAGCCTTTGCGTCCGTGGAGACAAAACTACTAGCGAAAGCAGTTTCTGGGATAACTTTTGCCGATTCTAAGGGAGTGAATCTTTGCCAAGGTAGTTGTCCTCGTAGATAAAGATAGACTCCTCCTGCGGTTACTGCTGTTAGTCCTAGGACGACTAAACAACCGGGTAAAAACGATTTTTTTGACATAGGATTGTGGTTTGGTTAAAAAGTTCCATACTTGGCGATCGATTTGTCTCTGATTGTATTCTCTAGATCAGTCCTATGGGAGTTATCTTAATTATCTTATCTTATCCCCCAAGGAAACGGGTAATATTTTAGCTAATTTTTGCGAAATTATTGCTAATTACCGAAGAAAATTGGCTCATTCTTGGTTAGCTTGCCAACCCACCGCTTGATTAATATTAGTCAACCCATTAGCCTCCAATTTTTCTGTTAATCCTTGTAAAATATTTGATACTAGCCAGGGTCCTCGGTATAACCAACCGGTATAAATCTGTAATAAACTCGCACCGGCGGTAATTTTTTCCCAAGCATCATCGAGAGAAAAAATGCCTCCCACTCCAATTATTGGTAAATTGCCTTGGGTTTGCCCATAGATAAAACGGATCACTTCCGTGGAACGTTCCCGCAAAGGTTGCCCACTAATTCCCCCTGCTTCTTCAGTGATTGGTTTACCAGTTTCAGGCAGAATTGTGGTTTTTAATCCCGTGCGTTTAGTGGTGGTATTAGTAGCGACAATTCCAGCTAATTGATAGGAGAAAGCTAACTCAACAATCGTTCTGATATCTTCCCATTCTAAATCGGGAGAAATTTTCACTAATAGGGGTTTTCTGACTTGATTTTCTGTTTGTAAAATGTCGAGGATTTTATCGAGTTGTTCACCACTTTGCAGGGAACGCAAACCGGGGGTATTGGGAGAACTAACATTAACGACAAAATAATCAGCATGGGGGAATAAATAGCGAAAACTGCCTAAATAGTCCTCCGGAGCCTTTTCTAGGGGAGTATTTTTCGATTTACAGAGGTTAATACCGATGGGAATCTGTCGGGGTTGTCGTTGCCAAGATTGCTGGAGAGTTGCCGCTAGAACCAGCGCTCCGAGGTTATTTGCCCCCATACGGTTCAATCCCGCCAAATCTTCTGGTAAACGAAATAATCTCGGTTTTGGGTTGCCCGGTTGCCCTTCTAGGGTGACAGCACCCACCTCGGCAAAACCAAAGCCGAAATTATGCCAAAGTCCTGCCCCTAAACCGTCTTTATCGAATCCTGCCGCTAATCCGACGGGATTGGGGAAATTTAACCCCCAGAGGCTTTGCGATAGGCGAGAATCGCTAAAAATGAGGGATTCTGATAATTGGGAGATTAACCATTGTCCCCAAAATTCCCCCCGCGAGCGATCGATTTCTTGCAGAGTATTTAATAATTGTTTTTGTGTTCCCTCTAAATTGCCCCGAATAGCCTTGAAAGCTAGAGGATAAAAAGGTTTAATCGTATCAATTATATTTATCATAAAAAGACAGGAATTAAGGGTATTTTTCAGTTATCAGTTATCAGTGGGGAACCACTTCGTGCGCTACGTTTGACGATGCTCAGTCGAGCCGTTGCGGGGGAGCAGGGAGAAAAAGCTGTCTTCTGAATACTAACTACTGAATACTGATAACCGACTTCTGATCAATAAAAAATAGACCGTAACTCACCTAGCATAATCTTTATAAACCTTGACGAGGATTAAAAGTTTCGATCGCTCGTATTTTTTGATAAAGTTCCAATTCTTCTGGGCTAGGATTGGGAGGATTAACTAAGATAATTTCCACTAATTGATCGCCCCTTTCTCCTTGGGAAGTGGGATAACCTTTATTAGCTAAACGTAATCTTTGACCGCTTTTAACTCCCTTAGGAATCATCATTTTAACTAACCCGTCAATGGTGGGAATTTCCACAAAACCGCCCACAATTGCCTCGCTGGGAGTAATCGGTACTTGACAGACAATATCAGAACCTTGAATCCTAAAAAAAGGATGCCTAGCGATAGTTATTTTCAAATATAAATCACCCCCTTCAATACCCTGACCTTTGAGACGAATTTTCTGCCCATCGATCATAGCTGCTGGCATATCAACCTCTATTGATCTACTATCTTCCAGACGAATTCTTTGTCTGCCACCTTGATAGGCTTTCTCTAAAGGTAAAGTTAATTTTGCTTCCACATCTCGACGAGTTAAACGGGTAGAGGAGGCAATTTTAGCACGCTTAGTATTAAGGTTATTAAAATCTTTAAACTTCCATAAATCCTGTTCTGTACGGGGAATTTTTCCATTACCGTTACTATTGGCTTTTTCCCCCGGACGTATCCCGCGGCGCTTAATCCCCGTCAAGGAACGATTATACTCAACCCGTTTTTCTTCATCGGAGAGAACATCATAAGCTTCATTAATATCTTTAAACTTTTCTTCGGCCGATTTATCCCCTGGATTAACATCAGGATGATATTGGCGAGCCAGTCGTCGAAAAGCTTTTTTTATCTCGTCACCAGTAGCTGTGCGAGATACTCCTAAAACATCATAATAATTAACTAATTGTGGCATATATTCAGTTATCGGTTATCAGTTATCGGTTATTAGTTATCAGATTTGAGTTTTAAGTGAGCAGTATTAAATAGTAGTTTCCCACTGTCTTTTCACTGATTACTGATCACTGTTTACTGATCACTGATTAAAACCAATCATCATCGTCATCATCCCAGTTATTTTGGGGGGGAATATTGCGGGAACGATTGCCGCCGCTGCGGTTACTTTTACTATTGTTATAACTTTTTTCCTCCGAAGGGGGGGGACTTTGCCAATCGCTATCGCGGCCATTATAGTAATTATCCTGATTGCGGGGGCGATAACTATCTTGATTAGCCGAATAATTGGGTCGATAATCACTTTGATAACCCGGTGTACTGGGACGATAATCCTGACGATAACGATCGCGACGCGGTTCGGAGGGAAGCTCATCTTCCTTATCCCCGGTAAAAGTCTTGCGAATAGCGCTAAAAAAGCCCTCGTCTTCCTCGTCGTATTGTAGCCGTACCTCGCGATTTAATTCATAGATAACATCCTGTAGATCCGCCTGGGCGCGATCGATGCGACGGTCATCATTTTTCTCCAAAGCGTCGATAATTTCCGTACTCAAAGACTCAATTTGACGACGATAGGAACGGGTGAACTCATTACCAAAATCGAGAGTAACATCTTTTAAGCGTCGTTGGGCTTGATCCACCAGAGAGCGGGCGCGATTGCGTTTATCGACCTTTTCGCGACGGGTACGATCTGCTTGAGCAAATCGGGCAGCATCGCCAATCATGCGGTTAATTTCCCCTTCGCTGAGGGTAGAAGCGCCTTGAATGGTGACACTTTGCTCCCGTCCGGTCATTTTGTCCCTAGCGGTGACTTGTAAAATACCGTTAGCATCGATATCGAGGGACACCTGCACTTGGGGAATGCCCCGGGGTGCGGGGGGGATACCAGTTAATTTAAAACGTCCTAGGGATTTATTATCGCTGGCCATTTCCCTTTCCCCTTGCAAAACGTGGATTTCCACCACAGTTTGATTATTTTCGGAAGTGGAAAAAAGGTCAGATCTGCGAACGGGAATAGTGGTATTGCGGGGGATTAACTTTTTCATCACACCACCGATGGTTTCTAAACCCAAGGATAAAGGGGTCACATCGAGGAGCAGCACGTCTTTGACCTCGCCGCCCAAAATTCCCGCTTGAATAGCCGCCCCGACCGCTACAACCTCATCAGGGTTAACATTTTGATTGGGTTCCCTATCGATAAAACTTTGCACTAATTCCTTCACCACCGGCATCCGCGTGCCGCCGCCCACCAGTACCACTTCGTCTAGTTGGACGGGGGACAAACCGGCATCAGAAAGGGCTCGTTTGAGAGGACGACGGAGACGACTGATTAAATCACCGCATAATTCCTCAAATTGAGCCCGACTCAGGCGAGTTTCCATGTGTTTGGGTCCGTCTTCCGTGGCGATAATAAAGGGTAGATTAATATCGGTGACGCTGACCCCAGATAGTTCAATTTTGGCTTTTTCTGCCGCTTCCGTGAGTCTTTGTAAGGCTTGCCGGTCTTGGCGCAGCTCCACGCCTTCCTGTTCCAAAAATTGATTGGCTAACCAATCGACGATTCTTTTATCGAAATCGTTACCGCCTAATTGGGTGTCGCCACTGGTGGCTTTCACCTCAAAAACGCCGTCACCCACTTCTAGGATAGAAACATCAAAAGTACCGCCTCCCAGGTCAAAAACGAGAATTTTCTTGCTTTCCTGTTCATCGAGACCATAGGCTAGGGCAGCGGCGGTGGGTTCGTTGAGAATCCGCAGCACTTCTAACCCCGCAATTCGGCCCGCATCCCGGGTGGCTTGACGTTGGGAGTCATTAAAATAGGCGGGGACAGTAATGACGGCCCCGGTGACTTCTTCCCCTAGATAACGGCTGGCTTCTTCGGCTAATCGGCGTAAAACTAGGGCGGAAATTTCTTCGGGGGCAAATTCTTTTTGCAGACGGGGGCATTTAATTTTGATACTGCCCATCTCATCCCGGCGGATGGTGTAGGGGACGCGCTTCGATTCGGGGTTTAATTCCGAGTAGCGACGACCTATGTAGCGTTTGACTCCATAGTAGGTGTTTTGGGGATTGAGTACCCCTTGTCGCCGGGCCATTTGACCGACCACTAACTCCCCATCTTTATTAAAACCGACCACAGAAGGGGTGGTTCTCATGCCCTCCGAGTTGGCGATGACCACTGGCTTTCCGCCTTCCATCACGGCGACGACGGAGTTAGTTGTCCCTAGATCAATGCCTACTACTCTACCCATGCTTGTTTTTGTCTCCCCCTAGATTTCGATAACTTCGAGACTTTTACCTTCGATCGATAGTTTAAATCGCTTAATGCTTGTTGACAATATTGTATCGAATTGTCTTAGGTTCTCGCTCTCAGTTCGGGGCGATTGAGGGTGTGATTACCAAAGTGGTCTTTTAGTGATCGCTGGCGATCGAGCTTGGGGGGTTTTAAATAGGGTCTGCTGAAAAAGTTTTTCGTAGGGTGTAGGGTGTGGGGTGTGGGGTTTTACCCACTTTCAGACGGTAAATTACCTAATTTTCAGGTAAAAAGTCCCGGAATTTTCGCCCCGATCACTCTCGGCGGGCACTTTTTGAGGTCAAAAAAGTCTAAAAGTCCTATCCAACAAGGGTTTTAGATTTATTCAGCCAACCCTAAATATTGCTAGATTTGGAGATTTGCCCTCTTAAACCTCTTGCAAAAGTCACAAAGTAATCAATCCTGATGCTGAAAGCATCTATTCTTCTTTCTGTTGCCTGACTTCTGCAAGAAGTCTATTGACTAATTCCGGCGGCGCCGGACAACAAATAGAGATTCTTTCCCCTGTACTGGGATGATTGAAAAGGATTTGATTGGCATGGAGATAATAACCACAATCTCCCGGCACTGCATCCGGTCGCGGTAATCCCCCCAGACCATACAAGGGATCACCGATTAAGGGATAGCCAAAAAAGGCCAGATGAATGCGAATTTGATGGGGTCTGCCCGTAAAAATTTCTACTTCTAATAGGGTACTATCGGGATGTTTTTTTAAGACTCGACCATCACTGCGGGCTGATAACCCATCTGCGAGCGCACCGTAAACGTAGCCTAAAATGGGATGGGCGATTTTCCCGATCGCTTGATTAATAGTAAAATTATCTGGTATGTCGCCCCGACCCACTAAAGCTCGATATATTTTGGTAATTTTCCCCTCTCGCATCTGTTGACTTAATTTAGCTCTAGCTGGCTTTGATTTCGCCATTAAGACTAGGCCCGAAGTGCCGCGACCAAGACGATGAATCGGATAGGGAGTGACATCGGCATAATGCTGATGTACCAAATGGATAAGAGTATGTTCGAGAAATCCACCCCCCGCTAACACGGGTAATCCCGAAGGTTTCGCCACCACTAACACCTCGGCATCCTCGTAGAGTACCTCAAAAAAGAGCGGTACATCCAGTTCTGTCCAAGGCGGGCGCTGATAGGTCAATTGCTGCCCGATTTCTAAGACTGTATCGGGATAAGCGGGACGACTGTCGACTAGAATTGCTGCTGATAAAATGCGATCAAGCCATTCTTCTGGGCTAGAATGGGGATAGTTGCCCGCATAGTAGGCTAATAAGCTTAATCCTGCCTGATTTTTGCTAATTTTATCTCGATAAATCCAACCTTGATTGGCCATTGGGGAAGTGGGAAGCTTTTTTCAGTGATCAGTAAACAGTAAACAGTAATCAGTGAACTAATACTAAATCCTTTGAGTATAGGCTACATATCAGGAGAGGCACTCCTGCAAAAAGGGGAATAAATAATCAGTTTTTAATAACTGGATTTAGAATCAGAATATTTTCATGCTTGGCGGTGCCAACTTTGGCATCGGGACCGACTTCTAACCCAATGTTCGACAAAAATAAGCAAAAATTATTGATTGACTCCAAAGACTTGAGAATATTTAAATTAACATTTCGCAATATTTACAAATTCTTAAAAATTAATTGAGAAAGATTGTTATTTAACAACGATGTTACAATGGTTACAGCGATTTTACTGAATTTCATAGTGGGCTATTCTATGCTTTTTTGGGCGGCAATGGTTGAAACCCTTGCCACACCTAGAGGGTGATCCCAATTATGACAGGTAAATCGGTCAATTTCACCCATAACGATGATCTTTTTTTTGTGTAGTTTTGTTGCAAAAAAAAAGTTTTTTTGACAAAAAGCACAAAGTATGCAGCAGTAGTTATTGCAGAGAGGGAAGAAGGGAGAAGGGAGAAGGGAGAAAAAAGCTGACTCCTGAATACTGACTCCTATCTCCTGACTCCTAACAGCTTCCAGTGGGGATTTACTCTACCACCCAGGGAGTGATGGCGGGGGTCCAATTAGCCAATTCTGCATCGCTAAACCAGAGACTAACTTCATCTTTGGCGGTATCTGGACCATCGGAACCATGGATAAGATTGCGTCCGACACTAATGCCAAAATCACCGCGAATCGTACCAGGTTCAGCATTGAGGGGATTAGTGGCGCCAATAATTTTTCTAGCGGAGGCAATTACTCCTTCTCCTTGCCAAACCATGGCCACCACGGGGGAGGAGGTAATAAAATCGACTAAAGAACGGAAAAAGGGTCTTTCTTTATGAACAGCGTAGTGTTTTTCCGCTAATTCGCTAGAAACCTGCATCATTTTCAACCCAACCAGTGTAAAACCTTTAGCTTCAAAGCGTTGAATAATTTCCCCCACCAGATTGCGCTGCACACCGTCGGGTTTAATCATTAAGAAAGTGCGTTCCATACTGCCTCTTAAAATTTAGCCATAAATTGTCACAAAACCCAGATTAACCCAGAATGGCATCCTAGAGAACGGCAGAATTTTCGCTTAAATTACTGAGTTAGCTTGCCGTGCTAATCAGATAAGCTAATAGGAAGTTTTCGTTTTGTCCCCCCACTTCCCACTTCCCACTTTCTCTACTCCCTGTTCTCCTATACTTTTTAAACAAGATTTAGTATTACTATGGGTGGGGGAGAGTGACAAATATAAGAGGGATCTAAAAAATGAGTCTAAAACTTTACTTTTTGCGTCATGGCGAAACCACAGCCAGTCAAACGGGTAGTTTTTGCGGTCGATTAGACTTGGAACTAACCCCAGCCGGCTATGAAATGGCCAAGGATTTCGCGCTTGCCTATCGAGACGTGCCTTGGACAGGGATCTATTCTAGTCCCCTCAAACGCACCATGGCCACGGCCACCCCTTTAAGCGACCTTTTAGGTATTCCCATCCACAAACGGGAAGGATTAAAAGAGATTGCCTACGGCCAATGGGAGGGAAAAACCGCAGCTGAGGTTAATGGGGAGTTTCATGATGATTATGTGCGCTGGTTAGCAGATCCGGGCTGGAATTCTCCCACGGGGGGCGAAAAAGGCATCGATATCGCTCGCCGCAGTTCGGAGGTATTAGAGGAAATCGACCATAATCACGATGATGGCCATATTTTAATCGTTTCCCATAAAGCAACGATCCGAATCGTGTTATGTTCTCTTTTAGGCATTGATATCGGCCGTTATCGCGATCGAATTGCCATGCCCGTGGCCTCGGTGACGATCGTCGAATTAGCCGAACACGGTCCCCTCTTTCAAGTCATGGGCGATCGCTCTCACATCCGCAATGACCTGCGCTCGCGAGCGGGAACCTAACCAGTCAACAGTAACCAGGGAAGCCCCCGATTTGGTCTCCTGAAAAACTATGTGCTTGATGTTATATTTTCTACGACACGGACAGACAGCCTATAGCAAAACGGGAGGATACTGTGGTACTCCAGAAAATGATCCCGGTTTGACTGCCGAAGGCATCGAAATGGCGGAAGAATTCGCCGATGTCTATCGTTCTTTACCTTGGCGTGCGGCCTACGTCAGTCCCCTCCAAAGAGCTATTCAAACCGCTAAACCTCTCTGTGAAGCGGTGGGACTGAAATTAGAAATCCGCCAGGGATTACAAGAGATCGGTTATGGTCTTTGGGAAGGTATGCACCCCAACGATATCGACCATCAATATCATGATCTCTATGTGCGTTGGTTGACGGATCCGGCTTGGAATGCTCCCCCCAACGGAGAAAGGGGCATCGATATCGCTCGTCGTTCCGCGGCCGTTTTGGAGGAAATCGAACACACCCACAGTGATGGCAATATCCTGATCGTTTCCCACAAGGCCACCATCCGGATCATGCTCTGTAGTCTCATGGGTATCGATGTGGGCCGTTATCGCGATCGATTTGAAATGCCCGTAGCCGCTGTCAGTATTGTCGAATTAGGCAGTCGTGGCCCGCTTTTCCATGGCATCGGTTTACGTTCCCACCTCAGTGAGTACCTGCGTTCTCTTCCTTGCACCTAATCAGTGATCAGATGTGAGTTTTCAGGTCACTGATTACTGTTTACTGATCACTGAAAATACTCCCCACTTCCCATTTATGACCAAAATCTATCACTTTGAGCTATTACCTTCCACTAATACTAAAGCTTGGCAATTATTAGAGTCGGGGGAAAATCTGCCTTTTGTGGTGACTGCTAGTCAACAAAGTGCCGGGAGGGGACAATGGGGACGGGAATGGATTTCTGAACCGGGAGGATTATATTTATCTTTGGCTTTAAATCTGGATTTAGGGGTGGATAAATCTGCCCATCTCGTTCTCGCTACGGTGTGGGGCATCGCTCATCACCTCAATTGTCAAGAAATACCTGTTAAAATCAAATGGCCGAATGATCTAGTATTACTAGGGCGCAAACTAGGGGGAATTAACCTAGAAACCCGTATTCAGGGTCAAAACATCCCGCAAGCAGTCATCGGAGTGGGCCTCAATTGGTCTAATCCTGTCCCCCGCACGGGTATTAATTTACAAGCTTTTACTGGCAATAAAATCACCTCGATCGCTCAGTTAACTTCTCTCACCAGCGATGCTATCCTATACGGCTATGAATATTACTGTCATCACGGTATAAAAGACCTATTAGCCTCCTATTTAGAACTTTTTGCCAATTTTGGTCAAAAGATAGTTTTTGAGGGCTATCAGGGCATAATAACGGGGGTAAGCGATCGAGGGGAATTAAAAGTTAAATTAACCTCGGACAATGCCAGTAGCGAAATCTATATACCAGCCGGTAGGGTCAGTCTCGGTTATAATCAAGTCTAAATATTTTTTTGACTAAACTGTGAGAAGTGAGGCCGCCCTATGTATCCTTCATCGGTGATCTTGAAACTTTTTCTAGGAAAATCCTTAAAAAAGAAGCTGAGTTTATGCAGTGGTCTCGGTTTAGTAATCAGTGGTCTGATTACTCTTGCTCCCAATGCGATCGCTAATTCCGAAATTGGCAGCGAAACCCCAGTGGTGGAAAATGCCGCCCCGACTCTGAAAGCCCCCGTTATCAAAGAAAATACTAATCCCGCCTCCCGTCTGGCTATCCCCGAAAACCATCAAACCGATATGCCTACCCTTGCCCCCCGGGCTGGCGGTAAAAATAACTTTATCGATACTAGAAACTTTAACCCCCCCAGTTCCGTTGTTGTCACCGAGCGCCGCAGTGGTTGCCAAACCATCGCCCAAAATGGTCAACTGGTAGGAGGTAGCTGTAATCTGGCGGCCCGGTCCTCCCGTCGTCAGCCGGTCAGCACTGTGGCCAAACCCTTACCCCCGGTTAATCTGGCCCGGGTACGTCTCAATCCTAATCCAGCCGTGCGAGTAGGACGGCAGCCCCGAAATCAGCCAGTTATCGCTCATAATTCCCTAGGTCGTTATGCCCCCACTCTCGTCGCTTCCAGCTCCCCAGTACGTCTGGCTGCCCCAACGGTGATTCCAAGTCAGGTGGTAGCCCTCAATCCCCCGGAATGGAATGGCGTAAAATTAGCTTTGGCCCCAGTGACTCGCGCAGAAGTGGAGGCAATCAGCGAAGCGACCACCTATGAGCGGGCCACCCGTTTAAGTCCCACGGATTCTAACCAAACTCAACGCACCGATTTACTCTTTCCCCTCGCCCTTCCCGCCCAAATTACCTCGGTTTTCGGGTGGCGAAATCATCCGGTCAGCGGTAATCAGGCCATGCACGCGGGTACTGATTTAGGCGCACCGATGGGAACACCTGTATTAGCCGCCTACGCGGGGGAAGTGGCCACCGCCGACTGGTTGGGAGGTTACGGATTAACGGTGATTTTGCGTCACCTCGATGGTAGTCAAGAATCTCGTTATGCCCACCTTTCAGAAATTACCGTCAAACCGGGAGAATGGGTGGAACAGGGAGCGGTTATCGGTCGCGTGGGTAGTACGGGAGTTTCTACTGGTCCGCACCTACACTTTGAATGGCGACACCTAACCGAACAGGGTTGGACCGCCGTAGATGCTGGTTTGCATCTAGAATTAGCCCTCGATAATCTGGTGCAGAGAATGCAAATGGCCACAGCCACTGACCCTAATCAGAATTGATTGGTGAGCTAATAGAACATCTTTGGTGGGAATTGAAATCTCTTGTGAAAAAACTCGCCCCGAAAAGGGAAGAAGCCTTAAAAGCTATCTTAAATCTTGGCTTGATGCTAGTAAGCGAGAAAAACTCGAGAAACTATTTCCCCCATTGCTGTTATCACGCCTCTCAGTTCTGCAAAGTGCTGCAATTGCTTGAGCGACTTTTTCAGGAAGCCCTACCAAATAATGAAAAACTTTCTAGACTCAACCAACCGAGGGGAAAAAAATAATTTCCTTATCCCCTTTGCCTATGTGCTAGGAGTGGCCCTACCCTTTATTTTGGTCTATTTTCTCCCCATTTACCACGTTACCGATGTCTTCCAATTTAGTAGATGGGGGGATTGTCTTGCAGCAGGTAAAGTATATATGGATTGTCCTCCCAAAGTCCCCAACTATCCCAGTGTAGGTATACTGGTAAGTGGCGGAGTAATTGCGGCGATAAAATCCCTATTGGGAATTAGCGAAAAAACCGAAGCTATCTACTACTTCCGCTTTTACCTAGCATTTGTTGACGCTGTCAATTTTCTCCTTCTCACCTACCTAGGGAGAATCTTAAAATTCAAACGCCCCGTAATCATCGGTTTAAGCATAACCCTAGTGCTATTTATCTGGGCGGCAGGTTCTCTCTGGGGACAGATTGACAACGTAGGCTTATTATTTTGCCTTCTGGCGACCATTGCTTTTTTCCAATCTTGGAGTGAGACAAACACTCTGCTCAAAAATATCCTCTGGTTTCTCCTCGGGATGTTTAGTTTAGTCCTATTTATTCTCACTAAACAACTCTTTATTTTTTCCCTACCCTTTTTTGCCCTAGTTATCCTGACCACTGGGTACAAATTCCAGCAAAGATACCAGACTAAAGGCTTAATCTGGCTGGGAGCAACTCTACTTTTAAGCCTCGGATTTTTCCTCTACCTAGACGGCTTATTTGCAGTTCCCCTCAGACTGATTCAGTCTAGTTTCCTCTTTGTCTTAAAATCTGGTAGTGGTCACGGTGACAAAATCTCAGGAAATGGCTTTAATATCTGGATATTTCTCGGTTTAGAGCCTCGCGCTTCCTCCCGAGTACCTTTTATGGATTTGCAACTGGGTAGCTGGAAAAAAGGTATCAGTCCTCACCAAGCAGGGCTTTTACTCTATGCTGGTTTCATGGGTTTTCTTATCTGTACAGGTTTAATCAAGATTTGGCAAATTCTCGCCACCAAAACCGAGGCGATTAGCCCCAAATATAATCCTACCTATTCAATGTCACTTCTCTGCCTTTTCCACGGACTAAGTTACCTAGGTTTTAATATTCTTCTCAGTGGCACTCATCAGCGCTATCTCTATATAGGTTATCCTTTTATTTTGATCAGTGTTATCTGGCTCTACTATCAGGATTTCCTGGTATCCAGACGCGCCCTACTCGCCTCTTTATTTGCTGCTTTTGCCTACGGCTGTTTTCTTTACTCCCAAATATCTAATGCTTATGTGGCACAAGCACAACAGTATTTAGGTTTTCAACAACCACCGAATGTTCCCTTATTACCCAAGTTCTTCTTTATCTTTGAAAGAGATCAGTTTCTAGGTGTCGTTCATATATTCTTGCTAGTTTTCCTAGTAGATATTTGGCAACAGCTGAGTAAAAGACAGATTGTTCTTCCTAGTTCCGATAAGTGAACATCAATCACCACCAGCAAAAGCGCCTACAAATACTGACTCTAATCAGAATTAGTTTGTTTTGGCTGACAACTATAGCAGTTTTTGGAGCTTAAAAACGCATCGTTGAGCTTTTGCCCAATTGATGCGTTTCCATACATTTGCAGTCAAGCTTACCGCCAATAAATAGGGTTTGCTGAATAAATGTGAAATGTAGGCAAGGTAGAGGTTTTGTGGCTTTTCTCGCGAAACAGGTGTAAGATTTTGAGAGAATCGTGGTTCAAAACCTCGCGTCTTCATGGTTCCGCATCCTGTAGGGGCGAAGCATTCGGGCAATAACTTATCGGTGAAACCGTAGATTTTCTATCCGAATGCTTCGCCCGTACTTTTTCAGCAAACCCTATGTACTATAAAAATGGTAATGCAAGGTTTTTGAAGCTCCCAATCCTCCTAGTGTTAATATTCGCTAATCTCATCCAATTAGAAAGGCAAGATTTGAGAAAAAAAGTAGAAGTTAAGGAACGCGGAGCATTCGTTCTTCGATTTCTAGCCAAACGGTGGGGGAAATATTAACAGCCACTTTTTGGCAACTTAGCATTAATTCATTAACGTATAGATAATTTTGAAATATAATCCAGTCATGTGTTCTCCAAGAAGAGAACCATATTGGACTTTGCTTATAGCGGTATTCGCTTGAGTGAGATACATACAAAGTCTTGCCTAGACTGACTCATAGCCTGTTGCACTATACCTCATTCGACTGCATACCGCTATATAAAAATCTAGAATTATTTTTTCATAAAATGCTGAGATTTGATCAAATTCTAATTGTCCTAGTATTTTTTTGTAATTGAACTAATCAATGCAAAAATATGTGTTACTGTTTCTTAACTTGGCATTTGTTCCCTGATTAACAAATGTCCATAATGATTGTGATACAAAACATCAATACCAATGCTAATAACAATTTATCGGCTTTCCCTCGCATCAAACCCGCCACTAACAAAAAGACCGCCAACGAGTTTCTGTTACATAATTCTTAACTGTTTCTTCAATCAAATCATTGTCATAGATATACTGAGCCGTGAGGTATTCCTGAAGGGTTAAATGAGAAAAAGAATAGACATCTCTCGCCCGCTCTACTAAAATTCCCTGTTCAATTTCAATGGTTTTTAATACTTTTTCGCCGTCCAGATGTTGCGGAGCACTTAAGTTTTGTTTAAGGTGATTTTTAATTTGCTTAACAACTTCTCGTTTTTCTAAAAAAAGTTTATCTGCTATAAAATTCTGATAAGCAACTTCAGATAGCAAAATTTCTTCTTGCTCAATACCGAGATTTTCATAAACTAAACCGCGATTAGGTAAACGTTATTTCGGCTGACCATTTTTCCAACCCACATTCAGCAGATTAAATTGAAAAAAAGTTATTTTAGGTAAAGTGGATTTTAAAATGACCAAAATGAAAACAGAAGTTCAAATAGACATACAAGACATAGACCACTTGG
>JAADBR010000057.1 GCA_009995705.1 Microcystis aeruginosa W13-11
GGGGGGATCTCCCACGCGCTGGGATAGACCCGTAGAACGAGTCAACTGGTATGATGCCGTCGAATTTTGCGCGAGATTATCGAAATTGACAGGGAAAGAATACCGACTTCCCAGGGAAGCGGAGTGGGAATATGCTTGTCGTGCTGGGACAACCACCCCATTTTACTTTGGGGAAACCATTACCGGAGAATTAGCCAACTACAATGCTGGCTATACCTACGCTGACGAACCAAAGGGAGAATATCGAAGACAAACGACCCCCGTGGGACAATTTCCCCCCAATGCCTTCGGGCTGTATGATATGCACGGAAATGTTTGGGAATGGTGTTTAGATCCGTGGCACGACAGCTATCAGCGTAAAACGCAGACCGATAGCGAAGTTTGGGATGAAGAACAAAGCGCGGAGCAATATTTGCTTAATGAAAATAATGTTATACAACTATTAAGTGATAAAAGAACTAGAGTACTACGCGGCGGTTCTTGGAACGACTTTCCGTGGTACTGTCGCAGTGCGTATCGTTACTGGGACAACCCCGACAACCGCGACAGCAACGACGGTTTTCGAGTTGTCTGCCGCTTCCCCAGGACTTGATTTCCCTTTATTCTTTTTTCTTTTTCCCTTTTCTGGCGATTTTTTTGCCGCCCATAGTACATATATACTATTCTTGATACTGCAGAAGAGAACTCTCTAACCCTTTTTCTTTTTTTTCCCTTTTTACTCTCATTCCCTATTTTTTCTCTTTTCTTTTCTTTATCGCCAGTTTTTTGGGTTTTTGGGGCGATTTTGGGGTTATTTGGGCGCACCAGAAGGCAAAAACCCCCGCATCAAGTTAATCTAGATGCCTTTCGAGAAAAAATTTTTTCTGTACAGGGAATCCTTACAATAGAAAAGGGAACACACAACCAAATTGCTGGTTTTTTTCCTCTGGGCATGGTGGCGCAGTTTGTAGAATTTAGCTGGAATTTATGAATCATTTCCTGCATTCTTTCACTGTTTTTCCTGATTCTGCCCGAAAATCTCGCTCTTACTCCTTGGGTAAACTGCGACGACCCTTAATCTTCCTGTTTACCGTCGGTTGTCGTTTCTATAATCAGCCGAAATTGGCCGTCGGGACTATTTCTCCGGTCACAATTATCGCCCCCGAAGATGCCAGTTTTCATCTTGACTAAGAATTTGCTGATGAGGACAAAACATGAGCAAAAATGATCTATTTTTTGAGATTTCAACCCCTCTTAATTGTACGATCTGCGTCACTGTTGCCTATTGGGAAATTATCACCCAGATAAAACATCCTATAATCAAAGGACAAGAAAAATTAGTCCAAGAAACCCTTAGCCAACCTGATGAAATTCGACGTAGCCGCAGTAATCCCAATGTTTATCTTTTTTATCAACTTCAACGACCAAAACGTTGGCTCTGTGCCATTATCCGAAAACTCAATGGTGATGGCTTCCTAATTACCACTTATCCCACCGATGCAATTAAAGAAGGGGAAATTTTATGGCAGAAGTAAACGTTTATTATGATCCGATGGGCAATACCTTAACCGTGTGGTTTGGCGATCGCTCCTCGGAATATCTCTGCGAAGAAACCGGCGACGAAGTTATTTTAATGAAAAATCAAAAAGGCGAAGTTATTGGTTTTGAAAAACTTAACTATAGGATTTCTGAGAACACGAATCTGAAAATTTCCCTAGAAACCGCCATCCCTCTTTAAACAGTAAAGGTTAAAAATGACAATTACTAAAAGTGGGCAAGCTTTCAACAATATTAAGGAAAATCAATCAAAATAATCTCTCCTTGTCTAACTTTCCCGTGGTGTGCGGTGCTGGGGGGACTTTGTAACCCTTTTTCTCTTTTTTTTCCCGCCCAAAGGCCGGTCGATTTTGTAGGGGTGAACTGCGTTCGCCCACCGGCAATTATCGGCCCACCGGCAATTATCGGCCCGCCCGTTTTTTGGGGATTTGGGGCGATTTTTGGGTTATTTGGGCGCACCAGAGGGCAAAAAACCCCCGCATCAAGTTAATCTAGATGCCTTTCGAGAAAAATTTTTTTTGCACAGGGAGTCCTTACAATAGAAAAGGGAACACACAACCAAATTGCTGGTATTTTTCCTCTGGGCATGGTGGCGCAGTTTATAGAATTTAGCTGGAATTTATGAATCATTTTCTGCATTCTTTCACTGTTTTTCCTGATTCTGCCCGAAAATCTCGGTCTTACTCCCTAGGTAAACTGCGACGACCCTTAATCTTCCTGTTTACCGTCGGTTGTCTGACTAGCGTGGTCGGTTATCGTTTCTATAATCAGCCGAAATTGGCCGTCGGGACTATTTCCCCCGTCACAATTATCGCCCCCGAAGATGCCAGTTTTGAAGACCAAGAAACCACCGACTTCAAACGCCAAAAAATTCGGGCTGGACTGCTTCCCCGACTGAAAAGAGACCCCCAAACCACTGCCGAGATTGAGCGATCGCTACGGGACACCTTAGGGCAATTAAGTCAAATTAGCCCAATTCTGCGAAAAAATTCGATTTTACTGAGCAGGACTATTTCTAACGCCACGCTGGGAACGCTACTCACCTTTTCTGCCGCTCAATGGTCAACTCTACAAAGCGGCCTTAACTATGAAGAATCTTTTGCAAAACCCTTGACAAAAGAACAGGAATATGCTAAACAGGAAATCCAAGCCTATCGTCAGCGCGTGACGAAGGGAAACTTTGGGCAATTTATTGATCGATTAGGGGAATTACGGCAAATACAGGAGCAAACCAGCCAAAATTATCGGCATTCCAGCTTAAATAAACTCAAATACGCCGATCTGATCGCAGTGGCCCAAATGGGCGATCGAGAGTGGCAAAACCTAGAAAAAGCCGTCCTGCAAGCGGGGCGCCGGATTTTGGTGCAAGGCGTTCCCCCGGGGATTTCCACCAGTCACCTACAGGATACCATCGCCGTGCAGATTAGCAGCG
Source organism: Microcystis aeruginosa W13-11 (assembly GCA_009995705.1). Taxonomy (GTDB): domain Bacteria; phylum Cyanobacteriota; class Cyanobacteriia; order Cyanobacteriales; family Microcystaceae; genus Microcystis; species Microcystis aeruginosa_F. The sequence goes on from JAADBR010000057.1 coordinate 2,969, forward strand.
ATCGCCTAAACCGTCGTCAGCAGCTTTTAGCTGAAAATATCCTTCTGGCGGTCCTAGAGGGACAAACGAACCTGATAGAAGATCGAGAGGCCACCAAAGAACAAGCCACTAAAGCGGTGGAAGCGATAGACATGGTCATGTCTAATGCTCAAACCGGTCAAATTATCGTTAAAGCAGGCGAAAAAATTACTCAAGCTCAGTTTGTTCTCATCGATGGCTTTGGTTTAAGCGAACGGGGCATTAACTGGATGGGTTTAGGGTCAACGGCAATCCTTGTCACCGGTGTGATCGGGACTTTTTGCCTCGTGGCCCAGCGTCTCCATCGGCCTCTGCGTCACCGGGATTTTCTTCTGTTGGGTTTACTAAGTTTTACCACACCGATCCTAGCGATCGCCCATATTCCCTTTACCAATCTGGCAGCCGTGGGTTTATTAGTCAGCAGTTTCTATGGCCCGACTCTGGCCGTCACCCAAGTCCTCTTAACTGCCGGTCTTTCCCTATTCAGCATCCAAGGCATCAGCGCCGATTTAATCGCGGGGACGATTGGGGGACTAATAGCAGCCATGATAGCGGCAAAATTGCGCTCCCGGGATGAATTATCGCTCCTAGGGATGGGCATCGGAGTCAGTCAAGGGGGTGTTTATCTGCTCACTTACCTAATCGTTAGCGCCACGGCCAGCACGATCATCTATGCTCTACTACCCACGGCGCTCGTCTATGGTCTATCGGGGATAGCTTGGACAGTAATCGCCCTAGGATTATCCCCCTATCTAGAACGCTGTTTCGATGTGGTCACTCCCATTCGTCTGGTGGAGTTGTCCAATCCTAATTGTAGTTTGCTCAAACGTTTGGCCACGGAAGCACCGGGTACTTTTCAACATACCCTTTTTGTCGCCTGTTTAGCGGAAGCGGCCGCCCGAAAACTGCACTGTAATGTGGAATTAATTCGCACGGGAACCCTCTATCACGATATCGGGAAAATGCACGATCCCCTCGGTTTTATTGAAAATCAAATGGGTGGCCCGAATAAACACGATGAAATTAACGATCCCTACGTCAGCGCCGAGATTATTAAAAAGCACGTTAGCGAAGGGTTAGTCATGGCCCGCAGACACGGTTTACCGCGAGTGGTTCGCGATTTTATTCCCGAACACCAAGGCAATCTCTTAATTTCCTATTTTTATCAGCAAGCTTTGCAAAAATCCAGGCAAAATGGTCAAGAAATCATCGATGAGGCGGCCTTTCGCTACGATGGTCCGATTCCCCAATCGCGAGAAACTGCGATCGTCATGTTGGCCGATAGTAGCGAGGCTGCTTTGCGATCGCTGAAGGAGGCATCCCCAGAACAAGCTATGGATATGATCAAAAAGATTTTTCAGGCCCGATGGCGCGATCAACAATTAGTAGATAGTGGTATTCGTCAGGAGGAATTACCAATTATTGCTGAGGTTTTTGTGCAGGTTTGGCAACAATTCCACCATCAACGCATTGCCTACCCGAAAGCAGTTTTAGAAGTCTCCTCAGCCGAAAAAATATGAAAAGAGATACTTGGCTAAATCAGTTACAATTTCTCTACGAACAAGATGAACATCTCTGGTTGACTGAAACAATTAAACTCCTCAAGGAAAATCGTCTAGCCGAGTTAGATATTCAACATTTAATCGAGGAGTTGGAGGCTTTGAGCAAACGGGATAAAAATCGAGTTGAGAGTTTTTTAAGACAGATAATTATTCATCTTTTGCTGTGGCAATATTGGTCAGAAGAATTTGAATTAAATCATCGGCATTGGCAAGGAGAAATAGCCACTTTTAGAGTTCAGCTAAATGGATATTTCAGCACAAATCTAGAAAAATATCTCCTAGATAACCAAGAAAGAATCTATCAAGATGCTGTTTTTATTGTCGGACAAAAAACTGAAATATCTCCTCACAATTTTCCTCTAAATTGTCCCTATTCCCTCGAACAAATGCTTGATAGGCATTGGTTGCCAGAGCGAAATTAGTTAAATCCCACGGGAAAAAATCAAAAATAATTACTAAAATGCTACTAATTACTCTCAACGAAAATACTTTATCTTTATCTCCGGGCAGTCAAGTTATTTTTCCCCATCAGACTTGGGAAGATTACGAAAGATTGCTGAATTTACGTCTCCATAAAACCTATCCCAAACTCTATTTTAATCGCAAAACTCAAGAAATTCGGCTTATGTCTCCCCTACCAAGTCATGGCAATCGTGTTGATACATTAAGAGATTTAGTAAAAATTATCCTCCGTCGTCAAGGTAAAGACTGGCAATGTTTCGATCCCATTACCTTGAAAATGCCGGGGGAAGCGGGAGTAGAGCCAGATACTTGTTTTTATATTGATAATAGACAGGCAATTTTAGGCAAAGAAAGAATTGATTTAACTGTTGATCCTCCTCCCGATTTAGCTATAGAAGTGGATTTTACTTCTCTGACTGATGTAGAGGCTTATCAATTGTTGAAAATACCTGAATTGTGGGTTTATCGTCGGGAAGAATTAAAAATATATTTGTTAATAGAAGACAGTTATCAAGAAAGGGAAAATAGTCGTCTCTTTCCCGATATAAATATCAAAAAACTTTTTCCCTATTATGTTGAATTAGGCTGGAATCAAGGCTCTAGTCTTGCTTTACGTCAATTTGAAGCTTTAGAGAATTAGGGACATAAAAGTGCGATGTCAAAAAAGAATTGTAACTATACCAAACCGGGGACTTTGCGATAGATAGAAGAGATCGATCCCCAGAATCCTACACTGGTAAATTCTACCTCATCTCCCGCTTCATAGATCTGTTCTTGCCAAACTCCTGAATCCTCGCGACGGTGACATTCAATTTTCATCTGGTTTTGATGAATAAGAATATATTCTTTTAAGGTGGGACAGGTTTGATAATCGCTAAATTTATCACCCCTATCAAAGGATTCCGTAGATTTCGATAATACTTCAATAATCAGAACGGGATAAAGAATAAAATCATCGGTATTGTTAATCTCTCTCTCGTCACAAACCACCGCAATATCAGGATAATAATAACAATTTGCCTCCTCTAACCGGACTTTGATATCGGAAGTGAGAACAAGACAGGGACTATCATCGAGATGGATACTCAATAAAGTGGCTAGATTTGTATTTAAGACAATATGGGGCTTTTTTGCCCCTACCATCGCATAAATCCGTCCTTTTCGGTACTCGCGCTTGATCGGACTGACTCTTTCCCCTTCTAGATACACTTCTGGAGAGACATAAAAAAAATTAGGATTCGTCACCATGCTCCCTATCCTCGAATAACTAAATTATAGCCTTTGGGAATCATCGCTCTTGGACTCAATCTCGCTAGACTTATAGATCATTGATTGTCACTTGTAATATTTGTATTACAGTTATGTGACAGAATAGAGATAACGACTCTCAAAGAGACGTTATTTAGGAATAAATCCCGAAAACGATTGATATCCATAGGTTTGCCAGAATGTCCAACGCTAAAAGTTACAAAGATACCGTTAATTTGCCTCAAACTGACTTTGATATGCGAGCAAATGCCAGCAAACGTGAGCCAGAACTGCAGAAATTCTGGCAAGATGAGCAAATATACGAGAAATTAGCGCAAAATAACCCCAAAGAATTATTTATTCTCCACGATGGTCCTCCCTACGCTAACGGGTCCCTGCATATCGGTCATGCTTTAAATAAAATTCTCAAAGACATTATCAATAAATATAAACTGCTGCAAGGCTACAAAGTGCGCTATGTGCCGGGTTGGGATTGTCACGGGTTGCCGATCGAACTAAAGGTTTTACAAAGTCTCAAAAGCTCGGAAAAAGAGGGTCTAACCCCTTTGAAATTACGTCAGAAAGCCCACGATTTTGCCCTTCAAACGCAAAAAGAGCAGTGTGAAGGTTTCAAAAGGTATGGAGTCTGGGGAGACTGGGAAAATCCCTATTTAACCCTACAACCTGAATACGAGGCCGCTCAAATTGCCGTATTCGGAAAAATGGCCCTAAAAGGTTATATTTATCGGGGACTAAAACCGGTTCACTGGAGTCCTAGTTCTCAAACCGCTTTAGCTGAGGCAGAATTAGAATATCCCGAAGGTCACACTTCCCGCAGTGTCTATGTTGCTTTCCCAATTACGTCGGTTTCAACCCCGGTTTTAACGCCATTTTTGCCTAATTTATCCGTGGCTATCTGGACGACTACTCCCTGGACTTTACCCGGGAATTTGGCCGTCGCATTAAATCCAGAATTAAACTATTCAGTGGTAGAAACTAGCGAGTCTAATTATCTAATCGTAGCGACGGATTTAATCGAAAAATTGGCCGACACTTTTAACACAACTTTGACGATTAAAGCAACGGTTAAAGGTCTGGAATTAGAACATACTAAATATCGTCATCCTTTGTTTGACAGAGAAAGTGCTATTCTCATCGGTGGGGATTATGTCACCACCGATTCCGGCACTGGATTAGTTCATACTGCTCCCGGTCATGGTCAGGAGGATTATATCGTCGGCCAACGTTACGGTTTACCGATACTTTCTCCCGTGGATGATAAGGGAAATTTCACTGCAGAAGCGGGACAATTTGCGGGTTTAAATGTCTTGAAAGATGCTAATGAAGCAATAATTTTAGCACTGGCAGAAAAGGGTGCCTTACTCAAAGAAGAAGCATATCAGCATAAATATCCCTACGATTGGAGAACCAAAAAACCGACAATTTTCCGCGCAACAGAACAATGGTTTGCTTCTGTGGAAGGATTCCGGGAATTAGCTTTAGAAGCGATTGATTCGGTGCGTTGGATTCCTGCAACGGGGAAGAATCGCATTACTTCTATGGTCAGTGAAAGAAGCGATTGGTGTATCTCTCGTCAGCGCAGTTGGGGGGTTCCTATTCCTGTTTTTTATGACGAAGAAACAAATGAACCTCTGTTAAATGAGGAAACGATTAATCACGTGCAAGCTATCTTCGCAGTCAAGGGTTCTAATGCTTGGTGGGAGTTATCGGTAGAGGAATTGTTATCTCCCAGTTATCGCGATAATGGTCGCAGTTATCGCAAGGGAATGGATACCATGGATGTGTGGTTCGATTCTGGTTCCAGTTGGAATGCGGTGGCTAATGCTCGACCAGAATTAAGTTATCCTGCGGATATGTATCTAGAAGGATCGGATCAGCATCGGGGATGGTTTCAATCGAGTTTATTAACCAGTGTGGCTGCTAATGGTATTGCTCCCTATAAAACGGTGTTAACTCACGGTTTTGTTTTGGATGAACAGGGACGAAAAATGAGTAAATCCCTGGGTAATGTCATCGATCCCAATGTGATCATTAATGGAGGTAAAGACCAGAAAAAAGAACCCGCTTATGGGGTGGATGTGATTCGGTTATGGGTGTCCTCGGTGGACTATACCAATGATGTGAATATTGGTCAAAATGTTCTTAAACAGTTGGTAGATATCCGTAATAAAATCCGTAATACTGCTCGGTTTTTACTGGGGAGTTTAAATGATTTTGATCTCGTTAAAGATGCGGTAGCTTATCAGGACTTACCAGAGATTGATCGCTATATGTTACATCGTATCTCGGAAGTGTTTACGGAAGTTACGGCAGCTTTTGAAAGTTTCCAATTTTTCCGCTTTTTCCAGACGGTACAGAATTTTTGTGTTGTCGATTTATCTAACTTTTATATCGACATCGCTAAGGATCGTTTATACATTTCTGATCCTAATTCTTTCCGTCGTCGCAGTTGTCAAACAGTCTATGCTATTGCTTTAGAAAATCTCGCTAAAGCGATCGCTCCTGTCCTGTCTCATCTAGCGGAAGATATCTGGCAATTTCTCCCCTACAAAACTCCTTATTTATCGGTATTTGAGTCAGGATGGCTAAACATCGATCCTGCTTGGAATAATCGCCAATTAGCCGATAAATGGGCGAAATTCCGGCAGCTACGCACCGAAGTTAATAAGGTGATGGAAACTGCCAGAAATGATAAAGCGATCGGTGCTTCTTTAGAGGCAAAAGTTTTACTTTATGTTCCCGATGAAACCTTACAACAGGAGTTAGAATTATTCAACAATTGTGATAGCTTGACGGGGAATAAAGTCGATGAATTGCGTTATCTATTTCTCTCTTCTCAAGTGGAATTAGTTAGGGATATTAGCGCGATTCAAACCGCAGAATATAAGGGAGAATCGGACTTTGTTTCGGTGGGAATTGTCAAAGCAGACGGCGAAAAATGCGATCGCTGTTGGAATTATTCCACTCAAGTGGGAAATTTTGCCGATGATCCCACTATTTGCGAGCGCTGTAATGCCGCTTTAAAAGGAGAGTTCTAAGCTAAACTAAAAGGGTACTTTATTGTCTAATAAAGTACCCTTGTTTAATCCTCAGCTAAAAACTTATTCACAGATATTGACTCTAGGGAATAGATAATTAGGGATGGAAGATTACCAATCAGCTTTTTTACAACGTCATCAAGATACAGAAATACTTTGTAAATCTAATGGGAAAATAGCTGCTATGCACTTTGGAGGTATTACGATCGAATGTTTGCTGAAATCTATGATCTTAGCTTCGGTATCCAATAAAGAATGGAAAACTAAGTCCAATAACCCCGGACATACCATAACTAATCCGGGTCACAGTTTTACAGCTGCTCTAAGAAGTCATAATCGTCTCTATTCGAGAGTTCAAAAATTTCCAGAGGTGATAAAATGGATTAATATAGTAGAAAATCCTAGTCAAAATTTTATAACTATGCGTTATTCCAGCAGTGAACCGAATGACGATGAATACAAGCAGTGGTTATCAGCTTATACAAGTCTGAAACAATGGCTTCATAAACAAGCTACTCAACTTTGAGGAGATAGTTATGTCAGAAACTTGGTTAAGATTACTGAAACAAAAATTAACAGATATATATGTGCAGAAAAAAGCACAAGAATGGGTTGATCTCAATGTATCTACTGCTGGACTTTTGAATATAACTATCATTAGTGATAGGTTTGAAAATTTATCAACAACTCAGCGAATAGAAGCAGTTAAAAATGACATAGGACAACAGCATAAATCTTTAGGTTTTATATCTTTATATACTATTCAGGAGGCAGCCTCTCTCGATCTAAAAGCTCCACAACTTCTGGACGCAAAATCAATTCACACTTGGCAGGATTTAGCCTTGTGGTCAGCTAATCCACAAAATCAATCACCGTCTTTTCCCGAACTTTGTCTTCCTAGAACCGTAACTTTTTATTCTTTTAAAGGGGGAGTAGGTAGGACAACTGCTTTAATTCATGTTGCTTGGATTTTAGCGATGCGAGGTCGTAAAGTAGTAGCTGTTGACTTGGATTTAGAAGCACCGGGGTTAAGCACAGCTTTTCCCTTAAATCCCTTACCGGAATACGGAATTGTGGACTATTTTTATGAAAAATCCTATTTACCAGAAGGTGTAGAAGCAAAGATTAATATCACTAAAATATTTGGAGAAGTTAATATTCCCGATACAACGGGAAGACTATTTATTGTTCCTGCGGGTTATTTGAGTCTTGATTACATTACTAAAGTTGACGATCTGCGAGCAACAACAATTCTCGATAATGGGGAAACACTCTGGTCAACTTTTAGTCGAGAGATTCAAAATCAGTTAAAACCTGATCTTATCTTAGTAGATTCGTGTACTGGAATCAATGAATGGGGAGCTTTATCTTTACTACAGGCAGCCAACAAAGCAATTATTTTTTTATTTCCTAACGAACAAAATCAAAAAGGAATCGAGCTTGTTTTGAAATCTTTGACTTCTTTTGTTCGACTTTCGCTTAATTTTGTTTTTTCACCCGTTCCCGATTTAAGTGATACGGGAATAAATAAAGTTACCCATACTTGGCAAATTTTACAAAAAGATATTGACAAAAATATAGATATAGATTCAGAAGACTATCTAATCATACCTTATATCCCCTCGATCGCTCTAGCAGACCGTTATCCTGTCACTGGATTACTGGATTATTATGCTCCCATTGCTAACTTAATCGATGAAGATACCAATTTTCAGTAGATAGCATCCGAGAGATAAATTTCCCTCTTGACCAAGTTGGTAGAGCAAGTTTCTTTGTTCTATGTTAAGATGTTGGTGACTTCGTTTTTGGGTCTGATTTGTTGTTGTATTGATCGGATAGTACCTGATGAGCCTTTTTTAGAGATTTTATAGATATTAGCAGGGATAAAAATTATGGTTAATTATCTCACTCAAGAAGAGAAATTACTAGCAGCCGAAGAAGAAAAGTATCTAGAGGAAGAAGATGATGTGGATTTTCTTCCTCTAGATATTATTGCTTACAATGAGCAGCGATCCTGCTCTGATCTAGTTAGAATGTATCAAAAAAAACAATTGGTTATCGATCCAGATTTTCAAAGAGATGTGGTGTGGAGTGAGGCACAACAAACTCGTTTTATTGATAGTTTAATGAAACAGTTACCGATTCCTAGTATGTGTATTAGTCTTGACTATAAGACAGATAAACGCTATATCATTGATGGATTACAACGAATTAGTACCATCGTCAAATTTTTAACTACTGAAAATTGGAAGCTATCAAAATTAGCTGATGTAGATTGGTCTATTTCTGGAAAAACAGTTGAAGAAATAAAAACTCAGCATGAAGAATTATATGAACGCGTAGAAAATATGACTATTCCCATCACCATGATTCGCTATGACTCCAGCAAAAAAACTCATAATAATTATATTTTTAACATTTTCCATCGCTTAAATACTGGTGGAGTAAAACTCAATAATCAGGAGATCAGAAATTGTATCTATAATGGCGAGTTTAATACTTTTTTAAAAGAATGCGCTCAATATGAAAACTGGCTTTTGCTGATGGATCGAAAGCAGCAAAAAGCATCTCGATTTGAAGATGAAGAATTAGTACTTCGTTTCTTTGCTTTTTATGATGAATACAACAACTACAAGGGGAAATTGACAGGATTTTTAAATGATTATATGGATAAACATAAATCTGCCCACGAAGATTTTATTCAAGATAAAGATCAATTATTTAAGCAAACTGTTGACTTGATTTATGATAGAATCTTCAAAAAGGAACCTCTCAAAACCAGTAAAGTTATTGCTGAGGGAATTCTCTTAGGAGTTGCCAAGAATTTAGGTACTTTAGTCAATCTCTCCAATGATGAATTACAAGACAAGTATTCTAGATTAATAAAATCTGAACCATTTTTGACTAAAAATTTAGCTGGTGGTATTTATCAAAAAGATAAGGCTTTAGAGAGAATTAATACATCTATTAAAATTTTTTCATCTACTGGTAATGATTACTAAAAGTTATTTATTCAAGACGCTAAACAGGCTTGATAAACTCTATAATGACCCTACAGCTGATGATCAAAAAACTTCTTCTTATTCTAAACTAGCTCTTATAGAATTATGTGGCTGGATCGAGGAAACTATGGATGATATAGTTTTAAGATGTGCTAAACGATGCTTAAAGTCCCCAGTTAACCTAAAATTCATCGATAAGACTGTTCATAATACTAATAGTTTTGAATATGAAGCTTTTAGAAAAATGTTGATGATGGTTATTGGTTTAGCAACATTAGAAAAAATCGAAGAAAAGTTAGAAAAAACTGATAAAATTAGTGCTTTAAAAGGTGATCTTGGTAATCTAAAGACAAGTCGCAATCGAGCGGCTCATACTCATACTAAAGGTACTTTGACAACTTATGGCGCTCCTTCTAAAACTAAATATAATTTTGATAGAATATATGCTTTGTTAACAGAGTTAGATGCAGAATTGCAACGTCATAAATGTTGACTTATTTCTCGTACAATCGCTTTTAGCGCATCTTCGACAAAGACAATCAGTCAAAATTAAACCCCCCCGATCAGCGAAAATTAACTGTAAGTGATCGAAAAACTGGGAAAATATTCAATTGATTAAATGTCATCTTTTTTAACTATCCTGCCCATGAATAATCAGGTCATTCGTACTGATAAAGCTCCGGCCCCTGTGGGTCCCTATAATCAAGCGATCGCCGCTCCTGGTCCTTTTCTCTTTGTTGCGGGACAAATTCCCCTAGATCCCGTTACGGGTGAAATCGTCTCTGGGGAAATTAGCGGCCAAACCGAACAAGTTATGGCCAATCTAGAGGGCATTTTAACCGCTGCAGGAGCCAATTGGTCAAATGTGGTAAAAACTACCGTCTTTCTCTCGGATTTAGCCAATTTCGGGGCGATGAATCAAGTTTATGCCCGTTATTTCCCCCCAGAAACCGCCCCGGCCCGGGCCTGCGTGGAGGTGGCCCGTCTTCCCAAAGATGTGCTAGTGGAAATAGAATGTATTGCCGCTTTAGCCTAAAAATTAAGGTGGGCAATGCCCACCCTAACCCAATCTCTCTCTAGACCACCAAAGCTTCTAGAATCGTCTTATTGTAGATAATTCGCCCTACAGTAGTACGCACATACTGGGAAATTATCTGACCATCCTTCTCGCGGGTTTTGCGTTCCCGATAATATTTCCAGATGCTGCCATCGGGGAGAGTTTCCGTTTCCAGAACTTCCTCATCCGGTTTATTGGTTTTCACCTTTTCTCCGACGGGTAAACGCAACCACACAGAAGCGTGTAGATCCACCAATCCCTGATCAAAAGAGCGAATAGCGTCATCCATGCTGGCGAAATAACGACCCCCACCCTTTTGGGCCTTGGGATTTTCGGCCGTGAGATAATAACAACCCAAAACCATATCCTGAGAAGGGGCAACAATGGGGCGACCAGTCGCGGGTGAGAGAATATTATGACAAGCTAACATCAATAATCGCGCTTCCGATTGTGCTTCTAGGGAGAGGGGAATATGTACGGCCATTTGGTCCCCGTCAAAGTCAGCGTTAAAAGCGGGACAGACGAGGGGATGTAACTGAATCGCCCGGCCTTCCACTAGGATCGGTTCAAACGCTTGAATGCCCAAACGGTGCAGGGTAGGGGCGCGGTTTAACATCACCGGATGTCCCGTGATCACTTCATCCAAGACGTGCCAAACATTGGCATCCCCCCGTTGGATCATTTTCTTGGCCGCCTTGATATTATTGACGATGCCTAATTTAATTAAACGATGGATAACGAAGGGTTGGAACAATTCGATCGCCATTTCCCGGGGTAAACCGCATTGATAGATCTTCAATTTCGGACCGACAACGATAACCGAACGTCCGGAATAGTCCACCCGTTTGCCGAGGAGATTTTGACGAAAACGCCCCTGTTTACCCTCGATAATATCCGATAAAGACTTCAGGGCGCGATTATTGGCCCCCACCACCGTGCGACCGCGACGACCGTTATCAATTAAAGCATCGACGGCCTCCTGTAACATCCGTTTTTCATTGCGGACGATAATTTCGGGAGCGAGAATTTCTTGCAGACGGGATAAACGGTTATTGCGGTTAATCACCCGACGGTAGAGATCGTTCAAGTCAGAGGTGGCAAAACGGCCGCCGTCCAACTGCACCATCGGGCGTAAATCGGGGGGAATCACGGGAATTACGCTTAAAACCATCCATTCTGCCTGAGAACCCGTGGCGACAAAGTTATCGATTACCCGGAGACGTTTAATTAATTTTGCCCGTTTTTGCCCTTTACTTTCGACAATTTCCGTCCGCAGTCTTTCCGCTTCTTCTTCCAGGTTAATTTCCTGTAAGAGTCTTTGGATAGCCTCGGCCCCGATACCCACTTCAATGCCGACTAATTCCGAATCCTCCGCGTAGATTTCCTCTTCGATCTCTAACCATTGATCTTCGCTGAGGAGTTGTTTATAACTAAGATTGCCAGCATTACCCGGATCGAGAACCACATAGGCATTAAAATAGACGATTTGCTCCACGTCCCGCAGGGGCATATCGAGCAGGATACTGAGATAACTGGGAATACCTTTGAGATACCAAACGTGGGTGACGGGGGCAGCTAATTTGATAAAACCCATGCGATGACGACGTACCCGCGACTCGGTGACTTCCACCCCGCAACGTTCACAGACAATTCCCCGGTGACGGACGCGTTTGTATTTACCGCACCAACATTCCCAGTCCTTCGAAGGTCCAAAAATTTTCTCGCAGAATAACCCATCCATTTCCGGTTTGAGAGTCCGATAGTTGATCGTTTCTGGTTTGGTTACTTCTCCGACGACTTGACCGTTAGGCAGGTTTCTTTCTCCCCATTGCCGAATTCTTTCAGGGGACGCTAAACCGATTTTGACGTAATCAAATCTTTGATCTGTTGGAGTCTTCATTCTGAATTTTTTACTATGGGTGATGATCCGGGATAAGCGATCGCTCTCGCGTTCTCGATGCCCCGATGACAACTATTAGGCAGAAACGACGGTTAACTCAGTCACTTTTTCTTGGGGTCAAACTGGCCCGACCGAGTCTGGGACATTACATTATACAATTTTTCCAGTTCGATCGACCATTAAGTGATATTTTCCCAGATGGTGATGCTACCGTCGGCTGCGGCCGCTGCTAGGTGACAATAATCAGGGCTGAGAGCTAAACTGGAGATCGGCGATGATCGCCCATCGGCAGCGCCGAGAGTTGCGATCGCTTGTTGAGAATTGGCTAACCAGATTTTAATCTCTCCGTCGGTTCCCCCGGTAAATAACCATTGACCCTCCTCTCCGAATACCAAGCTTGTCACCTGACCATTATGGGCATTAATCACCCGAATTGGCGCAAAATGGTCGCTTTTTTGTGGGTTGTATTGCCAGGTTTTCGCGGTTCCATCTGTGCAGCCGGTGGCAATAGTCTGGCTATCGGCAGCGATCGCCAGACTTTGACTAAAATTAATTTTTAAGCAGGAGTTAAGGCTTTTTTCTTAATTGGTGCGGTTAAAGCGGATTCTAAATCGGCTTTCCCTAGTCTTGTTTCTAAAATTTTTAGCACTTCCCGTCCAAAATCATCGGGATTTTGTTGCCATGCTTGCAGACAAATTTCGCCAAAGAATGACCCCAAAGGTTGGGGATTCCAGAGCAGTTTTTTGGCTGTCCAGGGCATTAAGCTCATGGGATCATAGTTGGGTTTAATAATTTCTTTTTTGAGGGCGTATTCTTCTAGATGGGTGTGGGGTTGTAGGCCGATAAAAAAGATGGCTGGTTCCACTTTATCGATTCCAAAAATGTTTTCTAGTTCCCGATGATAGGCGATGGTTTGGCGAATAGTTTCTAGGGTTTCATCAATGACGTTAAAGGAATAATTTACTGAAACTAGATCATTAAAGCCTGCGGCTTTTAAGTCTCGACAATTTTGCAGAACTGTGCGCAAATTATAGCCCATGCGCATTTTTCGGACTAATTCCTGAGAGCCACTGGTGATGCCAATTTCAAAGTAGTTCATGCCTGTTTTTACCATTAAATCGCACAGTTTTGGAGTGAGGTTATCGGCACGAATATAGGCTGCCCAATGGATATCTTTCATCCCGGTGGCAAGGATTTTTTCTAATAGTTCTTCTACGTTGTTGATAAATTTTTTGGTGGGGATAAATTGGGCATCGGTAAACCAGAAGTTGCGAATGCCGCGGTCGTATAATTGGCGTATTTCTTTAACTACTTCGTCGGCGGGGTTAATGCGTACTTGTTTGCCTTCGACTACGGTGTAGATGCAGTAGCAGCAGTTATGGGGACAGCCGCGCTTGGTTTGTACGCCGATATAAAAGTCGTTTTCTTGGAAGTAGTAGGAGATTTCTGGCCAAATACTGGTGATGTAGTTGTAGTTACAAGCGGATTTTTCTAAGGGGGTGGGGGATTCGTGGATTAAACGCGGCCGGGGTGTGGTTTCTCCGACTATATAACAGCGTTCATTGCTAAGGTCTTGGCTGGAGAGGAATTTTTCTAGCAGGGTTTCTCCTTCTCCGACTGATACGATTGTTCCTGTGGGCAGTTTGGTTTTTAGTTGTTCGTAGAAAACGCTGACGGCACCACCCCCGACGATAGCTCGCGCTTCGGGATGGTGTTTTCTGGCCTGCTGCAACCCGCGGCGAATTAGTCTCTGATTGCGCCATAATTCGCTGTAGTAGGCGGTTGTCACTTTTAAGCCTCCTAAGGCACCGCGCATTTTGATTAGGGGGTTTTTAGCGTAGTAAAATTCAAAGGCGTTTTGCAGGGGATTACCACCACGACCACCGACGGGAGCATATATTTGAATGTCCCGCCAGGAGAATACTAGCAGGGTGGGCCGAAATTCGTTAACACAGCGATGGAGTGCTTGGTTAATGTCTAAGGGGGGGACGGTGCTAAGGTCAAGGATTCTTTGTTCGATGTCGGGGAAGTGTTTATGAACGTGGTCGGAAAGGTAGGCTACGCCGATGGGGAAAATGGGGTTGCAGGGTAGTCTAACGTAGAGGATGCGTTGTGCTTGCGGTTGAGTCATCGAAAATTTTGGGTCTGAAACCCTGTCGTTCTACGACGGTTTTACTGTTAAATATTAACGCATTTACGAAATGTATGCTAAAGTGCTCTGCAGGTCAAAAGCCTATTCTTACCGATAGGGAAAGAAGCAGAAGCCTAAATGGTGAGGTTTGGGAATTGCCGTCTGTTTGCGGCGGTGAGGATGTCAAGAGATTTCATCAGGGGAGGGGGACGCATTCTGAGTAGTCTTAATGTAATTTAACTTTGCTGGGCTTGTCTGACAGTTATCAGTTGTGAGTTGTGGGTTCACTGGTTGCTGTTTGCTAATCGCTGAAAAGCTTCCCGCTTCCCCATACTGGGCTTGCGTCTTGGGTTAAACTTTAATTCCTAGTACTTGTGTGTGGGTTCCCCGGGCTTGGGTGACGCCGATGGCTCTTTCTGATGCTTCTATCATGGGACGACGCAAGCTAACGACAATAAACTGCGCTTGTTGTGCTTGTTTTTGGATCATTTTAGCCAATTTTTCTACATTTGCTCCATCTAAAAACATATCTACTTCATCAAAGGCATAAAAGGGAGAAGGACGATATCTTTGTAGGGAAAAAATAAAGCTTAAAGCGGTTAAAGATTTTTCGCCTCCAGACATGGAACTCAATCGCTGTATGGGTTTTCCTTTGGGATGGGCTACTAGATTTAGGCCGCCATTAAAGGGGTCATTTTCGTCTTCTAGTTGTAAGTAACCATCGCCATCGGACAGGGTGGCAAATATATTCTTAAAGTTTTCGTTAACGGCAGTAAATGCTTCCTGAAAAGCATTAAGTCTGAGGGTGGTAAAGTTTTCTATGCGTAAAAGTAGTTCGGTTCTTTCTGCTTCTAGAGTTTGCAGTTTTTCTGATAGTTCATCTAGTCTTTCTTTGGTTTTTTGGTGTTCTTCTAAGGCTAACATATTGACAGGTTCTAAGGCTTCTAGTTTCTTTTGTAGCTGCCGAATGTCGCTTTGAATTTTCTCGAAGTCTCGCTCGCTTTCGGGAATTTCGGGCAAGGGATTGGGTAAGTCGCTTTCTAGTTGATTAATTTCTGTTTGTAAGGTGGTTAGTAATGTTTGTCTTTCTTGTTGATTGTTGGCTAATTTTTCGGATTGCCAGATAGCCTGTTGTTGTTGGTTTTGTTGTTGTCGCAAGGCTGTCTCTAGTTGGTCTCTTTTTTGCTTGGTTTCCCCTAGTTGTCGGGATAATTGCTGTAAAGTTTGATTGATTTCTAAAATATGGTGATCAAGTTTTTCTATCGACCGATTTCCGATATTTTTCTGATGAGCTGCGTCGGTGATTATTTTTTCAATCTCGGTAATTCTATCGGCAGATTCTTGGCTTTTTTCTTTTAGTCTGATTTGTTGATTTTGTAGGTCTTTTAACTGTTCGCGGACTGTTGTGAGGTGATTTTCTTGGGTTTGTAATTGCAATTCTTGAGTGCGAATTTTCCTTTGTGCTTGTTGCCATTCGCTATGGGTATGATTGGCTTCTAAAGTAGTTAATTTTTCCTGTTCTTGCTGTAAGGATAACTCTAGCTGAGGAATTTTTTGGGTTAATATTTCTAACTGTTGGCTAGAAGTAGTAATTTCTTGTTGCTGTCCGGATAATTGGCGGGTTAAATCCTGTTTTTCTGTGGTTAAGCGTTGTAGATCTTTGCTTAATTGCTGTAGAAGTAATTGATTTTCCCGATGACTCTGACGCGCTTCGGTTAGCTGTTGGGTTAGCTGGCTGATAAGATTATTAAGTTGGGTGATTTTTTCTTCGTTGCGGGTCAGAATGCGATCGATTTCTGCTAGTCTTTCCCGCAGAGATTCTGTTTCACTAGACTCTTTGGCAGAAATTTTACCAAAGCGTAGCCCCGATCGCGTTGGTTGGCTGCCTCCGGTCATGGCGCCAGTCATTTCTAATAGCTCGCCATCTAAAGTAACGATGCGATATTGATTGATATAATAACGGGCAGAGTCTATATCCTCGAAAACTACGGTGCTGCCAAAAATATAGTTAAAAACTTGCCGATATTGGGGTTGAAATTTAACTAAATTCACTGCTAAATCCAGATAGCCGCGCGCGTGATGCAGAGAGGAAGTATCTTGGGGACGGGGAGGACGAATTTTATTTAGGGGTAAAAAAGTGGCCCGACCGATGCGACGCTGTTTGAGCAAGGCAATGGCTGCGGCCGCAATGCTGTCGTCTTGGACGACTACATGACCTAAACGACCTCCGGCGGCGATTTCTAGAGCGATTTGATAATGCTCCTCTACTTCGCCTAGTTGTGCTACTAATCCGCAGATTCCGGGTAAGTCTGACTGTAGTAGTGTTTGAGTGGCATGGGTTCCCTGGGCTTCTTGTTGCGCTTGCTTAGTTGCTTCTAGTTTATCTAATTCTCTCTGTTTGTCCCGTTGTTCCTTGAGCAGGCGTTTTTGGGTGTCCTGGCTGATAATATGGTTTTGCTCGGCAATGGTGAGTTTTTGGGCTAAATTTTGGATATCGGGTTCAGAATTATTAATTTTTTGTGATATTTCTTGACTTTCTTCTGTTTTTGTGCTAATGACTTGCTCTAATTCTTGGAGACGTTGGCCAGTTTCTGCTATATTGGTTTGCAATCGATCGCATCTTTCGGTCAATTGGGCGTGTTGGCTACGGTAGGGGTTTAATTGTTCCTGAAGACGGGTGGTATTGCGGGAAAGGTCACTTTGTTCTTTTACCCAAGCTTCTGATGCTTCTGCGAGACTGCTTGCTTGCAGACGATGGGTTTCTAGGGTTTCTCTTGCGGTTTGGGTTGTCTGTAGGAGATTGGGTAAAATTTCGGTTTCTAAATGGCTTTTTTCGGCAGTGGTCTGGTTTAATTCGAGATTGTAGCGGTTAATTTCCTCTAAGAGTCTGGTTTTCTGTGCCTGAGATTCTTTTTCGAGGTTTTCTAACTGTTGTTGCTGTTGTTGCTGTTGTTGTCGTTTGGCCTGTTGATTTGCTAGTCGGGAGGTCTCGGACAGGTATTCATTTTCCCCAAAAGTTTTGATCTGTTGATTGAGTTTCTCTAATTCTTGGCTATTTTGGGCGATTTGTTGGGATAAGTTGGTGATATTCTCGGTTAAGACCTGTTTTTCTTTTTCTCCAGCTTGAATTTGTCTTTGTACTTGCTGGCGGCGCTGCTGGAGATTTTGCCAATGGAGGACTATTTCCCATTGTTGTTTTTCTTGGACTTGGGTCTTGAGTTTTTGGTATTTTTCGGCTTTAATGCGATCGAGTGCTAGTTTCTCGAGGGATTTTTGCAATTCTGTGGAAATAATTTGGCAGCGTTCTTCCCTTTCTTTAACGGAATCGATATTCTCTTTAGTTTTCTCAATTTTGCGGTCAAATTCAGCTACTCCTGCTAGTTCGTCGATAATTCCCCGTCTTTCCTTGGCATTCATGCTGATAATTCGGGTTACGTCTCCCTGTAACACTATGTTGTATCCTTCGGGATAGATGCGTAACTGGTTTAATTGGTCGTGAAGTTCGCTAACTGTACAGGTTTCTCCATTGATATGGTAGGTGGAAGTATAGCTGCCCCCTTTAGCTACTTTTAAGCGTCGGGAAACTGTCCAATCCCTGTGGGTTGTGTTGGTTATATCGGCAATATCAAAGGTCACGGAAACACTCGCTTCTGAGCTATGACGTTGACTGTTATAGCTATGATTGACTAAGTCTGGTAGTCTTTCGGCCCGCATTCCTTTGGAAGTGGCTAATCCCAAGCAAAATAACAATGCGTCGAGGATATTCGACTTTCCTGAACCATTTGGACCAGAAACCACTGTAAATCCGGGTAAAAAGGGGATGGGAGTTGTTCCCCCGAAGGATTTGAAGTGTGAGAGTTCGACCTTTTTGATGTAAACCATGGCGATAAGCAAAAAGTGGGCAAGCTATCAGCTGTCAGCTTGAATCGATGGGGGATAACTCGGGTTTATCTTTGACAATATCTTCAGACTTGACCGGAAATGAGCTTGATTAGTTGCGTAGTTGGAAAATTTTATGACAACACCCTTGGGTCAAAGTATAGCAACAGAGCATCTCTTAGATGGCTTGAATCCATTCTTTAACTTGGTATTCTGTCCAGATGCCATCTAGGGAGGGGGTGGAACGAACCACAAAGACACAAAGGACACAAAGGTTGATCGATCCTATGTAAGTTAAACTTATCATACAGAACCGAGAAGGGCCATTTCTGGGCTCTCCTAGGTTTGGTGGGTAAAATGTATTCTAAGATACATTCCTCCTAGGGAGGGGGTGGAACGAACCACAAAGACACAAAGGACACAAAGGTTGATCGATCCTATGTAAGTTAAGCTTATCATACAGAACCGAGAAGGGCCATTTCTGGTTTCACCGATAGGTTATTGTCCGAATGCTTCGCCCCTACACCGAAGCGGGCCGATGAAGATGCGAGGTTTTGAACGACGATTCTCTCAAAATCTTGCACCTGTTTCGCGAGAAAAGCCCCAAAACCCTTACTTTGCCTACATTTCACATTTATTCAGCAAGCCCTAAATAGTCTTTATCACTTTCAAATAAAATATATTGTTTCTGTTGAGTAAAATCAGTATTTTCGCTGTCCTTTAGGGTGACGGCTACCTGACGTGGCTTTCCTCCCCCAAATTGTTCTGGTAATAGAGGATAAAAGTGATATCCAAAAGCACTAAAATAGTAAATTAATATTATTGGAGACAAAAAAACGAAAAAGTATTTCAATAAGTTATTAAGGTTAATATACTTTGAAAGCTGATTAAAACGCCTCCCAAAATATCACTTCCCCCCGAAAGAAACCGCGAGCCAATTTCACCAATTAATTTTAAAGAAATTGTCAAGAAAGTAACAGAAGCTCCATTGGCCAATAAATCGTATTTGTGCCAAGAAGAATCAATTTTGGGTGCTTTAAGTAGCCACCACCAATTTTTAGTATCGGGATTAAAATCGGGATGTAATTTGGCGATTATTGGGGCGATTGTGGCTTGTTTTTTCCTAAGAATGTTGTCTAATTCTTGGAGAAT
>JAADBR010000058.1 GCA_009995705.1 Microcystis aeruginosa W13-11
CCGAGAGCCAGAAAATGCTAGAGAGAATTTATCGAGCTAGTAGGCCATCATCAAGTAAGAGAGCGAGCGAAATGTATACTCTTAAGTTTTCAGGGAACCACGATAGAAGAATTGAGCGGAATATTTGGAGTTACGAGAAAGACCATCTATAATTGGTTGACGGCCTGGGAACATAGAAAACTAATTGGTTTTTATAATTGTCGAGGAAGAGGGAGAAAACCTAAATTGACAGAAGCACAAAGCCAACAAGTTATTGACTGGGTAAAAGAAGAACCGAAAAGCTTAAAAAAAATCCAGATCAAAATTGTAGAAGAATGGAAATTAACCGTAAGCAAAGACACGATAAAAAGACTAATAAAAAAAATCAACATGAGGTGGAAAAGGGTGAGAAGGGGGGTGGGCAAAACCCCTGATGAGTGGGAGATTGAGGTCAAACTACCTATTTTAGAAGAACTCAAAAAACAGGAAGAAAGAGGAGAGATTGAGATAGGATATTTGGATGAAATGGGATGGGATTCAAAGCCTTGTATTCCTTACGCTTGGCAAGAGGAAAAAACCACGATAAAGTTACCACCAATTGAGGTAAAAGACTAAATATTTTAGGAATAATGAAACGAGATAATCAATTATTTTATGAGACACTGGTCGGAACGGTTACTAGCGAGATAGTTATCAATTTTCTGGATAAATATTGCCAAAATATACAGAAAAAAACTGTCATAATAATTGACTAAGCTTCCATTCATACCAGCGATGCATTTATCGAGAAACTTGAGGAATGGGAAAAGAAAAACTTGAAAATATTTTGGTTGACCACTTATTCATCTCATTTAAATTTAATTGAAATATTAGGTCGATTTTTAAAATATGAATGGATTGAATTTAGCGCCTATAAAGACCGAAAGGGCCTCCCCGCTTACGTTAAAAAAGTGCTGGACAATTTTGGAGGCGAGTATGTAATTAATTTTGCCTAGGTACTTATAACCAATTTACCTTTTGGTTTGTCCGAAACCTTTATTTGACGGGGGACAGCCGCCAGTTTATTGTTGACCCTGAGCGAAGTCGAGACGTTGACATAATTTTGTAACCATGACCAACTTACCCCTGTTACTCTAGCAATTCCTCCCAAGGAAATTCGTTCGAGCAAGGAGTTTATCAATTAATTGTTTGGTTTCGTCAGAGACGGTTTTATTAGTGGGATTGATCACAAACTGACGACCACACTCTTTACATTGACGTTTGGGTTTTCCATTATGAATAGAACCATTCTTAATCCTATGGTGAGAACCACAATTAGGACAGGGGAATAGAGGTGAACTAGGGGGGGGTATTTTGTTCGGTGCTAGACTGATATTTGAGTAAGCCAGACAGGAGCCAGAAAAAGATATTTATCAGAAAAGTCATGATCAAGCTAGAGGTTTAAAGACTGATCGGGAATCATTACCCTAGACTAGACATAGATGGGTTGGGAGTGCTGAGTTTATATATTTTTCAGCTTACCCCCCGACTTTTCTTTCCACCCTTATCCCGAACTGACGTTAAGTTACGGTTTCGTTAGATATTGTGCTAAACTCCTACTTTTGCTGATTTTTTCTCTAATCGACAAGGCATCAAAATTGCCGATATGCAAGACTAAGGATGACTTTTAGGGATTAGGAAAAAAGACGATTTTTCCCAGAATGTCTAGTATTCCTGTCACCAAAATTCCGACAATGCCAAGAAACCCATTAGTGGTAATATTCACCCGTGAATTCAGGTCGTCAATACGCTTTTCTATTTCCATAACTTTAGAATCTAGAGCTTTAATATCCCCCCTTATTTCCGATTGTCCTATCTCTAGCTCATTAACATCTCTTTGTAAAAAGTCGATTTTTCCCTCAATCCTTGTCAGGACTGCTTCTAGGGAATAAGTTCCGGTTTCGTTAGACATTTTCCTAAACTGCCACTTTTGATAACTTTAATTAGGGGTTGCCAATAAACCCAAAAAGTTTAGCTGCTCCTCCTAAAATAGCAACAACAAGGGCGATCAAAATGCCTCGATTAGTAAAGGCAACTCTAGCGGTCAATCCGTCAATTTTTGTGCTTAGTCGCTCATCTAAAGCTTTAATTTCTCCTTTAAGTTCTGCCTGTCCGATTTCTAATTTTGTCAGACGTTGATCGATTCTATCAGCTTTGTGGTTGACTTCCTTGATGCTGTCTTTGATTTCCTTGAGGACCGTTTCAAGGGAATAAGTTACGGTTTCGTTAGACATTTGCTAAACTCCCAGGGTCATCCTGCCGCTATCTTAATTATTAATCTTTTTTCTAGTTTAAGATGGCTTACGGTTCACTGCCACGATTGCGCCAGACTTGCCAACCGACGTAACCGAGGAGGAGAGTCGCACCAAAGGCAAAACCCCAACCACTGGGAACATTGGAGAAACCGAGGGCTAAACTGCCCACCCAGAGAGTGAGGGCGTAGATAAATAATACTGTCAGACGGTGAGAGATGCCAGCTTTGAGTAAACGATGGTGTAAATGACGTTTATCAGCCACAAAAGGGGATTTTCCGCGTTTGAGACGGGAAATAATCACCGTGGACATATCGAGGAGAGGAACCGCGAGGATGAGATAGGGTAATAGGACGGCGGTAACGGCAACAGTAGTCACAGCAGTGGTTTTAGCCAATCCAATCACCGCCACACCCGCTAGGGTAAAACCCATAAAATAGGCCCCACCATCCCCCATAAAAATTTGAGCGGGGTTAAAATTGTAACGCAGAAAACCCAAAGCCCCACCCGCTAAAGCTGCGGCAATAATAGCGGCGGCCGGTTGTCCCATCACCAAAGTTACAATTAAAATAACCACGGCAGATATACCCGAAACTCCCGCCGCTAATCCATCTAAACCGTCAATCCAGTTAATCGCGTTAGCCATCCCCACTAACCAGAGGAGAGTAATCGGTAAACTTAGCCAATGAATTTGTAATAAATCGCCGAAGGGAATAGAGAGGAAATCGATCCTTACCCCAGCTTGCCAAGCTAGAAAAGCGACGCTAAACTGCATTACCAGACGATTGAGGGGCGAAAGATTAAAAAGATCATCTGCTAGACCGATGAGGAAAAAGCCGAAACCGCCTAGAGTTAAGCCCCACACTTCCCATTCTCGATCGCTGTTTAAACCAGCAAACCCTCCCAACCACCAAACGATCAGGAGGGCAGTTAAAGCGCCGACAAAAATCGAAACTCCCCCCAGTCGAACCATAGGCCTTTCATGGACCTTCCTTTCGTTGGGTTTATCGACGTAACCGCTTTTCAGTCCGACGGTTCTGACGAGGGGGGTACTCCAAAGTACCACGGTATGGGCGATCAGAAAAGCAATTAGATAGTATAAATCTCCGGACATGGGAATTGGGGGGGCGATTTAATTCACAATTGGCAACTGACAGGCAATCGCCAATTATGAATTTTTATTATCTCTCTTTTTAGGCCAAGGCGGGGACGGAAATATGGAGATGGGGATAGAGGGGGAAGCTTTCACAGAGTTTGGCTACCCGTTGACGGCAAGCAGTTCTCAGGGCTTCATCACCGGGATTAAGGAGAATATCGGCGATAATGTTGCCAATCTCGATAAATTCCGTTTCTCCTAGTCCTCTGGTGGTCATAGCCGGGGAACCCAAGCGCAGACCACTGGTGACAAAGGGAGACTCGGGATCGAAGGGAACAGTGTTTTTATTAGCGGTAATATTGATGGTACTCACCAAGCGATCGGCTTCTTTCCCAGTCATGCCCACGGATCTTAAATCGAGTAACATCAAGTGATTATCCGTACCATCGGTGACAATTTTAATCCCTCTAGCCTTCAACTGACCGGCCAAAGCTTGGGCATTAGCGATTACTTGGCCTGAATAGATTTTAAACTCCGGTTTCAATGCTTCCCCAAAAGCCACCGCTTTCGCCGCAATCACGTGTTCTAGGGGACCGCCTTGGGTACCGGGGAAGACGGATTTATCGAATTTTTTGCCTAATTCCTCGTCTTTGGTCATAATTAACCCCCCCCTAGGACCGCGCAGGGTTTTGTGAGTGGTGGTGGTGACCACATCACAGTGGGGTAGGGGATTAGGATGATGACCAGTGGCCACTAAACCAGCAATATGGGCGATATCTGCCATCAGGTGGGCCCCCACTTCGTCAGCGATGGCGTGGAATTTCTCGAAATCAATCTGGCGCGAGTAGGCAGAATAACCGCAGATAATTAGTTTGGGTTTTTCCTTGCGGGCGATGTCAAGGATGAGATCGTAGTCCAGGCACTCGCTTTCGGGACTTACTCCGTACTGTACTACTCGGAACCATTTTCCGGAAACGTTAACGGGGGAACCGTGGGTAAGATGACCACCGTGGGAGAGATCCATGCCCATAATCGTATCGCCGGGCTGCAAGAGGGTCAGAAAAACGGCGAAATTAGCTTGGGCCCCGGAGTGGGGTTGTACGTTAGCGTGGTTTGCCCCAAATAGTCGTTTAACCCGATCAATCGCTAATTGTTCCGCTTCGTCAATGTATTCGCAACCGCCATAGTAGCGTTTTTTGGGCAGTCCTTCCGCGTATTTGTTGGTTAAAACCGAACCCTGGGCGGCCATGACGGCAGCCGAGGTGAAGTTTTCACTAGCGATTAATTCTAGGTGATCTCTTTGACGTTGCAGTTCTTTTTGCAGAATCCCTGCGATCGCTGGATCCGTCAGAGATAGTATATCTAGGTTGGTATCAGTCACGGTTACTCGATCCTTTTTTTTAACAATTTACCTGTAATCCTTGGGTCACTTTCTCCATTCTGGCACAATCTCTAATCTTCCGACACACCGGTGAGCTTAATTGCCTCTCTTCGGGGTCGCTCATCAATTGTCAACTGTTAGCAGTAAAATCTTCATTTTTAGTCAATAAGTGATAGTAATATTAACGTCAGTTCGGGTTAAGCAGATTGGGTGCATCTCACATTTGCAGAAACACCGATAATC
Source organism: Microcystis aeruginosa W13-11 (assembly GCA_009995705.1). Classification (GTDB taxonomy): domain Bacteria; phylum Cyanobacteriota; class Cyanobacteriia; order Cyanobacteriales; family Microcystaceae; genus Microcystis; species Microcystis aeruginosa_F. The sequence goes on from JAADBR010000058.1 coordinate 4,991, forward strand.
AGCAATTATCAGTGACTTTTAAATAATTACAAATGTATCAGCAGCTGCCTGTAAGCATCCCACCGAAAAGCTAATGCGGGGGGGGGGTTGGGGGGTAGAACCCCCCAAAAGCTTGGATTGAGTGATAAAATCGGAAGTAATGCCCAATTTTATCGGGGAGTTTCCCTTTAAACCCACATCCAGCAGGTTATTTTGAATATTTTTTATTTAACCTAACCCAGTCATAGAAAGGCTTACAGCTATTTAAGTATTTTTGTCTAAATCTCTCATGGGGGAGATATTGAAAATAATCTGCTGGGAGTAGCTCGTTAAGTATATATACTCACATCATCAAGTGCTGAATGTGGGTTTAAAAATAACAACTCAGTAGAAATTATACAAAAAGTTAACAAATCCCAAAAATAGGGTGGATTACCTTCAAGATAACCACCCGAAAACTACCATTAATTATCTGTAATCAACCGGTATTTCTCATCCCTGCGGCAATACCATTAATCGTCATTAAAGCGCCCCTTAATAACTCCTCTTTAGAATAGCGGAAATGAATCACACCGGACTGAGCTTGACTATTGTATTGACGTAAACGCTTCAGGAGAGACACCTGTAGGAAACCGAGGGGAACGATCGAACCGTTGCGTAACTGCACCGAGCGCTGTAAACTCGGATCATTATCTAATAAATGTTTCTCGCCGGTGATCTGGAGAACAATCTCGCTAGTGCGATTATATTCCTCTTTGATCCTTTCAAACAGACGTTCAAAACGTTCTCGATCTTCCTGCTTAGAAAGTTCACTGACGTAGTGATAGGCCATCTGTAGATCCACCTTTGATAGAGTCATTTCTGCCTTAGAAATCACCATCTGGAAGAAAGGCCACTTGTGATAAAAATGGCGTAACAATTCCAAATTTCGGTTAGGAGAATCATCGAGAAACATCTGTAAAGCTGTCCCTAAACCATACCAAGCTGGTAAAAGAAAACGGGTTTGGGTCCAACTAAATACCCAGGGAATTGCCCGCAGGGTACTTAAATCCTGTTGACCACTTTTCCGGCGGGCTGGTCGGGAACTAATCTGTAAAAGACTAATTTCAGGAATGGGAGTCACGGACAGAAAGAAGTCTAAAAAATCTGGTTCTTCATAAATCAAACTGCGATAGGTTTGCCGTGAACAGGTGGCCAAGTCCTCCATGATGCGATTCCAGGGTTCGAGATCATCAAAACCACTGCCCAGTAAACTTGCCTGTATAACTGCCGTTACGGCCGTTTCGAGGTTATACAAGGCCAATTCAGGTAAAGAGTATTTCGAGGCTAAAACCTCGCCCTGTTCGGTGATTTTAATGCGACCGTTAATAGTTCCCCGGGGTTGGGCGAGGATAGCGGCGTAGGCCGGTCCACCACCGCGACCGACGGAACCGCCCCGGCCATGAAAAAGACGTAGATCCACGCCGTATTGTTTAGCGGTTTTTTGTAAAGCCTTCTGGGCCTTATGAATTTCCCAATTACTGCTTAAAAAGCCGGAATCTTTATTACTATCGGAGTAACCCACCATAATCTCCTGTAAATTACTCGGTTCGAGGATGGCCGGTTCCGGGGTCACGTCCTCCCCGTTTAAAGCCGCTAAATGGTCGTAACCGCCAGCTAGGGCTGCCCGGTAGAGGGGCAATTCAAACAAAGTCTGCATGATGCCGGGGGCGTGTTTGAGGTCATCGACGGTTTCAAAGAGGGGAACAATGCGGAGGGAGCTGCGGCTGGTGGCGGGGTCGTATAAACCGGCTTCTTGAGCTAATAACAGCACTTCTAGCACATCGCTGGCCTCGTTGGTCATGCTGATAATGTAGGTTTGGCAGATTTCTAGGCCAAATTCCCCTTGCAGACTTCTTAAAACTCCCAGGGTTTCAATGGTTTCGCAGGTTCTTTCCGAAAAGGGCATTTCCCGGGGAATTAAGGGACGACGGGTTTTTAATTCCGCCACTAACCAGGCGATTTTTTCTGATTCGCTTAATTGGCCGTAGGGTTTGGGTAAAACTCCGAGATAGGCGGCGATTTCTTCAATACATTCGGCGTGACGGGTGGATTCTTGCCGAAAATCTAACTGAGTCAGGACAAAGCCGAAAATCTCCACTTGGGCGATCAGTTGATCCAGTTCTTGACAGGAAAGACCGGTTTGCAAGAGACTGCGCTGTAATAGCTGTAATTCGGCTAAAAACTCGGAACCGGAACGATAGATGTTGGTTTCGTTGAGTTTAGTTAATAATTGTCGTTCTTCCGGGTCATTGAGGCGATTATTGCGATCGCGCGTATTTTCCAGACGTTTTTGAACAAAGGCCAATTTCAGGCGATAGGGTTCCTGACGGTAGCGGATTGCTAACTGGCTATAGATTTCGGGCATTTGCTGTTTATCTCTGTCTAGGGAGTCCAGCAACTCCGGCAAGACGTGACACCAGTGCAGGGAGGCACTTAAAATACTGGTCAGGTCGCGAATAGCATCGAGATATTTTTTAACAACGAGATTGCGCTGATAACAGCAGGTTTTCCAAGTGACTTCGGGGGTAACGGAGGGATTGCCATCCCGATCCCCCCCAACCCAAGAACCGAAGCGACAGAAGTTATTTTTCGGCGCTTGTAAACGGGGAAAAGAGAATTGTAGGCTTTGCCGCAGACGCACGGTTAACTGGGGTAGGGAATCGAAGAGAACTTCATCGAAGTAGTGCAGGGCATAATCCACTTCATCGACGACGGTGGGTTTAAATTGATGTAGTTCATCTGTTCGCCACCAAAAACGTATTTCTTCTTTTAACTGTTTGGTGACTGTTTGTGCTTCTCTGGAGTTAGTTAACCCCATGCTGCGAAAGATTTCTTCTGCTTGGTCGAGTTTTTCAAGAATGCCCGAAATGCGACGCTGTTTGATGCGAATGGTGTGACGGACAATTTCCGTGGGGTGGGCCGTAAAAACCAGACGAATATCTAATTGATCGAGAAGACGCTGAATTTCCTGGGGAGGGACGTTCACCTGTTTGAGATAGGGAAATAACCAGTGAAATAGTCCCGATTTTGGACTGGAGTGATCGGACTCGTTCAGGGTTTTTTCTAGCCAATCGGCCCCGACAATGGTGGCTAAAAGGCTTTTTTGCGTTGGTTCAGCCTTGGGACTCTCATTTTCTTCCCCGATCACCGTCCGTCGCAGTAGTTGCTGATCTCTTTGTTCGTAGTGTTGTTCAATAATATTGATTAACTGGAAATAGAGGGCAAAAGCGCGGGTGACTTTGATTGCTTCCCCTAGTTCCAAGTCTTCGATCATTTTGGCGATCGTTGCCTCCGCACTATCATCGGTCACTTGTCCTTCCTCAGAACAGAGATGGCGCAGTAATTCCAGTAAATCGACTAATTCTTGACCACATTCGGAGATCAAGACTTCTTTCCATAAATCTTCGATTAATTTCAGTCTTTGCTGCAGAAACAGGTTGGAAGTGCTGAAAATATCCTGTTCGGTTTCGGTTGAGGGGACAAGGACGCTCATAATTTCAGTAATCAGTAATCAGTAATCAGTAAACAGTAATCAGTCATCAGTAATCAGTTATCAGTAAAAAGAAAGCTCAGAACTTGCCCCTTAATAATATTCACTGAAAACTCAAATCTGATCATTGATAACTGATAACTGATCACTGATATATCGGGATTAGTTCTTTAGGGTTGGTCAAAAGTGAGATTTTATGCCAAAGAATCACATTTTTCCGATTTTTAACGAAAATTTCACTATTATTGCCTCTCTTTAGGGGGCAAAAGGATTTTTTTCTTGGATTATTGGTCACTGTTGACCGGTAACTGCTCGGGAATATTGAGAAGGGGCAAGCGATCGCCGCGAAACAATTCCTCACTTTCCTGGCCCAATTCAATTAACCAATGATTGAGGGATCCCAAGGCCAGATAGGAGAGAAGAAAGGGACTGACCGCTAGACTAAGCCAAAGCTCTATCGGTTGAGTTTTCATGGCAATTTCTCGGTTAAAGGACGGCGTTTGATGCGACGAATCGGAAAATTAGCAATCAGGGCGGTAGTTCGTTGGTCACTTTCTAAGAGTAACTCGGTTTCCTCGGTGTCGATATCAAGATAACGACCGACCACTTCTAAGATTTCTTGACGCATCATATCGAGAAGTTCGGGACTAAGATCGGCGCGATCATGGGCCAGAATAAGTTTTAAGCGTTTTTTAGCTTGGTCGCCACTTTTGCCCGAACCGCGCCATGCTAGAAGTTTATCGATCAGGTCATTCATAGTAGGTTAAGGGATTGAGATGAGAGAGTTTAAGGCCCAAACAAGCGACGACGCAGACGGGTAAGAAAACCTTCCTGACTGGCCATCAAATCTAGAAACGGCACATCGCGACCCTGTAAACGTTGGGCAATGTTTCTAAAGGCCATAGAGGGGAGAGAAGTCTTCTCCTCTAATACTAATGGTTCTCCTTTATTAGTGGAAATAATAATTCTTTGATCGTCGGGAATAATCCCCAACAGGGGAATTACCAATAAGTCGAGAATGTCCTCGACGCTGATCATCTGATTAAGTTGGATCATTTCTGGCCGCAGCCGGTTGACAATCAGACGAATACCCTTAATATCCTCGCTTTCTAGTAATCCCACCACGCGATCGGCATCTCTCACCGCCGACATTTCTGGGGTAGTAACGATGATCGCTTCTTGGGCAGCGGCGATCGCATTGCGGAAACCCATTTCAATTCCTGCCGGGCAATCAATCAATACATAATCATAACTTTTTGACAATTGGGCGACTAAATCCTTCATTTGATCGGCAGTAATTGCCTCTTTGGTACGATTTTGTGCCGCCGGTAATAGAACCAGATTTTCCTGTCTTTTATCCTTAACTAAAGCTTTATCAAGGCTACAATCTCCCGCCACCACATCGAGGGCAGTATAAACGATACGCTGTTCTAATCCTAACAATAAATCGAGATTTCTCAGTCCGAAATCGGCATCGACAAGGGCGACTCGACAGCCTAATTGAGATAAAGCTGAACCTAAGTTCGCCGTTACCGTCGTTTTACCGACTCCTCCCTTTCCCGATGTCACCACAATTACACGAGCCATAATTTATATCAGTTATCAGTTATTAGTTATCAGCTATCAGTTATCAGCTATCAGTTATCAGCTATCAGTTATCAGTTTTATAGAGTTTTTTGTTTCAACGCAGTTAATCGCTATTTTTAGCAGTCACTGAATCACTGTTTACTGATCACTGTTTACTGATCACTGATCACCTTTTTTCGACCCACCCCACTTGATCTTTAAAGGTGTAGGTTCTGGAAAAATTATAAGCCCCAGTGATGCGGATTCCTCCTTCGCTGATACAGGCGATTTCCGGTTCTATGCGATCGCTTTTTAAAGCCGGGGCTCGTGCCACTAATTCCGCGATCCTCAGTTGAGTTAAATCGATTCGCAGGGCCATGATTAGCGCCGCTCGATCGCCGTGGAATCCCGCATGGGCCACACCGCGTAAACTCCCCCAAACTAATATATCGCCATCAGCGACGATCGATCCGCCGGGGTTGATATCGCCCATGACTATAACTGTACCCGGGTGACGGATTTCTACACCCGATCGCAGCGTAGTTTTTAGGTACAAAGGTTCGGCGAGGAGGGATGGCAGCGGTTGCTCGTCCCCGAAAACCGTGGCATTTGATTGCATTTGTTCGACATTGTAACCCATAGTTGCCGCTGCCACGGCGGTTTGTCTTCTTTGGGTTTGGATCGTGTGCAGGGGTAATTCGGCGCTGTCTAAAATTGTGGCGATCGCTTGTAGTTGCCGCGTATCCATCAGGCGATCGCTTGACCGTAGGTGTACAGGTGTTCTAGCCGGGCAGTTTTGACCGCGATTACGGAGATAATATTTCAATCCTGTCAAGATATCTGTCCAATCCTGACTTGTCTCCCCGGCACCAGTTTTGGGTAAAATTAGCACCAATTTCTCGCCCTCACTTTTTAGGTGAATTTGGGCGTATCTTGACCTTACCGAGGCTGATGGCTCAATTTTTTCGGTTTCTAGGTCGATTTCTTGATTTATTCCAGTTTTAGTTTCATCCATAAAGATAATTTTTTACTTAAAAAAGACAAAGTGCAAAATAGCGATCAGCAAACCGACGGAAGCGGTAATCAGTGAACCGCCTAAAATGGTTATTAATGCCCAAATTTGATTTTTTTGACTGCCCTCGACTATTTTGAGGCGATTCTCCATCCCTTCGACTCTTTCGGTTAATTTTGCCTGTCCTATCTCTAGGGATTTAACATCTTGCTTGATTTCCTTAATATCAGCTTTAATTTCGCCAATATCAGCTTTAATTTCGACGATACTATTCTCGATCGCCGTGAAACGAGTCTCGATCGCTTTTTGTCCGTTGATAATTAAGTCTTCTAGCCTTTGCAAGTCCGTATCGGCAACAGTTTTCATAAAAATTAACTGGCTATCAGTAAAGATGTTTCTTTAATTATGAACCTTGAGCAGCCGACAGCAGTAGGAATTAGGAATTATGAATTAGGAATTACGGCTGATGTGAGATAGAGAGGTTTGTAAAATCAAAGGGAGGCATCACAATAAAGGTAATCACTCCAAAGCATGAGGCCTCCCATGAATAGGATAGATGCTCCCACCCTCTTGAGTATTATTTATGTCCTGGTGGATGACTGGTATCAAGAACAGGGATATCGCTTGACTCCCATGCTGCCTGAACCTGAGCCTAGTTTCAGTGATAGTGAAATGTCGACCTTTTGGTTTATTCCCTCGTCCCTGCTCATACTGACGAACGCTCCCGCAGCAGAATCCGTATTGCAGTTCATTCAAAGCAACAATATCCTAGCCGACAAGGGGTTTATTGGTACTGATTGGCAGACTGAGATATCAAAAACCACAGGTAATCGAGTCTCTACAGCTAAGAGAATCAATCAACATCAACAAACTTCTCTCGTCTTTGAGCGACTTCTTCAACATTTTCGAGAACGGATTGAGGGGGTTTTCAATGAGGTGCAGAATACAGGACGCAACTTGGAGCGATTGCTCAGAAAGAAAGTTGAGGGACTTTGTGTCCGGGTTGCCGCTAAAATGGTAAGTCGCACCCTGCGGATACTGTTGCGTCAGCGTTTTGGTATTGATGTTCTCACCTTTGAGCAGACTCCTGTTCAACCCTTTGGGCAACTCACATAAGGCGTGATTTTAAAAATTAACTTAATCATAAAGAAAAATTTAACTTTCTCTTTTATAGTGAATTGCAAAACACGATCGAGCGAAAAGTTAAAGGGAAAATTTTGACACTACTTATACTAAAAGCCATCCTGATCACCCTAGCGCTCTTGCTACTCGGTGATTTGATTTCCACGTTTCTCTACCATGTTCCAGAACACGTTTTCGGCAAGTTTCACGCTGCGGTACACCACGGCAAAAATCGGAACTTTTTTCATTACGCGGTGTTAAATCGAAATCCGCTAGTTTTATTCGATGGCTTTCTCGGCGCGCTCCCCTACTTTATCTTTATTCCGTGGTTCTGGAAGATATCGCCCTTCGGAACGGTTATCGGCTTAATTTTAGGGGAATTACACGTTATCTGGCGACACGTTTCGATTTTAGAATGGAAGACTCCAGAACCGATTGCGCGGATTTGCGATCGCCTATACATCACCACCCCAGAACGTCATTGGTTACACCACCAGGACGCAATGGTCGCTTACGGGGATATTTTTACCTTTTACGATCGCCCCGCCCGCGCTTGGCTATCGTGGTTAACCTCGAAAAAGAAAGCGATCCGATCACTTGTTCGCGACCAAACGAACGCATCCGAACAGCTTGGCTAAACCCTCTTGCTGTTGGTCGTTCAGATAGATTCGGTGACGGTATCTCGCTTTCATGCAGTAAGCTAAAATCGGTCTGTATCGGTTCTAGCCTTGGACTCAGAATATGTCAAACAGTTCGGAAAAGACGCGATCCAATCGCCTAGCTATTTTGTCTCTTCTAATAGAGAGAACTCTTGTCCATTAATAAATGTTACAAATTACATGGGTACATTAAGAAAACTTAATGGGTGTATCCATTGATAGATAAGGGGTTTCGGCTATTATAGTATATATGTATGGGGGAAGTTCAGCTAAAACGCGGTTGAGAAGCTGGGCAGCCTTGTATGTTATCAAATTATGTAATAACATGATATGTAGTAAACCTTGCCTAAAATCATGAGTAACAAACAATACAATCTAACCTGGGCTAGAATAGGCAATGCTTCAGGTTTCCGTCTGAGTGCCAGTTTTTTTAAGGATAATCCCCAATTCAAAGAAGCTAAAGGTGCTGTTGAAGTTATCAGCCCTGATACCTTATTAGTCCGCTTACAGCCTCAATCTGTAGAACAGGAGGAAGATGAACTGATGCTGAGTTTATTCTTAGATTTTCTGACCAAGCAAGCCCTATTAAATCCTGATGCCGAGTTAGAAGCTTATACGGAAGCAATGGCAGCGGTCGATGAAGAGTTAATGGTAGGAGTAGAACTTGATAGTTAACGGTTGGCGAATCTACTTTATTAAAAGACTTTTTGGGCAACAACGGCGCGATTTACAAGTTGAGGTTCGTAAACTAAAAAACACCTTGCCAACAGAAGCATACCGTACTCATTCTACAGTCAAACTCTACAGGGCGATTATGGTCGCCATTAAAGAAAAAATCCCTCTCGACCCTTTTGCTTCCCATTTTGCTCTGACTGGGGCGCTCAAGCATTACGGAAGAGTCAAAAAGATGGGACTACCTGACCGTTATCGCTTATTCTTTCGGGCTATACAAACCAAGGAGTATAAAGCAATTTTTGTTTTATGGCTAGACTATCCTCGCAAACAAGGGGATAAAAATGATTGTTACAAAGTTTTCACAAAAATAGTTCAGCGAGGTGATTTTCCCAATTCTCTTGACGCTTTAATCCTTGATAGCCAAGAAGATTAGCTAGTGATAAGGTGGTTGAAAAAGCGATCGTAACCCACAGATACGCTTTCAACTGCGCCTTCACAGAAAGATTGCGATCTAACGTTAGCATGAGATCGACGATCGCACTAAGATGATATGATAGTAGTGCATTTTCCTAATTATTGATGATTAAGAGTTTTGCATCTAAGGAGACAGAGCAAGTATTCAAACGTAAATTTTCACGAAAATTACCTCAAGATATTCAACGAAATGCTCGGAGAAAGCTAGAAGTTTTAGACGCGGCCGAAACTTTACAGGATTTATACATTCCTCCATCTAATCGGTTGGAAAAACTCTCAGGAGATAGAAAAAATCAGCATAGTATCCGAATTAACGATCAGTGGCGGATCTGTTTTATTTGGAAAAATGGCAACGCCTACAATGTAGAAATAGTCGATTATCATTAATTGTTACTCAATAATCATGACTGAGAAAAAATTATTAGCCCCCATTCATCCTGGTGAGATTCTGTTAGAAGAATTTCTCAAACCGATGGAAATTAGCCAAGAACGTTTGGCAGAAGATCTTAATGTACCAATAGAGCAAATCAAGGAAATTATCGAGGAAAAGCGAGGAATTACTGCTAATATTGCCTTAAGGCTTTCCCGTTATTTTGGTATGTCTGAAAGGTTCTGGATGAATCTTCAAACAAGGTATGATATTGAAGTAGAAAAAGATAGGCTCAGAGAACGTTTAGAGAAGGAAGTAAAAGTCTATGCTGCTTCACAAGCACTGTAGCATAACCGAAAAAATAGGGGAAGAATAATAATTTTAACCCCCCGTAGGGTGGATTAGCGCAGCGTAATCCACCATTACATCAATTATTGAATAACCATAGATTAGGTGCGTTACACTTCGTTAACGCACCCTACAAGAGCGGCGATCGCACTATACAAACCAAGGAGTATAAAGCAATTTTTGTTTTATGGCTAGGCTATCCTCGCAAACAAGGGGATAAAAATGATTGTTACAAAGTTTTCACAAAAATGGTTGAGCGAGGTGATTTTCCCAATTCTCTTGACGCTTTAATCCTTGGTAGCCAAGAAGATTAGCTAGTGATAAGGTGGTTGAAAAAGCGATCGTAACTGAGATTCTAGGTTTGTAACTTGAGATTCTAGGTTTGTAACTTGAGATTCTAGGTTTGTAACTTTTGTTTCCAGATTTGTTACTCTTTCTTTCAAATCTCCAATTTTTAGTGATTGAAAAAACACCATTGCACAAAGGAGGACAATTATGGTGAGGGCGACTAAAAAGTACAGATTGTTGCGTGCAGAGGTTTTGTTCGCACGTCCATAGGAAGACTTGATAACTTGGTAGTCAACTTTATCTTCAGGATCACTATAGTTTGGTGGTTTTTCAGACATATTTAATTCCGTTTCCCTAATAAATTAACGATTAAAGGTTTGAGATCATCTGTCTTTTTTGCACATACTGTAAAAACTGAAGAATCTTCTGAGAAGTCTTCTATCTTCAACTCAGAACAAGCTCTAGAAATATTTTTAATCATTATCTCAAATTTATGCTTGGCATATTCTTTACCATTGCGAAAATTATTTAATGTAATGTATCCATCGTTAATTAGATTGTCAATTAGATCTAGCTTATTAATTAAAAATATGACGCTTTTCAGGTTGCTGCTATATAAACTTGCAAAAAGCAGTTCTAAAGAGGCTTCATTAATGTAATCATGGTGTTCTTGGACTCTTGCTTCTATTTTTCCTATAATATCTCCCTGTTTCAACCATTCAAATAAAGCTTCATCGCTAAGCAGCTTACCCTTTTCGTCGGTTTTTCTAGGAACAAGATCTACAATGAGTAAAACTGCGTTAATTACTCGGCTACCTTCAGAGCCAAAGAAATCTGGCGAAGCCTGAATTATTACCTGACTAGGATTTTGTCCTTTATAGTCTGCTATCGCCACATCGGCAAAGTTCCTTAAACCTAACTGAACTTTGAATTCATAATAATCAAAAACTTCAGTCGATCTCCTATCTCTATTCGGATTAATAAGTGTGAAGGCAGTTTCTATAAAGGTGGACTTACCACTGCCAGGGCGACCAAAAATGCAAATTCGGTAAATTGATTTTTTAATAAATAAATTGCTGATAAAGGAATCTAATTCGTCTCGGATGGGCTTAAATAAATATCCTCCAACAGGCACAAGGACAAATACTACCAAGGCTATAACACCTTCAGAGGTTGCTCCCAATGTAGCAAATATCCAACATATAACGAGAACTGTAAAAAATAAGAACAGAATAATGACAACTATACCCTTGCTGCTCATCCCACTTCTCAACTCCCTCAACACCGAACTATACTTTGCACGGCTACAACTTGCATTTTTTACTCAAGGACAATAACACTTAACAAGTAAACGGAATGCACTGCCTCAACCGAGTGATGAAGCAGCCCAACTATTAATTATACCGCTCTCTGCGGTCTAGCACCCTCCTCTATCTTACTATCCCACCTCCATCGGTCTAACACCCCCTTAATCATACCTAATACCGCACTGTGCGGTTTAATCACCTCAATTAGGGAATAATAACCGCAGAGGGTGGTCTGGTATTCCCTTCAAGTGGATCTTACCGCATTTGCCGATGACAGAAGAAGCACAATCCCCTCGACTGTTAGAACAAGTCCGAGAAGTCATGCGTCTCAAGCACTTTAGCTTGAAGACGGAAAAATTGCATTCGAGATTTTAACATATTGAACAACAAACGTCACCTATTGTCAAGTCTGAGAACGACAATTGTGCTACAAGAGCAGCGATCGCTTATATTTTAGGTTTAAATTTAATTTAAAGTTCATTCCATTCATCAATATTTATCTGACGAGCAATAATAGTTTCAACCTCCCGAATCATCATTCTCAATTGAGGTACAGAATACTCAGAATTAGAGGGAATAGTAAGACGATGCTGTTGGTAAACCATAAATTCATGTCTTGTACCTGATTGGAGCTTCTCAAAACCTAATTTACGCAGTTTTTTAATAAAATCTCTCCTTTTACACGGGATCAAGCGACTCACAAACGTACTCCTGATTAAGATCTATCCCGGCAATTACAGGTAAAGTATGACCTAATTTTAATCCTACTAAAATCCAATCTTCTAGGGTTGATCGCAACTCGGCTTGACATTCTGATAAGCTATCTCCAAAAGCGATCACACCTTGACAGCCTGGTATCCTCCCAACATAGTTACCATCTTCTAACTGTTCAATTTCCGAAGTGGCGATCGCTGTTCCTATATAATCACTTAAAGAATAACGCACTAACATATCGATCTCGCTCCGTTCTGCTACCGTGTTAATTGTACAGAATAATTGGGTTAGCTGCAACCTTGCTAATGTAGCCGAGAGGGAGGGGAGGTTTTGTGAATGAATTTGGGCGGGTATTGGGCGGTTACATAGTCCATAACATCATAAATGGTGATGCGTGTTCCAGCGATCATCAGTCCGCGCTCTGTACGAATGATTGCTGCTTGTGCATTTGTTGTCATAGTCATACCCTAAGCCTCCTAGAAACTAACTCCATATTACTCTATACGACAGGCAAAGTTGACATTTTACCATCCTACTGGCAGGCATTGTAGATAAGCAAATAAAACGCCTCTACAAGAGTTCAGATCCACCTATAGCGGTATTCGCTTGAGTGAGATACAGACAAAGTCTTGCCTAGACTGCCTTATAGCTTGTTGCAGTATACCTCATCCGACTGCATACCGCTATAAAGATTGGGGAATAATATGATCTATCTCAAATAAAGCGGCACTTGCTTCTTCGGGAGAATGGCAGTATCCACACAGATATTCTGCTCGTTCTCGAATGAATTTATGGATGGTTTTATCAATCATTAAGATTCAGCAATTGTTTTGGCATTTAGTAGGGTAAAAATTTGATTTAGTTCTAAAATTCCCGCTAATTCTGCTGCTTCTTCTGAAGTCAAAGATTCTCTTTTTGTCTTTTCGGAAAGTTCATCTAAACGTTCTTGAAGTTGGTCAGTAAATTTAAACAAATAAAGCTGTCTGACTTTACTTATCTTTACTCCCGTTTCTATCCAACAAGAAGGTTTTACCATATTTTCTGTAATCATCTTGACCTCATGTTATGTTTAAGGTTAGTTGTATCAAACCGAATATTCCCTTCGATGATTAGGTCTTCTCTACTAATTGCTTGAGTCATGGTCTTATTCTCCTTTTTTAAGATTCTTTCTCGAATTCTGCTAATGCTTCCTTGAAATACAATATAAAACTCTCGATTGGTTGTTGGGTTTCCTTTCGTCAACCCAATCTACAAGATCGGCGATCACACTAAGTAGTTAGACGCGATTAAATAGAGCAGTAATCAATTCTTGAGCAAAGGGATAATCTTTAGCGTTCATTGTTTCCTCCTTATCTTCATTAAGTTAATCAATTAAGATTGGCATTGTTTACCTTACAAGATCAGCGATCGCACTTTTCTTGATGCTAATTCAAATGAATCTCATTGACATGAAGTTCGGTTTTTTCACGAATCTCGAATGGAAGAAAATATATTTTACTCTCTGCCTCTGTACTTTCTTCTCGAAGTTCAACGCTGCCCTTTCGCCACGTATCGATCCAGATGAGTTTATACCGATTACTTTTCTCTCCATTCAATTCGACTTTATATTCGATAGTTTCACTTTCTTGAAAATTTTCTCCTTTTATCCGTTTTATCTCCCCTCTTACCGATGTATCCACAATATCTTTTATCCCAACACTAACATCCATCCCCCCAAGAGCCTCCCATTGAATATTCACTGTTCGGGCAATTGTACGAGAACGTTTCACGGTGACTTTAACTCCATCCGGCACATACACTTCCTCACTCGCCGCTCTTCATTTTTGAACTGGCGATACCTTTTGCGTTTCGGTTCGCGGTTAAAAGAAGCATCCATGCAGTTAGTCCAAGCTTCGCTTTCCAGGCTTGGAGTTTAGCATAAATCTCTTCCTGTCCTGGCTTGGGAGGTATTTTGGCAATTTGAGCCAAACGTTCCCGGTTTTTGCCTTCCCAGGGCGATTTTTGTCAATTGTTTTTGATCTAGAGCGAACTAATCAATTAAATCTCTTGCCAGATAAGAATTTAGTCGATTTATGCCCCCCTATCGAACCATACCAAGTAACGAAGAACCTGAAAACTCACATCTGCTCACTGACCACTGATTGCCTCCTATTGACACAAACGTTGATAAACTGTGGCTAAAGCTTGGACATCACCAACGTTACCCGGGAAAAGAACCACAGGTAAATTAGGAAAGAGATGATGATCGGCTGCTGTACGAACCATGGAGACACCGGGGAGAATCTGACCGAGTAAACGGGCCGACTGTAGGCTTAAACCCGTACTTAAGACATCATTGGAGGTAATTCCGCCTTTGCTGATTAAAAAACTGATGTCACTGGGTAAACCCTTAACAATGTCCATTAACAGGGTGGAGACGGCAACCCCAAAATCAAGGCGTTTCTGCACAGAAGCAAAGGTTAACTCTTGCCGACTGGTATAGATCACGGGGGTTTGTTTATTTTTGTGAATAAGCTTGACTTTTTCCAGAGCTTGTGCTAGGAGTTGATCTCGTTGCTCGGGACGATCGCGCAATGCCGTCACATCGATTTCGACTCCGACGGTGTTGGGTTGTTGAAGCAGTTTATCTAATTGTTGGCTAGTTTTTTTGACGTGGGAACCGACGATAATTGCCCCGGCTTCCCCCGTGGGCTTATATTTACCCATAGATTCGGGTGCGTTCGGTTGAGTTCCTAAATTAGCCAAAGAAGTTAAAATACTGGCGGCACTACGGAATAAAAATTTTTTTCCCTCCCCTGCGGCGGTTAAAATATCTTCAGCAAAGCGATCAAGATCCGCTTGAGTTTCCCCATCTACCACCCCACATTGATTATTTTTGAGCTTTTGCAGTCGTTCTAAACTACCTTGACGGATATCTGCCAGTAAAAATCTCTCTACATCATCTGCTTTAATTTTACCTTGCGTTTTCTCCTCCACATAATCCGGCAGATAACTGTAGTGGTAGGCAAAAACCGAATCGCGAGCGAATTCCGTCTCGTGGACGGGAGTGGGAACGCCATCGATGATTAAATAGTGAATACTATCGCGAGTGATTCTACCTCCCTCAAAAAAGGCTGGAATCAGGAAATGTGCATCAAAACCGCCCAATTCTTCGGCAATAACATCAGTTTCGATCGGATAATGCCCGCGCAGGGTAGAATCGGAACGACTAACCACCAAAAAATCCTCGATTCCCTCTTTGGTTAAGGCAGTTTTCAGGTTATGACAGACTTCTCTGGTGACAGACTCGGCTTTTTCGGGGGTTAAAGCGCGAGTATTGGTCAAAACAAAGAAAATTGGCGCATTATCTGCCAATCCCAAGCGGAGAGTATCTTCATCCCACCGCATCAATAACAGACAACTATGGACTGTTTGGGAACCTGTCGGGTCATCATCTAAGACTATAATTTTAGGTCTATTATTGCTCATATATTTTTTATCAGGATGGGAGGGACGGGGGAATCAAGAGAATCTGGTTAATAGTTTATCGGGTTCTGGTTCCCCATTAAAATCGTCCCCTCCCTAAGCAACCGCTATCAATCTTGATCACAATCTGTCCAATATAGGATAAGCTATACCATGATTCATACAGTGACGAAGTTGAGCGCGGGAGACTTCCCTTTGAATACGTTAATCCACCCCACTGCGGTTATCCATCCGTCGGCAAAACTTGATCCCAAGGTAAAAGTTGGTCCCTATGCTGTGATCGGGGCCAATGTGGAAATTGAAGCTGATACAATTATTGATGCCCATGTGGTCATTGAAGGTCCGACCAAAATTGGCAAGGGTAATCATATTTTTTCTGGGGCTGTTATTGGTAATGAACCACAGGATTTAAAGTATAAAGGGGGCGAAAGTAGCGTAGAAATTGGTGATCATAACCAAATTCGCGAGTTTGTCACGATTAATCGCGCCACCGATACGGGAGAAGTTACCCAAATTGGCAATAATAATTTATTAATGGCCTATGTTCACGTTGCCCATAATTGTATTTTGCAAGATAACATTATTATCGCTAATAGTGTCGCCTTGGCCGGTCATGTCCAGATCGAATCAAAAGCAGTTATCGGGGGGGTTTTAGGAGTACATCAATTTGTTCATATTGGCAAAATGGCCATGTTAGGAGGAATGAGTCGTATTGATCGCGATGTTCCCCCTTTTACTTTAGTGGAAGGCAATCCCTGTCGGGTACGAACTCTTAATTTAGTCGGTTTACAAAGGGCCGGTTTTACCGATGAAGATTTAGCTTTACTGAAAAAAGCTTTTCGGATTATCTATCGTTCTAATATAAATCTTCAGGAGGCTTTAGAACAAGTTTCTCTCTTAACCGATAACCCCCATGTTCAACATCTCTGTCAATTTTTACAATCCTCTACCACAGGAGAAAAACGTCGCGGTTTAATTCCGGGGAAATAATCCCAAGGTAGGGTGGGTTAGGCGACAAGTAAGGATTCAGGTCATACAAAAAGCAGTCAACCCCTTGCTGTGTAAGCATTTAGGGGAATTATGGACAAATGCTCATTCTCATTAAGAAACGCTGAAAGCCTTAATTTTCGAGCCGCTCTGTGACTGCATTTGAGACACCTGAATCCTTACGGCGACAATAACTGATATAATTCACCAATAACTTTACTATTCGCCGTAACCCACCGTTCTCAGAATTTCCCCATTGCCTATATTAAATAATTATCCAAATGCGTATATTTATTAGCACAGGTGAGGTATCGGGTGATTTACAGGCAGCCATGCTGATTGAATCCCTTTTTAAACTGGCTAAAACCCAAGAAATTGAGTTAGAAATTTTTGCCCTAGGCGGCGATCGCATGGAGTTAGCTGGAGCAAAAATGTTGGGTAAAACCACTCGACTGGCTGCCATGGGATTAATTGAATCTATCCCCTTTATTTTGCCAACTTTACAACTACAAAAACGAGCAAAAGAGTTTTTTAGAGATCATCCCCCCGATATAATCATTTTAATTGATTATGTGGGGGCAAATGTGGCGATCGGTCAATCGGCTAAAAAAATTATTCCCCAAGTGCCAATAATTTATTATATTGCCCCACAGGTGTGGATTTGGTCAGAAGAAAATATCCCCTCAGCTAAACTCAGGGCCACGGCAGAAAAGTTATTTAATACGGAAAAATTAATCGCTGTCACTGATAAATTATTAGCAATTTTTCCTGCCGAAGCTCGTTTTTTTGAAACAAAAGGTTTACCAGTAACTTGGGTGGGACATCCTTTAGTTGATCGTATGGCTAATGCTCCCAATCGGCAAGAAATGCGGCAAAAATGGGCAATAAAACCCGAAGAAACGGTGATCGCTTTGTTACCTGCTTCCCGTCAACAGGAGTTTAAATATCTCGT
This sequence comes from Microcystis aeruginosa W13-11, assembly GCA_009995705.1. Taxonomy (GTDB): domain Bacteria; phylum Cyanobacteriota; class Cyanobacteriia; order Cyanobacteriales; family Microcystaceae; genus Microcystis; species Microcystis aeruginosa_F. The sequence goes on from JAADBR010000058.1 coordinate 22,441, forward strand.
GCCGACGGTGTGCGCTGCTGCCCAAAAATTACAGGAAAAAATCCCCGATATTAAGTTTTTAATTCCCGTTCCCCTAGCTTTATACGAACCCAAAATGCGAGAATTAGTGGCGGAATATGGATTAAATGCGGTGATTATGGAACGAGATCAGACTTTAGAAGCAATTGCCGCAGCCGATCTGGCTGTGGCTAAGTCTGGTACAGTTAATCTCGAAATTGCTTTGTTAAACGTGCCGCAGGTGGTGGTTTACCGTTTAAGTGCAGTTACTGCTTGGATTGCCCGCAATATTATGAAGTTTTCTGTACCATTTGTCTCACCAGTAAATTTAGTTTTAATGCGAGAAATTGTTCCCGAATTATTACAAGAGGAAGCTAACCCAGAGAGAATTATGCAGGAATGTCTAGATTTATTATTAAATCAGCAACGTCGGCAAAAAATGTTAGATGAATACGCAGAAACCACAGTCGGTTTAGGAACAGTAGGAAGTTGCGATCGAGTGGCACAAGAGGTGTTTAAAATAGGCCTTTGTTAGGGTTAGGCTTCGGCCGTGAGCTTAGCCGAACGGAGCCGGTCGTCAGGATTGCTGGAGATAGGAGTCAGGAGACAGGAGATTATTTTTATTTATTCTCCCCACCTCCCCAATTCATAATTCATAATTCCTGCACCCCAGACCCCACGGCTGCATCCCACATTTGCAGAAATATCGACAATCAGCAATTATCAGTGACTCTGAAATTGGTACAAAAATATGAACAATCGCGTGTAAGCATCCCACCGAAAAGCTAATGCGCTCCGGGGTTTGGGGGCGGCACTTCGACACATTTCGACAAGCTCAATGTAAAGGCTCAGTGGCCGCGCCACACGCCCCCAACGGGGGGTTTGGGGGGTTCTACCACCCAAAAGCTTGGATTGAGTGATAAAACTGAAAGTAACACACCCAATTTTAGGAGAAAGTTTCCCTGGAAAAATCCCAAATTAGTAGATTTACAAAAATGAGATGCACCCCACACCCTACCCCCGGGAAAAACTCTTTGCCGCAAACCCTACTTATAAGCGTCCATCCCCTCACAGGAACAAACCAGATTTCTGTCCCCGTAGGCATTATCAACCCGTCCCACTACCGGCCAGAATTTATAATCTTTTAGCCAAGAAAGCGGGTAAGCTGCCTGTTGACGGGAATAGGGACGACTCCAATCATCAGCAGTTAAAACCGCAGCTGTGTGGGGGGCATTTTTTAAAGGATTATCGTGGATATCCATACTACCATTAGCGATCGCCTGTACTTCTTGATAGATAGTTAACAAAGCTTCACAAAAACGGTCTAATTCCCCCAAAGATTCGCTTTCCGTGGGTTCCACCATCATTGTACCCGCCACAGGCCAGGAAACCGTCGGCGCGTGGAAACCGAAATCCATCAAGCGTTTTGCCACATCTTCCACCTCGATGCCGGCCTGTTTTTTCAGGGGACGTAAATCAATCACGCACTCGTGGGCAACCGTTCCCGCGCTACCCTTAAATAACACCGGATAGGCCGACTCCAGACGAAAAGCCAGATAATTAGCGTTCAAAATTGCCACTTCTGTCGCTTTTTTCAAGCCGGCTGCCCCCATCATAGCGATATACATCCAAGAAATCACCAAAATGCTGGCACTACCCCAAGGTGCGGCCGAAATTGCGCCAATTGAGTCCTGATGCTTACCGTTAGGGGTTTCTGGGGATAATTTCGCCAAAACTAGGGAAACATCGGGCAGAAAAGGCACTAAATGGGATTTTACTCCGATTGGTCCCATGCCAGGTCCGCCACCGCCGTGGGGAATACAGAAAGTTTTATGAAGATTCAAGTGACAGACATCAGCGCCAAAATCCGCCGGACGACATAAACCCACCTGAGCATTCATATTCGCGCCATCCATATACACTTGACCACCGTATTGATGAATCAAGGCGCAAATTTCGCTAATTCCCTCTTCAAAAACGCCGTGAGTGGAAGGATACGTCACCATCAAAGCCGCTAGATTATCCTGATGCTTCTCGGCCTTAGTTTTCAGGTCATCAATATCAATATTGCCACGAGAATCGCAATTAACCGCCACTACTTTCATACCACACATAACGGCGCTGGCAGGATTAGTCCCGTGAGCGGACTCAGGAATTAAGCAAATCTGACGATGACCTTGACCGCGACTTTCATGGTAGGCTCGGATCACCTGTAAACCGGCATACTCTCCCTGAGAACCGGCGTTCGGTTGTAGGGAAATGCCATCAAACCCGGTAATTTCCCCTAACCAAGTCTCTAACTGTTGAAAGAGCAGTTGATAGCCTTCTGCTTGGTCAATGGGAGCAAAAGGGTGTAATCTGCCGAATTCTGCCCAAGTTACTGGAATCATCTCCGCTACGGCATTGAGTTTCATCGTACAGGAACCGAGGGGAATCATGGAAGTATTTAAGGCTAGATCCTTTGTTTCCAGACGGTGCAGATATCTGAGTAATTCCGTTTCCGAGTGGTAACGATTGAACACCGGTTCGGTAAGATAGGCACTGGTACGGGTTAGATGGGCGGGTAATTCTAGACTAATTTTCTCGACTAATTCCGCCGTGGTAAAGGGTAATTCCTCGGTGGGGGCGAAAATTTGCCATAAATCCCACACATCCCTGAGAGTGGTGGTTTCATCGACACTAATTCCTAGATTATTCTCATCAAAATAACGCAGATTAATCTTCTGGGTTTTTGCCTTCGCAAGGATGTCCTTAACTCCCGTGGATAGCGTCACTTTGAGCGTGTCAAAGTGCGGTTCTTTTGCCAATTGATAACCCAACTGTTTTAAACCAGTTGCCAATAAAACGGTTAATTTCTGCACTCTTTGGGCGATTTTCTTGATTCCTTCCGGTCCGTGATAGACCGCGTACATGGAAGCAATCACCGCTAGTAACACCTGTGCCGTACAAATATTGCTGGTGGCTTTATCCCGGCGGATATGTTGTTCCCTGGTTTGCAAAGCTAAACGCAGTGCGGGTTTACCCTGACTATCCTTCGATACCCCGACAATGCGCCCCGGAATACTGCGTTTATAGACATCTTTGGTGGCAAAATAGGCGGCATGGGGACCCCCATAACCCAAGGGAACCCCAAAGCGTTGACTGCTACCCACGGCAATATCAGCCCCCAATTCGCCGGGGGGAGTCAACAGGGCTAAACTGAGAATATCGGCGGCAACGGTGACTAAAGCCCCATTTTCCTGCGCTTTGGCGATAAATTCCCGATAGTCATAAATTACGCCATCGGTGGCTGGATATTGTAATAATGCGCCAAAAATCGGCGTTTGAAAGTCAAAGAGACGATGATCCTCGATAATAATATCAATACCTAAAGGAATCGCTCTGGTTTTAACAACTTCAATCGTTTGGGGATGGCAACTACTAGAGATAAAAAAAGCATTGGCTTTAGTTTTACACAGTCCGTAACTCATACTCATCGCTTCTGCGGCTGCTGTTCCTTCATCGAGGAGGGAGGCGTTAGCAATTTCCAGACCAGTTAAGCTAGTGATGAGAGTTTGGAAGTTTAGGAGAGCTTCTAAGCGTCCTTGGGCGATTTCCGCTTGATAGGGAGTATAGGCGGTGTACCAACCCGGATTTTCTAAGATGTTGCGGAGAATTACCGGCGGGGTGATACAGTCATGGTAGCCCATGCCAATAAAGGAGCGAAATACCTGATTTTTCGAGGCAATAGCTTTTAATTGGGCAAGAGCGGCGTATTCACTCAAGGTAGGTGGTAGATTAAGGCTTTTTTGTAAACGAATTCCTGACGGGACAGTTTGAGCGATTAACTCCTCCACGGTAGCAACACCCAAAACCGCCAGCATTTTCTCGATTTCCGTCTCCGTTGGCCCAATATGACGGTTAACAAAGCTATCGGTGCAGTCTAGCAGGTCTAGCAGGTCAGCAGGAGCGAATTCCTCGGTTTTCTCGGCCGTAATTGACCTATTTAGCATATTAATCTCGGTTTCAACAATTACAAAAGTGCTGCGTTTCATCGCTAGGGGTGATTTTAACGCAACTGGTAAAATTTGGCTCTCTTATTCTTTGTGTGATCAGTTTAACTTACTATAGAAGCGATCAATCTTTGTGTCCTCTGTGTCTGGTGTGGTTCCTCCCACCCCCTCGCCGGCAGGACTGTATCTTAAAATACATTTTAGCCACCAAACCTAAGATCGAAAGTATGCACAAAATTAACCTCACTACTGCTTCGTCACCAAAAACCAACCGGAATTCGTAGATCCGAGCGCCTTTAATCCTTCTAAATCAGTAGCTTCTTTGGTTTGACGATCAATAATTAGGTAGGGTTGCTTGTGACTTTGCCAATGATTGATTAACTCTTCAGTAGCAAGGGGAAAAACCCGACGACCACTATAAAAATTTAACGAGGGGCGCTCGTAGGCAAAAGCAATATAAACAGGGTGATCTGCTGGCACATATTTCTGCAATAAATTCGCCACCGGTTTGACGGGGAACTTCTCATTTAATTCCCAGATCCACAGGGGAGAATTGACAAAAATAAACAAAGAAACCAACATTCCCCAGAGTAAAACCACGCTGAATTGTTCCGAGCGCCGAGCCAACAAAATTGCCGTTGTCACCATGGTCAGGGACAGTGACAATAAGGTTAAAAGAATCAAAGGATGGATAGGTTCCATAGGGGCAAAATTACCAGGGAAATAGGCTATTAAAGCTAATAAACCCGTCACAACGCCGATAATACCTAGGATAATTGACCAGATTGGATGATAGGGGCGATCGATGGGAAGATTAACCATCTGCGCCAAGGCATAACCGGCCGCTAAAGCCAGGGCTGGATAGATCGGCAGAATATACCAAGGCAACTTAGTCGCCATCACCGAAACCACGAACAGATAAACACCCGTCCAAACTAACAGTAACTTCGCCCAACTGTAGAGATATTCCTGACGTGCTAAACGTAAACCCCAAACCGAGAAAATTAACCAAGGCCAACTATATTTAAGAATTTCCAGCAGATAATACCAAAACGGTCCGCGATGATTGTCCAGATCGTCACTAACTCGCTTTAACTGTTGAACAAAAAGGGAATCGAGAAACTCCCGCTCGTAGTGCCAAAATTGGGCGGTGTACCAAGCAAAAGCGGGAGTTGCTCCCAATAACCAACCCGACCAAAAATAAGCAGAAGTCAATAAACGAGGGGTATCCCAGAGCAGAAAAATAAAGCCGATACCCGCCAATAATAGCCCCATAATACCCTTAGTCAGACAAAGGAGGGCAAATCCTAACCCCGCCCCCACAGACCAGCGTAAATCGCGCCGTGAGCGCAGTAAACAAACAAACATCAGCATTTCAAAACATAATACCGCTCCATCCAACATGGCTAAACGGCCATGGCGCACCACTGGCAAAAGAGTTAAATAGATCAAGGCCGACAGTAAAGCTGGCAAACGAGCGGGAAAAATTTCTCGACCGAGAAGATAAAGAAGCGGCACCGATAAGGCTGTAAAAAAGGCAGGAATTAGTCTAGTATTGGCCTCATTGATGCCCCAGAAATGGTAGGTTAGACCAATTAAACTGTGAATCAACGGCGGTTTATTCAGGTAGGGATCACCCCAAAGACTAGGAAATAACCAGCGCAATTGTTCCAGTGGGGTTTGGCTAATTTCCTTGGCCACCTGAGCGATTGTTGCCTCATCCCAATCCCGCAAGGGTAAATTCCCTAATCCCACTAGATAGATAATTAAGGCCGCTATTAATAATCCCAGTAAACACAGAAATTCTTTAAAATTTTCTCTCTGACGCAATTTATAGCTAGAATATCCCCAGGTAAATTTTTGACGGTTCATAAACTAGGTCAGTTATCAGTTATCAGTGGACTTATACCTAATATTATCTCAAGAATAAAATTTTGTCTAGACAAGAAACTTACCCAAATAAAAATGATTTTAATGTTCCCAGATTTTTTCGGTTAAATTGAATTAGCAACGACGGATATATATTTTAACATCGAACTACTCATTAGTACAAAAAAGCAAAGCAAGCTCTGATTGAGTTATAATTTTTGGATATGTCTAATGAACTGATAACTCACATCTGATAACTGATAACTGATTATGTATTGGTATAATGGCGAATTAATCAAGGATGAGCGAATCAGTCTGGGTATTGATGATATTGGGCTGCTTTATGGAGCGACAATATTTACTACCCTGCGTGTCTATCAACACAGCTTAGATCATCCCCTGACCCATTGGCAAGAACATCTCCAACGTCTGCACTATAGTTTGCAAGTTTTCCACTGGCCCGCTCCCGATTGGCAGCGAATTCGCCAAGGAGCCGAAGAATTATCCCGATTCTATCCTGTCCTGAGAATCACAATTTTTCCCGATGGTAGGGAGTGGATTAAAGGCAGATTTCTCCCCGAAGATTTAAACCTTAGACAAGAGCAGGGAATTATTGGCTGGGTCATAGATAATCCCGCTTGGCAACGGGTTTTAGGAGAACATAAAACTGGTAATTATTTAACCCCTTGGTTAGCTTCACAAACTGCTCAAAAAAAAGGGGCAAAAGAGGCGATATTAGTCGATCAAGTCGGGAATTGGTTAGAAACTAACACGGGTAATTTATGGGGATGGAAAGATAATTGCTGGTACAGTCCCCTGCTGACTGCTAATATTTTACCCGGAATCGGGCGCTCGGCTTTGATCGGTTGGTTAAAAAAACAAAATATTTCCCTGCAAGAAAATCTCTGGACACCTGAATTTGTCAGGACTTTACAAGCGATTGCCTACGGTAATTCCCTGGTAGAAATTATCCCTTTTAATTCTATTCTTGGCTGGGATATAGAAATAAATACAGCCATTTATAGAGAAGTTTTACCAGATTTACAGCAATATTTTTCCAGTCAATTAGAGAATAAATAAGGGTGTGTACTAGAGGCTAACACACCCAAAATCGGGAAGTAATGCCGCTCAAGCTTTAAAATTCTCGCTCGGAATTAGCCTCACTATCGCGTTTAGAACCGAGTAAATCTAATTGATCAACGAGAATCACCGGTTTAGAACGAGCTAATCCCGTGTTTTTATCATTCCAGGTATCCATTTTCAAAGAACCTTTAATACCGATTAAACCGCCTTTTTTTACATAATTAGCGGCCACTTCCGCCGTTTTGCCCCAAATTTCTAGATCGAACCAATCCGGCTGATCGCTATTTTTCGAGCGACGATTAACCGCTAAAGTTAAAGTACATAAAACCTTACCCGACTCGAAATACTTGGTTTCTGGGTCTCTCCCCGCTCGTCCCACCAAATGAACCAGATTTACACTCATGGTCTTAAATCCTCAATTTAGTACAATAGTATGTTCATTTTAGCCTGAAACCTTAGCCTTGACCGGTGGCTAGGGAGAAAATTAGGCCAAAGACTTGGGTAAATCTGGAAAGAAAGAAGCGATAATTAACTAGACTTGAGACACAAAACGTAATAAAATCCAAGTCGATTCGATCGAAAGTCTAGCTATAGCAACGTTGTGATCAGAACAGGAGTGAAAACAAGTGGGTTTTTTTAGAGGACTAGGCTTATCAAGGGACATAGGTATAGACTTGGGTACAGCAAACACCCTCGTTTATGTATCAGGGAAAGGCATCGTTTTAGAGGAACCATCGGTAGTAGCGATCGATCAAGATCGTAACCCGGTCGCTGTCGGGGAGGAGGCCAAAAAAATGCTCGGTCGTACTCCGGGCCATGTCACCGCTCTGCGACCCCTGCGCGATGGGGTAATCGCCGATTTTTACAGTTGCGAGATCATGTTAGCGGAATTCATCAAACGAGCGCTCGATGGCACGATTGGCAATCCCCGCATGGTAATCGGTGTTCCCAGTGGGATTACTGGAGTAGAAAGACGCGCGGTGGTGGATGCGGCCAAAAATGCTGGCTCGCGAGAAGTGGGGTTAATTGATGAACCGGTTGCGGCAGCCTTGGGTGCCGGTTTACCCGTCTCGGAAGCGACAGGAAATATGATCATCGATATCGGTGGTGGCACCACGGAAGTGGCGATTCTCAGTCTTGATGGGACCGTGATCAGCGAATCGGTGCGCGTCGCTGGGGATGAACTGACGGACTCAATTATCGCCTATCTAAAAAAAGTCCATAACCTGATTATCGGGGAACGTACAGCCGAAGATATTAAAATTCGCCTTGGTTCGGCTTATCCCTCCCCCGAAGATGAATTTCCTCCTCTGGAAGTGCGGGGATTGCATCTTATGTCCGGTTTACCCCGCACCGTGACGATCAAAGCGGAAGAAGTGCGGGAAAGTATGGATGAGCCACTTTCCGTGATCGTTGATGCGATCAAACGTACCCTAGAAAAAACTCCCCCCGAATTAGCTGCTGATATTATCGATCGCGGCATCATGTTAGCGGGAGGAGGTGCTTTATTACGGGGACTCGATCGCCTAGTCAGTCACGAAACCGGTATCGTTACCCATGTCGCTGAAGATCCCCTGCGCTGTGTGGTCAAAGGCACGGGAGAAGTGTTAAAAAATCAGAAACTCTTTGAGCGGATCGTTAATGAAACAACTCGCAATGTCTAAAGGTCACTAGGATCGGTTAGCGGCAAAAGACACGGATTCTCACTCTACACAGTCAAGAGGTTTAAAATCGCTCATGTATTCAGCACGACGAAAATGGACACAGCAGGGATGGCGACTTTTGCTGCTCGCTGCCGCTTTGGGGGGAGCTTGGTACATTCGCACCTATCAAAGTGGGGCGATTTTAGAATTGTATGGTTTATTAACTCGTCCTTTTCAGGGAGAGGAAACTAATCTGCAAGAGCAACTTCTGGCCGATCAACGGGTGCGAGAATTACAAAATCGCTTAAGTGAAGTCGAATATCAAAATCAACAATTAAAAAAACAGCTTGGTTATTATCAAACCCAGAAAAAACCCCTGATTTCTGCTCCAATTATTGGCCGCAGCGCCGATGATTGGTGGCAACAGGTGATTATCGGTCGGGGTAGCGCCGATGGTGTGCCAGTGGGTGCTTCGGTGACGGGAATTGGCGGTTTAGTGGGACGGATTACGGAAGTTACTCCCCACACCAGCAAAGTTCTATTGATCAGTAATTCCCAAAGTCGCATCGGAGCAACGGTGAATCGCAGTCGGTCCATGGGTTTAATTCAAGGTCAGAATTCCCAAGTCGCCACCCTGCGCTTTTTTGAAAAAGCTCCCGATGTCAAACCGGGAGATGTGGTGACAACTTCGGCTTTTAGTAGTCTTTTTTCGCCTGGTTTGCCCATCGGTCGTATAATTTCCCTTAATTTACAGGAAAATCCCGCCCCTACCGCCAAAATTGAATTTACCGCCACCGTGGACAATCTCGAATGGGTGTTCGTTCACCCGCAACCCCAGCAGTGAGAGGGGGAATTATGCTGAAATTAAGCCGTTTATCAGCCCGTTCTCGTTTTATACTGAATATTTTAGTCACCGTCGCTTCACTGCTTCTGTGTACCTTTCTTTCCTTAATGCGGCTACCCGGGATGGAGATTTTAGGCATCGCTCCCAATTGGTTACTGATTTGGTTGGTTAGTTGGAGTCTCCATCGCTCTTGTCTCGATAGTGTGGTGGCCGGATTAGCGATCGGCGCTATTCAAGATAATTTAACCTCTAATTATCCTTCCCATATCATGGTTTTTGGTCTGATCGGTTTCCTTACTTCCCGTTTACACCGACAACGTTATGTTAAAGAAGAATTGATCGCCGTGGTCTTAATTGTCTTTGCTATGACTTTAATCTCTGATGGTGCGATCGCTTTTCAATACTATCTACAAGGAGGCAAAAATCTCGCTGATCTTTGGCTCGATTATCAACGCATTGGCCTCACTTCTGCTCTGCTTAGTAGTCTCTGGACTCCCCTCGTCTATTACCCTCTCCAGCAATGGTGGCGACAATTTAGCGATCTTTAAAGAGTCAGCTTTTCAGTGATCAGATTTGAGTTTTCAGTTCACTGATTACTCACCCTCACCCGCTCAACTAACATGAAATACAAACAAAAACTTAGTCAATTTTTTCATAATCTTGCTAATAAATTAGGAAATTCCAAGCAACCCCCTAAAGTCGATCCTATCGACTCCAAATCTGCGCCAGTTGCTGGAGAAAAGTCAGTAGAAGCCGCTTCCGAAGAGAAAAAGGTTAATTTAGTCTCCCAAGTCAGTAGCAAGGCTCTAGAGACATTTAAACCCATAAAAAACAAATTTACTACCCTGATTGGCAGTTCTCCCTTACCGCAATGGCGACAACATCCCCGCTTTGGCTTGTACTTGGGAGTAGGATTAGGGGTGACAGGGGGACTTTTGGGGGTAGGTTGGGGCATTTATCGCCTGGAAAGCTCTTTACCGCAAAATGTCGCCGATATACAAACATATACTCGTCCCGGCACCCTGACAATTCAAGCCGCTAATGGGGAAATCCTCAAGCAAAATGGCCCTAGTACCTACGAAACCGTGAAAATCGCTCAAGTTCCCCCACTGGTACAGGAGGCCTTTATCGCTAGTGAAGACCGTCGTTTTCGCGAACACGGGGGAGTGGATGGCCAGGGTATTGCTCGCGCTCTCTTTTCTAACCTGAGAGCCGGGGGAGTGGTGGAAGGAGGCAGCACCATCACCCAACAATTGGCCCGGATTGTCTTTTTATCCCAAGAAAGGAGTTTTGATCGCAAATTACGCGAAATGCGTATCGCTCAAAAAATAGAAGATAAATACACAAAAGACCAGATTTTAGAGCGTTATTTCCACCTAGTTTATCTGGGTTCCGGGGCCTACGGTCTTGCCGATGCCGCTTGGTTATATTTCAGTAAACCCGTCGATAAATTAACTCTAGCCGAAGCTGCCACCCTTGCTGGCATTGTTCCCGCTCCTAGTCTCTATTCTCCCCTCGAAAACCCTAAATCTGCCCTAGAGCGGCGTAATATCGTCCTCAAAACTATGGTCGAGGTGGGATTTATTACTGCTGCTCAAGCCGAACAAGCGATCGCATCTCCCCTAGTCCTTAAAACCAGTCCCCTAAAACGTCTGCAACGGCAAGCGGCCTATTTTACCGATTATGTGGAAAAAGAACTGCCGCAATTGGTTCCCGCTCAAACCCTAGAAGCGGGGGGATTGGTGGTAAAAACCACCCTTAATCCTCGTTGGCAAAGCGAAGCGGAGGAAGTGGTAGAAAGAGCGGTTTCTCGTTATGGCCAGTGGCAGAACTTCCAACAGGCGGCTTTAGTGGCAATTGACCCCAAAAATGGGCAAATTAAGGCTATGGTCGGAGGAATTGACCACGATAAGAATCAATTCAATCGGGTGACACAGGCGAAACGTCAGCCGGGATCTACTTTTAAACCTTTTGTCTATGCGGCGGCGATTGCGGCAGGGAAATCCCCCTATTCTAGTTATAAAGATACTCAGTATGTAGTGGATGGTTATAAACCGGAAAACTACGGGGATAGGTATAGCGGCCGCGAGGTGTCCATGCGCGATGCTTTGACTTCTTCCCTGAATGTGGTGGCAGTTCAGGTGTTAGTGGCCGTCGGTTGGAATCCGGTGATTAAATTAGCTCAAGACATGGGTATCCAGTCGAAACTTTTACCCACTTATTCTTTGGCTTTGGGTGCTTCGGAAGTCAATCTTTTAGAATTGACCAGCGCCTACGGGACTTTTGCCAATAATGGTGTGCATCAACCAGTTTACGGTATTAATCAGGTACTCGATCGCCATGGTAAAGTAATTTATCAAGCCAATTTTAAACCGAAAACTGCTCTCAATCAAAACACAGCAGCAACGATGACTTGGATGCTGCAGGATGTGGTTAATTCGGGAACGGGAACCCCTGCACAAATCGGTCGTCCGGTGGCAGGAAAAACCGGCACTTCTGATCAAGCTCGCGACCTTTGGTTTGTCGGTTATATTCCCCAATTAGTCACGGGAATTTGGCTCGGTAATGACAATAATAAACCCACCAATGGAGCCAGTACCATGTCCGCTTGGATGTGGCGACAATTTATGTTAGAAGCAATTAAGGATATTCCCTATCAAGGTTTTCCTGAACCGAATTTAGGCAAACGTCCGGTGACATTAAAAGCGGAACCCATTAAACCCCGACGTACCTACTTTACCCAAACTACTAACCATCGTTTAGCCAGCAGCGATGAGGGTTCCCCCACCGAAGGACCCATCCGCAGACGGCGACGGGTTCGGGTAAGTCGTGAGCAAACTATCGTTCGTTCTAATACTAGCGAACCCAGCCAACGCCGTTCTAGTCGTCGGCGTACTAGAGTCGCTCCTACCAGTGCCGCTGCTCCTAGTCCTCAAAATACGGCCCCCCCAGCAGCCGAACCGATTACCGTTCCCGTCAATGTGGCGGCTCCCGAAACTCGTTCGGTTCCCCTAGAGGTAACTTCTCCCCCCGATGTGGCTCCTCCCGCACCCCCAGCAGAAAGACGCTGAATCGGCAAAAAAAACCGCAGGATTTGCGAGGGTTTTCTTTCCCAAACTGCTCAGTCAAATCTTGGAAAACCATCGGATTTTTCCCACTGCTATAATAATAAATCCGTTGAGTATAGGCTACATATCAGGAGAGGCACTCCTGCAAAAGGGGGAATAAATAATCAGTGTTTAATAACCGGACTCTGTAGAATAACTAAAAAGCTTGTTTAATGCCGATGACCAGTCTTATTTCCCCCGCTACCATCTCCTCAACCCGTTTAAGTCTCAGCTATCAAGTGGCTATGTCGGAACCGACTTCGCACCTCTTTGAAGTCACTCTACAGATTACCGGTTGGCAAGCTCCGATTTTAAACCTAAAAATGCCGGTTTGGACTCCTGGTTCCTATCTGGTGCGGGAATACTCCCGTTTAGTTCAAGATTTTCAAGCTGTTAACCTCAAGAGTCGCAAAGTTGCCAAAAATCACTGGCAGATTGACAATGGTGACAGTTCCGAAATAACGGTCAAATATCGGGTTTTTGCCCACGATTTAACCGTCAGAACCAATCATCTTGATGATACTCACGGTTACTTCAACGGGGCTGCTTTATTTTTCTATATCCCCGATTATCAAAAACATCCCCTCACCCTGACAATTATCCCCCCCCATGCCGATTGGCGCGTTACCACTGCCTTAAAATCTTTCCCCGGACAGAAAAACACCTTTCAGGTTCCCGATTTTGATACCCTGGTGGACAGTCCTGTGGAAGTGGGTATTCATCAGTTATACGATTTTGTCGTCGAGGGAAAACCCCACCAATTAGCTATCTGGGGACGGGGAAACGCCAATCCTAGTCAAATTATTGCCGATACCACTAAAATTATTCAAACCGAGTCGGCTATGTTCGGTGGACTCCCTTATGATAATTATCTCTTTTTGCTACATCTTTCGGCAGCTGGTTACGGGGGACTAGAACATAAAAATTCCTGTACCCTTAACTATGCGCGTTTGGGATTACGAGATAAGGATAAATATCATCGTTTTCTGCAATTAGTCACCCATGAGTTCTTTCATCTCTGGAATATCAAGCGTATTCGCCCAAAAGCTTTAGAAAGCTTCGATTATGATGCAGAAAATTATACTTCTTCCCTCTGGTTTGCCGAAGGAACCACCAGTTATTACGATATGATAATCCCTCTAAGGGCGGGAATATACGATAGTAAGACTTTTTTAGAGCTTTTAAGCAAGGAAATTACTCGTTATCTCAATATACCCGGTCGTCTTGTCCAACCTCTAGGCGAATCGAGTTTCGATGCTTGGATAAAACTCTATCGACGGGACAGCAATAGCGATAATAGTCAAATTTCCTACTATCTCAAGGGGGAATTATTGTCGCTGCTTCTGGATTTACTAATTCGCACCCACACCGATAACCGTCGTTCCCTCGATGATGTTTTACGCTCGATGTGGCAACATTTCGGTAAAGAGGAGATTGGTTATACCGATGGGGAGTTGCAGGCAATTCTCGAATCGGCTGCGGGAGTGGATTTAAGTGACTTCTACCAACGTTATATCGACGGTTTGGCAGAATTACCTTTTAATCAATATCTTGAACCTTTTGGACTCTATCTGCGGGGTGTTGGCAATGGGGAGACGATACCTTATCTGGGAATGCGGGTACAGAGTGAAGCGGGTAAAGAAATAATTAAATTTGTCGAGATGGGTTCCCCTTGCCAAAAAGCGGGAATTAATGCTGATGATGAATTATTGGCTATCGATGGATTGCGGGTGACGGCGGAACAGTTAAACGAAAGATTAAAAGACTACCGCGCAGGTGATATTATTCAGATAACAGTCTTTCATCTCGATGAATTGCGAACCCTTGCTGTTCCACTGGCCACCCCGCAGACGATTCGCTATGAAATTATCAGGGTAGAAAATCCTTCTAATAGCCAGAAACAAAATTTTTCCGCATGGGTAAATCCCGTTTAGCTCTTGGTCAAATCAACAAAAAAAATGTCTATTACCGAAATTCCTTTCCTTCCTCTCGCCTATTTTGAGAATAAATTTATCCTTTTTAGTGAGGCAAAATTATCCGTTGCTACCCACGCACTACACTACGGAACTGCCGCTTTTGGAGGTTTACGAGGTACTCCCGACCCTAGCAATCCAGGACAGATATTGTTATTTAGATTAGAACGTCATTGTCAGCGTTTAAGTCAAAGTGCTAAGTTTCTTAATTACGAGATTCCTGCTGATAAAATCTATCAAATAATTATCGATTTTGTCAAAAATAATCAGTGTCATCGACCTTTTTATATTCGTCCCCTTATCTATAGTTCTGGGTTGGGAATTGCCCCGCGATTGCATGGTATCGAGAAGGATTTTCTAGTCTATGGTCTGGAAATGGATGATTATTTAGCAGCCGATGGGGTTAACTGTCGGATTAGTTCTTGGTATCGTCAAGAGGATAGAAGTTTCCCGTTGCGAGGTAAAATTAGTGCCGCTTATATCACTTCTGCTTTAGCAAAAACGGAAGCGGTAGAATCGGGGTTTGATGAGGCAATTTTAATGAATTCTCAGGGTAAAGTCTGTGAAGCGACGGGAATGAATATTTTTATCATCAGAAATGGTCAGCTAATTACTCCTAGTTTTGACCAAGATATTCTAGAGGGGATTACTAGAGATAGTGTTTTAACTATTGCGCGGGATTTGGGTATTCCGGTTATTGAAAGACCTGTAGATAAGACGGAGTTATTTATCGCTGATGAGGTGTTTTTAAGTGGCACTGCGGCGAAAATTACTCCGATTAAAAAGATTGAAACTTTTTCTTTACCCGCGGCTAAACCGATTACTTATCAGTTAAAAGAAAAGTTAAATTCTATCGTTCTCAATCAGGAACCAAAGTATCAAGATTGGATTACTAAAGTTCCTTTATAGTTAGAGAAATTTCCTAGATTTTTCCAGTGGATGCGTCAAATGATGGCGCATCTGAAGTAACCCTGAAATAAACAGAATTTATCTATTTTTCAGTTTGGCTCCTTCCTGTATGTAGGGTATGGTTTTATTAGGATCAATCTTCAGCACGGGTTTCTTCCCTGTTGCTGTTTTTTCTTGTTGATTGTCGGTTTTTTGCTGATTTTGATTATTATCGTTTGTATGTTCCATAGTAGAGCAAATAAGTATGATTATACCTTAAACTCTCTCAAAGTTGTCAAGAATAGTATCAATAAACTAAATACAAAATTTAACTTTGATTCTGACTATTAGGGGTGTTTTAGTTAATTGTGGCCGAGATTTACCTGCTTATCTAGTTTCCATTTATTCTTGGGTGAAGCTGTCCGGCATTTAAACTATGTCTTGGAAATTTTATTACCAATGCTCAAACTCTCAAACTAGGGATGAATTTCTGGTATCACTGGTCACTGAAATAGGTACAATAAACAGTGGCTCGTTTTCATAGAGAACTTAAATGACGCAAAATAATCCCCTAGAGTTGATTGAGAAGTTAGAAACAGGAATCCCCGGCTTTGATTTTCTTTCGGAAGGGGGATTGCCGAAAGGAAGAGCAACATTGATAGCGGGAACAGCGGGAAGTGCTAAAACGGTCTTTGCCTGTCAATTTCTGGCAGAAGGCATCAAAAATGGAGAAAATGGCGTTTTTGTCACCTTTGAGGAGCCACCCCAAGCACTCAGAAAAAATATGGGTGGTTTTGGTTGGAATATCCGGCAGTGGGAGGAGAATCGTCAGTGGGCCTTTGTCGATGCTTCCCCCCAACCGGAAGAAAAGCCGATGGTGACGGGAGAATACGACCTAGGCGCATTAATCGCTCGCATTGAGTTTGCTATTCGCAAAAATAAAGCCAAAAGGGTGTCTATGGATTCTTTAGGCGCAATTTTTAGCCATTTAAGTGATAGCGCTCAAGTGAGAAGTGATCTTTTTCGTCTGGCAACCGCTTTGCGAGAATTGGAAGTAACAGCGATTATGACCGCAGAAAGAACCCAAGAATACGGCGAAATCAGTCGTTATGGGGTGGAGGAGTTTGTGGCCGATAATGTGGTGATTTTACGCAACGTTTTAACCGATGAGAAAAGAAGAAGGACGATCGAAATTTTAAAATATCGCGGAACCGATCACCAAAAAGGAGAATTTCCTTTTACAATTATTCCCAATAAAGGGGCCGTGATTATTCCTTTGTCAGCTATTGAATTAGAACAAAAATCCTCTAATATTCGTATTACTTCCGGCAGTCTGGAACTCGATAGAATGTGTGGTGGTGGTTTCTTCCGGGATTCGGTTATTTTGGTTTCGGGAGCCACAGGAACAGGAAAAACCCTGATGGTGACAGAATTTATGGCAGGGGGAGTAACCAATGGGGAAAGATGTTTAATTTTTGCCTTCGAGGAAAGTCGCGAACAGTTATTTAGAAATGCTACTGGTTGGGGGGTGGATTATGACCGCATGGAAAAGGAAGGTAAATTAAAGGTAGTCTGCCGTTATCCCGAAACTACGGGTTTAGAAAATCATTTAATTATGATGAAGGAAATTATCGAGGAGTTTCAACCTAATCGAGTGGCAGTAGATAGTTTATCTGCTTTAGAAAGGGTTTCTAATCTGAAAGGTTTTCGGGAATTTATTATCGGTTTGACTTCTTTTATTAAGCAAAAAGAGGTGGGAGGATTATTTACTTCCACCACTCCCACTTTATTAGGAGGTTCCTCGATTACAGAAGCGCATATTTCTACAATTACTGATTCAATTATTCTGCTGCGTTATGTGGAAATGTATGGAGAAATGCGCCGCGGTATCACTGTTTTAAAAATGCGCGGTTCTATGCACGATAAGGATATTCGTGAGTTTTCGATCGATCATCAAGGTATGCACATCGGTCAACCTTTCCGCAATGTTACCGGAATTCTGGCTGGAACTCCTATGTACACAGCACAAACAGAAGTAGAACGTTTGAGTGGATTATTTGAGGATCGTAGTTAAAATATAGCAGCATTTGCCAATCGTGCGTCGGTGGTTAGCTTTTTTCTCCCTATCTCCTTCTTGCTTTCTTGATATGTCTAAAAACTTTTGGTTGATTTTTCTAGGTTTTTTACTGATAAATAATCTACATTTATCAGTCTTAGCAGAAACAGTTTTACAAAGAATTGCTCGCACGGGAGAATTAAAAGCGGCAGCCAGAAAAGACGCTACTCCCTTTAGTTATATCGATGAGAAAACGGGACAATGGACAGGTTACGGAGTGGAATTAATGCGCTTAGTCCAACTTCAATTAGAACAACAATTGGGTAAACCGATTATAATAACCTTTACAGAAGCGACGACTAATAATCGTTTTCAGCAAGTGGAACAGGGACAAGTAGATTTATCCTGTAATGCGGCAACAATTACGGAAGAAAGACTAGAAAAGGTTGATTTTTCTATTCCCTATTTTATGACAGGAGCGCAATTTTTAACTAAAAGGGAAAATGTTGATAAAATAGATATTAATAACACTTTAGCATCAGTTGTGATCGCCTATATTCCCCACACCACCACCGATACTATTATTCGTTATATCTATCCTCTGGCTAATTGGCAAGCTGTCAGCGATCGAAGTGAGGCAGTGGAAAAATTACAAAGGGGAGAAGTAAACGCAGTGGTTAGTGATGGAATTCTTTTACTGGGGGAAATCGTTAAACAAGGACAGGATCCGCGACAATTTGTGCTACTACCCCGTCAACCGATTACCACCGAACTTTATGGCTGTATTTTACCCAAAAACGATCCCGAATGGAAAAAATTTGTTGATACTGTTGTCGGCAGCAATGATAACCGGAAACTGCGAGAACAATGGTTTAATTTAGAGGAAAGTTCTTTCCCCTATAGGATTCTCAATCAACCCTAAAAATAGACTGTAATTGCTGAAAATTAAAGGTCAGTAAATTCTAGGTTTTTTGCTTTTTAGTTGTTACTTTTTTCTGAAAAATTATGTCTTTTGTCGGTTTACATATTCACAGTGATTATAGCTTACTTGATGGTGCTTCCCAATTACCATCACTAATTGATCGAGCGATCGAATTGGGACAACCAGCGATCGCTTTAACCGATCATGGAGTCATGTATGGTGCGATCGAATTAATTAAAACCTGTCGTAATAAAGGAATCAAACCAATTATTGGCAACGAAATGTATGTAGTTAATGGCGATATTGAAGTCAATCTTCGCCACCGAAAATATCATCAAGTTGTTTTAGCCAAAAACACCCAAGGCTATAAAAATCTGGTTAAATTAACTACTATTTCTAATCTGAAGGGTATTCAAGGTAAAGGCATTTTTGCTCGTCCTTGTATCAATAAAGAGTTACTCCAACAATATCACGAAGGATTAATAGTTACCAGTGCTTGCTTGGGTGGAGAGATTCCCCAAGCAATTTTAGCTAATAACAGGAAACTGGCTAAGGAAACTGCTAAATGGTATAAAAAACTTTTTGGTGATGATTTTTATTTAGAAATTCAAGACCACGGTTCTAAAGAAGATCGGATTGTGAATGTAGAAATAGTTAAAATTGCTAAAGAATTAGGAATTAAAGTAGTTGCTACCAACGATTCTCACTTTATTTCCTGTTATGATGTAGAGGCACACGATGCCTTACTTTGTATTCAAACTGGTAAGTTAATTACTGAAGATAAACGCCTCCGTTATAGCGGCACAGAATACTTAAAATCTGCTGATGAAATGCGTTTACTTTTCCGTGATCATCTGCCGGAAGATGTGATTGAAGAAGCGATTAATAACACCTTAGAAGTAGCAGAAAAAGTCGAACCTTACAATATATTTAATGAACCAAGACTGCCTAATTATACAGTTCCTGCGGGACATACTGCTGATAGTTATGTAGAAGAAATTGCTTGGTTAGGATTACTAGAAAGATTAAAATGTCCTTCTCGTCACGAGATTGAACCTGTTTACAAAGAAAGACTTGAATATGAATTAAAAATGTTACAAAAAATGGGATTTTCTACCTATTTTCTCGTCGTTTGGGACTATATAAAATATGCTAGAGATCATGATATTCCCGTTGGTCCAGGACGCGGTTCTGCGGCGGGTTCTTTGGTAGCATATTCTTTAAAAATAACCAATATTGATCCCGTTCATCACGGTTTATTATTTGAGCGCTTTCTCAATCCTGAACGGAAATCTATGCCTGATATTGATACAGATTTCTGTATCGAGAGACGGGATGAAATGATCCAATACGTCACGGAAAAATACGGGGAAGCTAATGTTGCCCAAATCATTACTTTTAACCGCATGACATCAAAAGCTGTCTTAAAAGATGTGGCGCGGGTGTTAGATATTCCCTACGCTGAATCAGATAAAATGGCGAAAATGATTCCCGTTTCTCGCGGTAAACCCACACCTTTAAAAGTGATGATTTCCGATGAAACTCCCGAAGCAGCATTTAAAGAAAGATACGACACGGAACCCCATGTGCGTCATTGGTTAGATATGGCAATTCGTATCGAAGGTACTAACAAAACCTTCGGAGTTCATGCTGCAGGAGTCGTCATTTCTTCCCAACCTTTAGATGAAGTGGTTCCCCTCCAGAAAAATAATGATGGGGCGGTAATTACCCAATATTTTATGGAAGATTTAGAATCATTGGGATTGTTAAAAATGGACTTTTTAGGGTTAAGAAATTTAACCACATTGAAAAAAACCGCCGATTTAATTAAACAAAATCAGGGTATAGATATCGATCTTGATCAATTGCCTTTAGATGAAAGAAAAGCTTTGCAAATTCGTGCTAAAGGGGAACATAAAAAACTACCTCCCGATATTCTTAAAACCCACGGACTACTAGAAGAAGGGGATTTAGAAGGTATTTTCCAGTTAGAATCATCGGGGATGAAACAGATCGTTAAAGAGTTAAAACCATCGGGTATTGAGGACATATCTTCAATCCTAGCACTCTATCGCCCCGGTCCTTTAGATGCGGGATTAATTCCTCTCTTTATTGGCAGAAAACACGGTAGAGAACCCATTCGTTATGATCATCCTTTATTGGAACCAATTCTTAAGGAAACCTACGCAGTTTTGGTCTATCAAGAACAGATTATGAAAATGGCGCAGGATTTAGCTGGTTATTCTCTCGGAGAAGCGGATCTATTACGTCGGGCAATGGGAAAGAAAAAAGCCTCCGAAATGCAGAAACAAAGGGAGATGTTTATCGATGGTGCTGCTAAAAATGGTGTGGAAAAAAGAATCGCTGAAAATCTCTTTGAACAGATGGTAAATTTTGCCGAATATTGTCTAGGAGGTGAGACGTTAATTTTAACTCAGGAATACGGATTATTACCAATTGCTAAAATTGTGAGCGAAGAAATTAACTGCACTGTTTATAGTGTAGATAAAAATGGTTTTGTTTATAGTCAACCAATTTCTCAATGGCACGAGCGAGGTTTACAAGAGGTCTTTGAATATACCCTAGAAAATGGGCAAACTATCCAAGCCACCAAAGATCATAAATTTATGACTAGCGACGGAGAAATGTTAGCCATAGATACAATATTTGAGCGAGGTTTAGATTTAAAATCCTCTGATTTCTCCTAAAAACCAAACCCCCCAATCTGGTGAGATTGAGGGGTAGGAAAGAACAATCCTGGCATCGAGCTATTGTCCCGGTCGGCAACCCGACAAGTATCTTGGCCACGGTGAAGTTTCAC
>JAADBR010000059.1 GCA_009995705.1 Microcystis aeruginosa W13-11
AATGAATAAATTAGCATTATTTTTAGCTTTTCTGACAAGCTAAGTCTTTTTTTTATGCGTTCTAATTATCAGACTAGACTTTACAGTCTGATTTTTTAGTCTAAACTCCAGTTACACGCAGCTGCTGATATATCTGTAATAATTTAAGAGTCACTGATAATTGCTGATTATCGGTATTTCTGCAAATGTGGGATGCAGCCATCGATAAGTACCTAACTTACCCACTGATAACTGATAACTGATAACTGATAATACCGTGTTCTCACTCCCCCAAACCAGTCAAAGACAAAAGGAAATCCTTGAGATAGTTCTCGGCAACGGTTGGGACTATATGCGCGGGGTTTTAACCCTAGGAAAAACAGAAAATCCCCAGATTCCTACCCCAGAAGTTCTCAAAAAAATCCTCGTGGAATTGGGTCCTTTTTATGTCAAATTGGGACAGGTACTTAGTACCCGTCCCGATCTGCTACCTGCTAATTATATCGAGGCTTTAACTGCCCTACAAGCGCAAGTTCCCCCCGTTGCTTGGACGGATATAGAAATAGTCATCACCGAACAGTTAGCCAAACCGATCGAACAGGTATTTAAGTATATTAATACCCAACCGATCGCCGCAGGATCGATCGGGCAAATTCATCGGGCAACTTTATTATCTGGGGAGGAAGTAGCGATTAAAGTCTTGCGTCCGGGGATCGAAAAAATTGTCGCCCAAGATAGTGCC
This sequence comes from Microcystis aeruginosa W13-11, assembly GCA_009995705.1. Taxonomy (GTDB): domain Bacteria; phylum Cyanobacteriota; class Cyanobacteriia; order Cyanobacteriales; family Microcystaceae; genus Microcystis; species Microcystis aeruginosa_F. The sequence continues at coordinate 722 of JAADBR010000059.1, forward strand.
TTAATTAAGGGAATTGCTGATTTAGTTGCCCTCACAGAATTTGGTCAAAGTTATGACGTTGTTGACTTAGCAGAGGAGTTTATTAAAGCAGTCAATGCGGAATTAGATTTCACCCAAGAAGGTCATTATACCGACCAATTGCGCTATAATTTAACCCAGAGTCGGTGGTCAGAACCCAAACAGTTAGTTATTCCTAAAATTTATTGGCACTTAACTAATTCCGGGCTATTAGTGTTAGAATGGTTAGAAGGAAAACAAATTTTAGAGGCTGATGTTTCTAGACCGCCAACTGAGCAAGCAATTTCCCAAAGAAAAACCGAAATAACTAGAATTTTGTTTCGGTCGTTTTTTCAACAAATTTATATTGATGGCTTCTTTCATGCTGATCCTCACCCGGGTAATATCTTCTATCTTGATGATGGTAGAGTAGCTTTAATTGACTGTGGTATGGTGGGTAGATTAGATCCGCAAACTCAACAAATTTTAACAGAATTGTTATTGGCAATTGTTGACTTAGATGCCAAAAGATGCAGTCAACTAACTATTAAACTATCCGAGTCAGTGGGTCCGATTACTTTAGTCCAATTAGAGGTGGATTATGAGCGGATGCTGCGAAAATATTATAACCTCAATTTAAATCAAATTAACTTTAGTGAGGTGGTTTATGAACTTTTGCAAATTGCCCGTCGCAATAGAATTAAACTCCCGGGTAATTTAGGTTTATTCGCCAAAAGTCTCGCTAATCTAGAAGGAACTGCCCGAAAATTTAATCCTGATATTAATATCCTAGAAGAAGTCAAACCGCTATTAACTAATATTCTTGAACAACAGTTAATCGGTAGCACTCCCCTGCAAACTGCCCTAAGAACAGTTTTAGACTTAAAATCTTTTTCCCTGAAATCTCCCCGTCAAATCGAAGTTTTACTAGATAGTTTAACCTCAGAAACTTTAAATGTTAATCTGAAAATTCGGGAATTAGATAATCTCCGTCGCAGTTTAGATAATTCCGCCAATCGACTAGCTTTTAGTGTGATTATTGGCTCCTTAATTATCGGGGCTGCCATTGTCACAGCCAGCACCCAATCTCGGCAATTAACTATTATTAGTACCGTATTATTTGCTACAGCTAGTTTCATCGGTTTATGGTTAGTTGTCGGTATCCTGCGATCAGGAAGATTGCGCTAGAAATTATCGCGATTAAATTAAGATTTGTTGTTGAAAAAATTTCGCCCACCGACTAGCCAATTCAACTTCAGTAAAGGGAATTTTTTCAGGCGATCGCTCCTTAAAAATAAATTCTAAAAAAGGGGAACCCTGCGGGGGAAGGGCATCTAAATCCACCACTTGATTATTAACTAACAGACGGATTTCTTTGACCTCCTCTAGGGAAAAAGTTTGTAAATTAATCACTCCCTTACGAGTTGGCTTTCCCCAAGTGATAATTTTATCTTTTTGACCTAAGACAGAATATATATCATACTTAGCTCGATCAAAGTTTTCCGCCCATTGTCGATAGATTTCCACTTTTTGGTATTCATTCCAACCACTCCAAGCCAACCAAATAAATAGAATTAATAAAGGTGTCCACAATAACCCGCGTTCCATAAACTATCTCCCCAAAATCCTAGTCAATTAATCGTATTTTAAGCTAAGTAGGGAGGCACAATTATTTGTAGGATGGGTTAGCGCACTTCGTAACCCATGCGGGCGTTGGGTTTCATGCTTCAAGCCAACCTACGTTCATCTTATATTTAATTCCACCCACCCACTTAATTTGCAGCCAGTAATTATCAGCCGTCGGCTTTTTTTCCCTCTCCCCTCTCCCCTCTCCCCAACCCGCAACGGTCAAACCCTTTGCTAATTTTTGGCTTTTTACTTGCTATAATCGAGTGTCGAATTTAAGTAGGAGACGGGAGAAAATGGCCGATTGGCAGGAAATAGAGGGGGGGATCACCGCCCCAAAAGGATTTAAATCCGCAGGGATGGCCGCGTTGCTCAAACCGTCCGGTTTGCCCGATTTAGCCCTCATTGTCTCGGAAACAGATGCGATCGCCGCAGGAGTTTTTACCACCAGTCAAGTGCGGGCCGCTTGCGTCGATTATTGTCGTCAACGCCTCCAAACTAAAGCCAGCGCCAGGGCGATTTTGTGTAATGCGGGCCAAGCAAACGCCGCCACGGGGGAAGCCGGGTGGCAAGATGCCCTCGATAGTGCCGCCGCCTTGAGCCAAGTTTTAGGGATTCCCGCCGATGCAATTTTGCTGGCTTCTACGGGAGTGATCGGGCAACGGATTCGCATGGATGCGTTAACCGCCGCTTTACCGACCTTAGCGGGTTTATTGTCGGAAAATGGTGGCGAAAGCACGGCCCGGGCGATTATGACCACGGATCTAGTCCCCAAATCGATCGCCTTGCAAACCACCATCGATGGTCGTCCGGTCACAATTGGGGGAATTGCCAAGGGATCGGGGATGATTCACCCGAATATGGCGACGATGCTCTCCTTTATTACCTGTGATGCCGCAGTATCGACGGTTCTCTGGCAAAATATGTTAAGTCGGGCGGCTAATAAAAGTTTTAATCAGATCACGGTGGATGGGGACACCAGTACCAATGACAGTCTGATCGCCTTGGCTAACGGTCAATCGCGCACCACGGCGATCACAGAAATGGGCCGGGATGCCCAAAAGTTAGAGGCCATGTTAACGGAAGTTTGTCAATACTTGGCCAAAGCGATCGCCCGGGATGGGGAAGGAGCCACCTGTTTAATAGAAGTGCGGGTTTCGGGGGCGGCCGATGATCAGTCCGCTCGTCAGATTGCTCGCACCATTGCCGGTTCCTCCTTAGTAAAATCGGCAGTTTTCGGTCGAGATCCCAACTGGGGACGAATTGCGGCGGCCGCAGGCCGGGCCGGGGTTGTCTTCCATCAAGAAGACCTACAAATCAAGTTAGGCGACTTCGTGATGATGGAAAATGGCCAACCTCTGGCGTTCGATCGAGCTAGTGCCAGTAATTACCTGAAAGCGGCAGCAAGCGGGGCTTATTTACGAGAAGATACCGTTTTAATGTCTATCTGTATCGGTAACGGTTCGGGAACAGGTACGGCCTGGGGTTGCGATCTTAGTTACGATTACGTCAAAATTAACGCAGAGTACACCACTTAAAGCGATCGATTCTGTAAACAGGCTCTCTTGTCCTTGCTGGATTGTAGCCCAACAGCTTGATCAACGGTTGACGTTAGGATCTAGTCTATACCGACAATCTCGATGATCGATCCTGTGGATCACACAGCAGCCAAGAGGGCCGATTACCCGATTAACAGACAAACTTTAATCGATTGTACTACTAAATAGGGTCTGCGGCAAAAAGTACGGGCGAAGCATTCGGATAGAAAATCTCCGGTTTCACCGATAGGTTATTGCCCGAATGCTTCGCCCCTACAGGACGCGGGCCGATGAAAACGCAAGGTTTGGAAGCACGATTCTCTCAAAATCTTGCACCTGTTTGGCGAGAAAAGCCACAAAACCCTTACCTTACCTACATTTCACATTTATTCAGCAAGCCCTAAATATTATAAAAACTTTTCTGACTTTTCTTCAGCTATTTATGAACGTCTGAATGATGCCCATCTGAAACATAAAAAAGAACTGAATTCCTTGCTTACTCTACCGATTTCAGAAGTTGAATAAATCTCAAATTATGAACGTCTAAAGTATAGTTGGTCGTTAATTGTCATGTCTGCTATGATACAATCAGGGGGTGCTACTTTAGCAAAGATTGATAGTGAACACTCATTATTATATTAATAAATATGAATAAATATGAAGTAATTTAAGTTTCCAAGAGAATGAACCCGATCTTTTTTACTATGGGGGTAAAACCGATTTTCAATTTCTCAGGTTGAAAGGTGAACCCAGATTAAGCTATCTGAAATATAAGAGGACAAGCCAATGTTTGAAGATTTTACCTATATTACCGATGAGGCTTTTTTAGAGAATTATTGGTGGGAAGAAAAAGTTATCTGTTCCCACTGCCAAGGCAAAGGAAGAATCTATCTAGAGACAGAGAATGAATCCGTCCCCTGTAAATTCTGTGAAGGTGAAGGCATTATTCAACGAAAACAAAAGGAGACTAACTATTCCTAAAAATCTGTATAATTAGATACCATATATTAAAAATCTTCTTGAGTTAAAACCTCGGGCTGACATTGTTTAATTTCGCTGTTAATCCCCACGGCAGATTCCGATTGTAGGTCTTCGATATAACCGGATTGATGGGATAAAGCTTCAGAAAAACCCTCAAACGGACCGAAATAATAGAGACATTTCGGCTGAGTGGTGGTGATCTCTATCCACCAGGGTTGAGGTGGTAAACTAGGCTTAATCGAGACAGTTTCTGGGTCAAGAGGCTTTATACTGAGAATCCTGGCACCCTGGCGCAGGAGGCGCTGTGTTTCTTGACTCATGCGGCTTTTAGGTACTCGCAGGACTGTCCGGGAGAAGCGTTGAGGCAAAGAGCCAGAAGAACCGGAAAAAACAACTTCATAGAGAAATATTTGATTCTCTCCCTGATTATTAGCCTCTAGCATACAAAAAAGATTCTCTTTTGGGGGTAAGGGTTAAAAAAACAGACGCTACTTTGAGCAGATGACTCAAGCAAAATCATCTCCTAACAGAGTAGCGCATCTTGATACCATAGCATAGAGCGGCAAAAAGTTAGGTTTTGACCTACTCTCCCCTCACAGCATGGCTTAAGGGGAGATTCTTCCAGAGGAAGAACCCGATAGAGTTCTTTATGATGCTGTAGCCGGATATATAGCCGTTATCTTAATGGTGAGGTACAAAGTTTTTGTTTTTGGGAGTCGGTCGTCGATGCCAAATTCTGTTATACTTCATCTTTATGATAAACAATGTCAATAATATTGACAACAAATAGAGTTTTCTAACAAATATGCAGCCACCAAAATTAAGTTTAGGAACCAGATTATTTTTATCCCATCTCCTCGTTATGGTGGTGGGATTGAGTAGTTTTATTATCATTGCTAAATTATCTTCTCCCCGAATGTTTGTTTTACGTTTGGAACAGTTAGAAAGGCAGGGATTTTTTACCGTGCGCTCGGCAAGAACTTTCTTGGTTAGGGGTTTTGAGACGGCTTGGGATAGTAGTGCCATTTGGTCATTTATTGCGGGAGGAAGTGCGGCTGGTTATCTGAGTTTTTTGGTTTCTCAACGCATTATGAAACCGGTAAAACAAATGAAACAAATTACTAAAAATTTTGCGGAAGGGGATTTATCGGCGCGAGTTCCAGAAAGCGAAATCCCAGAATTAAATCAATTAGCCATCAGTTTTAATCAGATGGCGATTAGTTTAGCCGATGTGGAAAAACGTCGCCAGGAATTAATCGGTGATCTTACCCACGAATTACGCACCCCTTTAACTGTGGTACGGGGATATCTAGAAGAATTAGCCGATGGTGCGATCGAACCTCATCCAGAACTTTATCAGAAATTAGTAAAAGAAACCCGCCGGTTAGAACGTTTAACCCACGATCTACAGGAGCTATCGCGAGCGGAATCTGGTTATCTCTCGATTAAACTGCAACCTGTTAATTTATTAACTTTGTTAAATTCTCTTATCGAAAAATTCGCCGATCAATTATTAGAAGATGGACCGACTTTACAGTTAGATTGTCCCCCCAATTTACCATCTGTCATGGCCGATCCCGATCGCCTCGAACAAATTTTAGTTAATCTGCTCGGTAATGCCATTAGTTACACCGATCATGGTGCAATTACCCTGCAAGTGACAAGGGACAAAAATCGTCTACAAATTGCCGTTATCGATACAGGAATCGGCATCACAGCAGAGGATTTACCCTTTATTTTCGAGCGCTTTTGGCGGGCCGATCGTTCTCGTTCCCGTTATTCTGGGGGTAGTGGTATTGGTTTAGCGATTACCCGTCGTTTAGTGGAATTACACCAAAGTCAAATCGAGGTGGAAAGTGAATTAGGTAAAGGCAGCACTTTTCGTTTTTCCCTAGCAATATCTCCCAATTGGGAGTAGGGGTTTTTTTAGTGATCGGTAAATAGTAATCGGTAAGGGGAGACGGGAGAAGGGGGAGATGGAGCGGGAAGAGAGAGTTTGAGCATTTGTACTAAAATATCTAATAGACATCTCCAAAAATTATAGCCCAATCACAGCTTACTTTTAGCTTTTGTACTAACTGAGTAGTTCCAATCTGAAATGTGTATCTATCGTTGCTAATTCAATTTCACTGAAAAATATGAAACAATTAAAGTCATTTTTATTTGCTTAGATTCCTTAACTAGAAAAACTTTTAGTCTTAAGATATAGTCATTTCAGATAATTATGATACAGTCTAGACTGGTTGAACTCTTATGAACTCTGGTATTGATATTCTCAATCCTAATTGAAATGACTATAGCGTTTCCTGTTCGCAAAAGGTACATTATCGATGTTGAAAAGCTTAATCAGCAAAGGTTTAAATGTGCCACACAGGGGTGAGAACCGCTATATAATATTAGGTGGAGGTCTAATAGGCAGTTTCAATGCAGTGCAGCTGATAACCAGATGACTATTCAGGAGAAGACAAGTGGCGTAAAATCTGGCTGGCGATGGCTGCACTCCGGCGAATTTGTTCAATTTCGGAAAGACTTTGCCAATCTTCGGTGTCTATAGTGGTTTTGCTCTGGCCATTACGCATAGTATAGGCGTAGGGACGGGCAAAAACCTGTAAATCCTCTGGAGACCATTGGGGAAAAAGCTCCCTAAGACAAACAACAAGGCGATCAAAGTTATCTAATTGACTATTAACTAGATTTTCAGCACTTTCTACTAGACGATTTAAATGTTCGGCTGGCAGCAAAGAGGCAAATTTATCAAGGATATTAGACCGGGATGAAAGGGAAACTGTTGGGAATTTTTGGTGTAAACTACTAAAGAATCTATGAGCTTGTGTCTTGATCGCCGTTGCTTCTAGTCCTTCACACAGAGAAAAAGGCGTTTCTGTCACGTCTAAGGGATCATGACTCTCAACAGCGGTTACATCCCAGGGATAGGTGACTTCCTCTTCGATCAGGATTGCCAGAAGTTCCGCGTTAATCTGTTCGGATAGGGATAAATTGCTCATAAACGATACTCCATATTTTGGCCTTTGTGGCGTTCAATGAGTAACTACATCTCGGTTTTGACAATTCCCGAAGCTACCAACAGACTTCTGGTGGAAGTCAGATGAGAGGTACTCTTGCCATAGTAGCAATAATTAGGGTTTGCTGAAAAAGCTTTTCCTGGGGGCGGGGTGTGGGCTTGGGCCGTGAACTCAGCGTTCGACCGATTTCACGCCGAGGTCCGAACGGGTGTGGGGTTTTACCGATTTTGAGGTAGTCAGTTGCCTAATTTTCAGGGAAAAAGTACCTGAATTTTGCCCCCGATCCCCGCAATGGCTGGCACTTTTTGAGGGAAAAAAAGTCTAGAAGTCTTATCCAACAAGGTTTTTAGATTTATTCAGCAAGCCCTAATTAACCCCTGTATATTATTATTGATTACTTTTTGACTTTTGCCAGAGGCCGATCAGAAAAGTGGCATAAACTTCTCAACGCCTGAATTTGGAACAAGCTGACATCCTCTGCTGGAATCTAAAATGATAAGTTTTACCGCTCGAATCTGTCTTCCTCTCTGTGTTCTTTCTGCCTCTGTGGTTTATCCTTAATCTTTCTGGGATCACCTGAGAAAAACTGTATGCTAGGCCATATTTAACATTTAATATAGTGCTTTTCATGTTACTGAGGTATCGACAAGTTTTGCCAACAAAGGGTTTAAGCTCCTTGCCCATACCTCATTCTGATGAAAACTGCTATAATTTAATGATTTAATATTTAATCATATATCACAATAGACTATATTACTACGGGACTTAAAGTGGCTTCTTTAATTCGGCTAGGACGATTAACAAGTGTCGAAGCTCTTCGAGAACGCAGTGCCTTCGGCAACGCCGTCATCTTATTGATTAAACTTTAAAAATGCGATCATGTATTGCCGTTGTCAACGAAATAGCCGATTTTTCCGATTTTTACCTCTTGATCGCAGAATTTAAGAACCCTCAAGATGACCCAAGACAAACCGATCCAACGCCAAATTCTACCGATACCCGACTTGACCCCCTTCGGTCTAACCACCTACGATGCCAAGAATCCCGACACCCACTATCCCCCGATTCGAGATATCCGACCGCCGGCCGGTGCAGCCAACGTGCTGATCGTGCTGCTCGATGACGTGGGTTTTGGAGCCGCTAGTGCCTTCGGTGGTCCCTGCAATACGCCCACTTTCGAGCGATTAGCGGCGGCTGGGTTAAAATACACCCGTTTTCATACCACTGCCCTCTGTTCTCCCAGTCGTGCGGCTTTGCTCTCCGGAAGGAATCATCACTCGGTCGGCATGGGCAACATCACCGAAACCGCCACCTCCGCCCCCGGACAGAGTTCCGTCCGTCCCAACACCAAAGCCCCCCTCGCCTTAACCCTGAAGCTAAACGGCTATTCCACGGCGCAATTCGGTAAGTGCCACGAAGTACCCGTCTGGCAAACCAGCCCGATCGGTCCCTTTGACGCTTGGCCCTCCGGCGGGGGTGGATTCGAGTATTTCTACGGCTTTATCGGTGGCGAGAATAACCAGTGGGAGCCAGCACTGTACGAGGGAACAACCCCGATCGAACCGCCGAGAACTCCGGAGGAAGGCTATCACCTGACCGAGGATCTGGCCGATCGAGCGATCGCTTGGATTAGTCAACAAAAAGCCCTCGCTCCCAATAAGCCTTTCCTTGCCTACTTCGCCCCCGGCGCAACCCACGCCCCCCACCACGTCCCGAAGGAGTGGATCGACAAGTATCGAGGCCAATTCGCTCACGGTTGGGATCGCCAGCGTGAGATCACCTTTGCCCGACAGAAAGAACTGGGCGTAATTCCCCAAAATGCCGAACTCACCCCCCGTCACGCCGAAATTCCCCCATGGGATGACATGGACGAGCGCCTGAAGCCGGTATTAGAGCGCCAGATGGAGGTGTACGCCGCCTTTCTGGAACATACCGATGATCAGGTGGGACGAGTGATTCAAGCCTTAGAAAAGCTAGAAATCCTCGACGATACGCTAATTTACGTCATCGTCGGTGATAACGGTGCCTCCGCCGAGGGAACGCTGCAGGGCGCGTTTAACGAGATGGCCAACTTCAACGGGTTAGCGAGTCTAGAAACCCCGGAATTTCTCCTCTCAAAACTAGATGACTTCGGTGCGCCCGATTCCTATAATCACTACGCGGTCGGTTGGGCCTGGGCGATGAGTAGCCCCTATAAGTGGACGAAACAGGTCGCTTCCCACTGGGGCGGCACCCGCAACGGTACGATTGTTCGTTACCCCAAACTCATCCAGGAAAAAGGTGGGATTCGTCACCAATTCTGTCACATCATTGATGTGGCTCCGACGGTGTTGGAAGTGGTAGGCATTCCCGAACCGACGATGGTTAACGGTGTCCTACAAAGTCCCTACGAGGGTACGAGTATGGTTTATACCTTTAACGACGCAGCCGCCCCCGAACGTCATGATGTGCAGTATTTCGAGATGTTTGGCAATCGGGGCATCTATTACAAGGGTTGGAGCGCGATTACCAAGCACCGCACCCCGTGGGTGATGACTGGACAGACGATGGTTCCTTTCGACGATGATATCTGGGAACTATACGACGGCAGTACGGATTGGACGCAAGCTCGGGATCTCTGCAAGGAAATGCCAGAGAAACTGCACGAACTACAGCGACAATTTCTGATCGAGGCGGTTAAGTATAATGTACTGCCCCTAGATGATCGCCAAGTGGAACGGATCGATCCCGCCACCGCCGGCCGACCCACCCTCGCCAGGGGGAACTCGCAATTATTTTTCGCTGGAATGGGGCGTTTGTCCGAAAATAGCGTCATCAACATCAAAAATAAATCCTTCTCGGTAACGGCGGAACTGGAAATTCCCCCCGAAGGCGCGGACGGGGTGATTATCGCCCAAGGCGGCCGCTTCGGTGGTTGGAGTGTCTATAGCCACGATGGAAAAGCCAAGTTCGTCTATAACGTGCTGGGGATTGAAAGTTTTGTCACCGAGGCGACGGAGACAATCCCAGCTGGCAAGCATCAGGTACGGATGGAGTTTGCCTACGATGGTGGTGGTTTAGGACGGGGGGGAAATGTCACCCTCTACTACGACGGTCAACCAGTGGGTACGGGTCGGGTAGAACGAACTCAGGCTTTTATTTTCTCCGCCGACGAAACCACGGATATCGGCTACGAATCTGGTACCCCTGTAACGGCGGAATATACTTCGAAAACCAGTCGTTTCACCGGCAAGATCGGTTGGGTTCAACTCGATCTGGGTACGGACGATCATGACCACCTGATCGACCCGGAGGAACGTCTGAAAATTATCACGGCCCGGCAGTAGAAAAGGGAACTTGTGATACTGGTAGTTTTATCTAGACTATCCCTCGGTTAAAAGCAAAAAAATTGAGCTTAAATTAGCAACTTTGTCCTATGGAATGGTCTTTTTTGAGAAACTTTGCCATCACTTTATTCGCCCTCTTAAATCCTCTAGGGATGCTGCCCATTTTTATTAGTTACACCGCTCGCGAAGGTAAAGAAGTACAACGACTCGTGGCTCTATTTGTCTCGTTAACTGTCTTGTGTTTGTTATTGATTTTTATGTTTATCGGAACGGCAATGCTAAAATTCTTTGGTGTCACCTTAGACTCTTTTCGCCTGGCTGGTGGCGTGCTTTTGTTAATTATCGGCATCAACATTGTTAACGGTTCTGGGGCAGGGACAAAAGAGCTTTTAATTAATGAGCAAGGGGGGGATTATCTCAGCGAAGCTAAGTCAGTTTATCAGCAGATTGTTATTCCTATGGCTATGCCTTTATTAGTGGGTCCTGGGGTGATTGCTAACGTTATCCTTTATGCCAGTGAAGCCGAATCAAAGCTAGGTAATGGTACGAGCATTGAACTGATTTTGATAACAATTTTAGTCAGTTTTTTAGTCTTTCTCATCCTCGCTGCTGGCAAATGGTTACAAAGACTTTTAGGAGATGTTGGCTTGAGTATTACTCAGCGAGTTATGGGACTATTTGTAGCGGCGATCGGAGTACAATTTATGGTGACAGGTGTGATTAATATTTTTGTCGATCAGATCGTTCCGAGACTACCATCATAGCCAATTGCTAATTAGTCTAAATATTAGCCAAGAAAATTACTGGAAATATCAAATAAGCTGTTGTATATTTAAACTGGGTATTAAGGAGAGCAATCATGAGAAATTCTGATGGATTGCTGTTGGTGGTGGTGTCGGTGCTGGCTTTTACGGGGTGGGTACCGGTACCCGCGGGGTCGGTTTATACGGTGGTTACGGTGAATCCCTGCGACATTAATACACTTGTTCTAAGCAGCCTGTAAATTTATCTACCGATGAGGATAATTCCATGAGTTACAGATACATCAATCAATTAGCCACACCCGAAAATTTGCGTCGATTTCTGGAATTTGTCGATCTAGCGGCCGGTGCGGGCCAAGAAACGGCTAATGTCTGGGAAATCGAGCGCCGATTGGTCAATAGTCGCCCGATGGAGTTATGTGTAAAAGCAGTTCTGCAAGAACCAGCTTCCGCGCAATTAGTGCAGGAAAGATACATCGGCAAACCCTACGATCTTGAAGCAATGTTAAAAATGCCGAAAGGTTCTCTCGGTTGGACTTACGGCGCAATTATGCACACTTTGGGCTATGATCCGCAATTTTATCCCCAACGCCAGCAATTTGATTCCGATGCCGACTATATTGGTTTTCGCATTGATAAAACCCACGACATCCATCACATTCTCACCGGATTTAGTTTAGATACTCTTGGAGAATTGGGAGTAATTTCTGTCACGGTCGCTCAAACTCGTTATCCTACTTTTCTCCTCATCGATCTCCTCTCTTTACTGACAACTTTTTTTACCAGTGATACTCTGTTAAGTGAGGTGGAAAGTGATGCCGATTTAAATAAAACTCTCGGTTACAAATTCGAGTTAATTTCTCGGGGAATTACCATCGGTCGCCAGGCCCAACCCCTATTCCCGATCAAGTGGGAAGAAGGATTAGAAAAACCCTTAGATCAATGGCGTAAAGAACTGAATATCAAACCAGTTTTAGACGGGCCTTGGAGTTGGTACAGTTGCCCAGAATTACAAGCGGCGATCGCCTGATTTAACCAGCGGATTTTTATGAGAGAATGGTTAGGGATAATTCTGCTTTGATCTATGGTCAAAAAAACCGCTAGAAAACCCAGCTATACTCAGATTCGCTGGCTCTGTCAAATATGGGAATGATCGGTAATTTACTCCAAGCAAAAAAGATATTTTATCTTGAATGTCGGGGTAAAGACCCTCGCTTTTAGCAACGGGATGAAACCCCGACCAGTATAAAACAGCTTAAAGATATAGAATGGTGGATAGTGGTGTTAAATTTAGGTGGTTCTCTTGGCTTTTTGAGTGGCAGTGTTTTCGGCTTTTTCGGACAAGGAACAATGATTTGCTGTCAGGAATGGGGAACAAATTTCTCCTTTTTATCGGGTTCACTTTTGTTTTTAGGAGGTAGTTATTTAATGATTCCCGAAATGTTGCAAGAATAGCTTTCAGATCTGAAAATTTCCCTCCTGTCTCAACCTAGGATATCTGTACCTCATGGAGGACAGTAATGCCTAAACCTTACCCTACTACACAGAGAAAAATCTGACTTAATCCTATGAAATCTGTACTATTTTCCGATATTAATCAAAGAGCTTTAATGCCAAGTAAACCATCTAGAACTAGAGGATGGATGAAAAAAATTGGACATACTTTGGTAATATTTATCGTAGTTTTACTACTGACTCTAACCTCCCCTCTTTTGGGAATAGCTCAAAATCCGACACAACCGGAAAATAAAATTGACGGCTTTCCAGTTATGTTAGATGGAAAACCCCTCTTTTTTATCCGGCGGGGAGTTTCTTCATTTTCGGCGGAGGAGAGAGCTAACACTATTACCCGGAGAATTGAAAGAATTGCTAAAAATGATTCTATTCCTGTGGAGAACCTGACAATTGAGCAGCTCCCTGATGATAACTTACTTTATTTAAGTGTAAATCAAGAAGTAATTCTAACGGTGACGGAGCAAGATGCAAAAGCCCATCGTTCGACACCAGAGGTTTTAGCTCAACAAGCTTTACAAAAAATTCAGTTTGCTATCGCTCAATATCGACAAGATCGAAAACCCGAACAACTATTTAAGAACATCATTTATACGGTTATAGCCAGCTTTACCTTTCTGATTATTAGCTTTGCAGTTATCAAAATTTCAGGAAAACTATTTCCCTTCATTAGACATTTGATTGAATCCTTGACACCGGGCATTCAAATCGGGAATGTTGAGATTATATCTTCCTCTAAAATTAGCTTCTTTTGGCTGCGAGTTCTTCGGATAATTCGCTTGTTTATTCTGTTTTTATTATTATTTAATTATGCTACATTTGTACTTCGTTTATTTCCCTGGACAAGAGTTTTTGGCGACAGTATTTTAGGTTATTTTTATCAATCATTAGAACTGGTTTTGTCGTCCATTGGCAAATATCTTCCCAATGGCTTTATTATTGCCATAATCATTTTTGTTACTTACTACTTAATCCGGCTAATCAAGCCCTTTTTTACGGCAATAGAAAGAGGAAATCTGATTATCCCTGGTTTTTATACTGATTGGGCTACACCTACTTACAATATCCTATTAGTCATAATTATTGCCATCGCAGCAATAGTGGCTTTTCCCTACTTGCCCGGTTTTAATTCTCCAGCTTTTCAAGGCATTTCTGTTTTTCTCGGTCTTCTTTTATCCCTTGGTTCAACTTCAGCAATCGCCAATGTTATCGGGGGAATTATTCTTATTTATACCCGTGCTTTTCGCATCGGAGATCACATTCAAATAGGAGATGTAATTGGCGATCTAATTGAAAAAAACTTCCTAGTAATTCGCATTTGCACTCCCACCAATAAAATCATTACTATTCCTAACTCGTCTTTATTAAGTAGTAATGTGATTAACTTTAGTATTTCCTCACGGGAATTAAACAGAAATCTAATTATTCAGACAACGATTACCCTAGGATACGATCTGCCCTGGCGAAAAGCCCACAAAACCTTAATTGAAGCTGCTCTAGAAACTGAGCATATCCTCAAAGAACCCGCCCCTTTTGTCCTGCAAACTAGCCTAGATAATTTTTACATCAGTTATCAATTAAACGCTTACACTAACCAACCCAATTTAATGGTAATCATTTATTCAGAACTCCATCAAAATATTCAAGATAAGTGTAATGAAGCTGGGATTGAGATTCTCTCTCCCAGTTACACCTCCCTACGAGATGGAAATACAACAACCATTCCCCAAAATTATTTACCTTCCGATTATGTTGCACCTCCCTTTCGCGTTCAATCTTCGGACAATCAGGAAAACAACACATTATGATAGTAAATCCGTTTTTAAGCACTCACTGTTGACGGATTATTAATATAATGGGCTAATTCAAGTCTGAATTGCATCACTGTCCGATTTACCTTCATAGAATAGCTGATTCGGGGTACGATAGTTAAGACATTTTCGAGGACAATTGTTAATAAAGTTTACGGCTCTTTCTAACTGCTCTGGCTTAAGGATTTTAAAATTCGTTACTCTTGGGAAAAAATTGTCTCAATAGTCCCTTAATATGCTAGTTTAATCCCCTCTCCCAAGAACGATAAGAATCTAATTTGTTGTTGTATTGATTAGACAGTACCTGAGCAGCCTTTCTTTGTTAACTCTTGAGGTTGATGCGTTTCATTTTTGAATTGGCGATTACTTAAAAATAATTGTCTTAGTCAAACATTATAGCAGTTATCTTAATGGTGAGACACGAAGTTTTTTTGGGTGGTCGATCATCAATACCAAATTAGATTATATTTCATCTTTATGAGAAAAGCTGTAACACAACTAAAGTTTTTAAATTGAATAATCGATAAATTTCTCAATTTTATTGTCAAAATCAGTGAGTAAGGTCGCTTTTCTCGGTTTTAAATGTACCTTTTGTTCTGGTTGTAACTGTAATTGCTTGTACTCCTCACGATTGAGATAAGCCAGCACCATTTCCCCATCGGCTAACATTAATTCTACTTGTATCTCCCAGCCTAAATGAATAACTCTTTTTACCACTGCCCAACTATTCAACCCATCTTGTTCGGGCATAATTTCTAGGTCGTGGGGACGGATAAAGACGGTGGAATTATCCCCCTGATGATACCCTTTTCCTAATCCTGCTAAACTGGGTAAGATATTCACTTCCCCAATAAATTGCATCACAAAAGGTGTGGCGGGATGATCGTAAATTTCGGCGGGAGAACCCACCTGTTCAATTTTACCATGATTCATCACGACAATCCTATCGGCTACTTCCATTGCTTCCTCTTGATCGTGGGTAACAAAGACACTGGTAACGTGAACCTCTTCGTGTAAATTTCTCAGCCATACCCTTAATTCTTTTCTAACTTTTGCATCTAAAGCTCCAAAGGGTTCATCTAATAATAATACATTCGGTTGAATGGCTAAAGCGCGGGCTAAAGCTACTCGCTGCCGTTGTCCTCCCGATAATTGGGCGGGATAGCGATCGCCTAATCCCTGTAATTGAATTAATTCTAATAGTTCCTCAACTTTGTTCTTAATTACTGGCGATTTTTGCTGGCGAATTTCTAGACCAAAAGCAATATTTTGACGAACAGTTAAATGTTTAAATAGGGCATAATGTTGAAAAACAAAGCCGATATTTCTCCGTCTAGGATCCAGATGGGTGGTATCTTGTCCGTTAATAATAATCGCGCCAATGTCGGGAGTTTCTAATCCTGCAATCGAACGTAATAAGGTGGATTTTCCCGATCCCGATGGACCGAGGAGGGCGACTAATTTACCTTCAGGAATGGTTAAATTGATATTATCTAAAGCTTGGAAATTGCCGAAACGTTTAGAAACTTGCTGGATGATAATACTCATATTTTCAGGTGAATTGTAGTTAAGTAGTGTGAATTTTGTGGGCGGTTTTACGTTCGAGAATTTCTTTGATAATTAAAGTAACTCCCGCTAGTAAAGCTAGAATAGCCGCCGCACTAAAAGCGGCAGGAGTGAGATAATTTTTATAAGCCTGTTCTACGAAAATTGGCAGGGTAGCAGTTCTCCCTAAAATACTGCCAGAAACCACAGAAACCGCCCCAAATTCTCCCATCGCCCGGGCATTAGTTAACAGCACTCCGTACATCAATCCCCAACGAATATTAGGTAAAGTGACGCGCCAGAAAATCTGCCAATCATTTGCCCCTAAAGTGCGCCCCGCTTCCTCTTGTTCTAAACCAATTTCTTCTAAGACTGGGATAACTTCTCTAGCGACAAAAGGCATGGTGACAAATATAGTTGCTAATACCATTCCGGGTAAAGCAAAAAGTATTTTTATATCGAAAAATTCTAGAAAAGAACCTAACCAACCATTGCGCCCATAGAGCAGTACAATCATTAAACCCGCTACCACAGGAGAAACGGCAAAGGGTAAGTCAATTAAACTAATTAATAACGTTTTGCCACGAAATTGATTGCGAGCAATTACCCAAGCTGCACAAAGTCCGAAAATTGTGTTTAAGGGTACAGTAATTAGGGCAATAATTACTGTTAATCTTACCGCTTCGATAAAGTCAGAGGTTCCCGCCGCTTCTAAAAAAGCTTGGAATCCATTGCGAAAAGCATAGTAAAATACTGCTGCTGCTGGAATAAATAATAACAGTGCCAGATAGACAAGAGCAATGATAATTAGTAGGGGTTTGTAATCCCATTCTTTCTGTTTAGTTAAGGCTTTTGGATTCTGCATTTTTGATCTGTCTCTAGTCATACTCTAATGTTTTTTACTCTTTACTTAACTCTGTATTTTTGCCCCCATTGTTGCAGGAAATTAATTACTACTAACATTCCTAGGGAAACCAGCAATAAAACCATGCCGATTACTGTCGCCCCCGTGTAATCATATTCCTCTAGTCTTTGGAAGATTAAAACTGGGGCAATTAAATCCTTAAAGGGAATATTAGAGGAGATAATAACTACAGAACCATATTCACCGATCGCTCTGGCAAAACCGAGGGCAACTCCTGTTAAAATAGCGGGCAGTATTGTGGGAAAAATCACTCGCCAAAAGATTTGCCAAGAGGAAGCACCGAGGGATAAAGCTGCTTCTTCTACTTCTTTTTCCATTTCCTGTAAAACCGGCTGTAGGGTGCGGACAATGAAGGGTAAAGCGATAAATAACATCGCCACAAAAACCCCTAAAATGGTAAAGGATATCTTAATGCCAAAGGGGGCAAAAAATTGACCGAGCCAACCGGTATCACTATAAACTGTGGCTAGAACTAAACCAGCAACAGAAGTGGGCAAAGCAAAGGGCAAATCTACACAAGCATCGACAATTTTTTTCCCAGGGAATCGATAACGCACTAATACCCAAGCGATAATAGTGCCAAAAACTCCGTCAATTAGTCCAGCGATTAAGGAAGTAAAAAAAGTGACTTGGTAAGCGGATAAAGAAATCGGTAAAGTGGCAACACGCCAAAATTCGGCAAAACCAAGAGTTAGGGATTTAGCAAATAGTGCCGCTGCTGGTAAAACCAACAAAACCACTAGATAACTAATGGTAATTACCCAAGGAATAGAAACTTTTTTCAGGGGTTGACTGGGAGATAAAGATAATTGTGGGTTAGCCATTGTTAATTACTGCTAAGTAAGTAGTTCCAATTAAATAGAAGATAAATTTTGCCTTTGATCCCCCCTGCCCCCCTTGATAAGGGGGGTGCCGATTAGAGATTACCAATTGTCCGCCTCTTCAAGAACTTGTGCTGAATCATACCAAACTTCTACATCTAAATCTGCCAGATAGGAAAGAGCATTTTCTATTCCTTGGCAGTTGCCTTGTAGTTGTAGATCGAACCAGCCATCTTGATTATTATTGGCAGCTAACAAAGCGGAAAATATATTCACTTTTAGACTGGGAAAAGACCCTAAACGTGCTATGATTGGCTCGTTAATATACTGTTTAGGAATCCGAATTTTTATCCTTCGGGAAGTGGGGCGATCGAGTCCAGATTGATCGAGATGTAAGTCACTTTGGGGATGATTAATAGTTTGCCATTGAGGTTGATTATCCATGGTTTTTCTCCTTTAAGATTTACCAGCTTTAGTCAAAATTTTATCGAAGACGGCTCCATCATCAAAGAATTGTTTTTGTACCTGATCCCAACCGCCTAAATCCTGCACAGTAAAGAGATTTTTTATCTGAGGAAATTTACTCTCAAACTCTTTAACTACCGTCGGTTCAACGGGACGAAAACCCACCTGAGCAAATTCTCTTTGTGCTGCGGGAGTAAATAAAAACTGCACAAAAGCTTCGGCCACTTTTCTCGTACCTTTTTTATCTACATTGGCATCAACAACCGCCACGGGATTATCAATAGAAATATTATAATCGGTGGGAACAGTATAAGCTAACTTCTCACCTTTTTGATTAGCGAGGATCATCTCGTTTTCGTAATTAATTAGCACATTTCCCTGGCCCTGTTTAAAAAATACATCACTAGATTCGCGAGCATCTCTAGGTAAAACTGGCGCATTTTTAAACACTTTTTCGACAAAAGTTTCCGCCTCTTGTTCACTGCCTCCCGCTTGCGTCACCGAACCCCAAAGAGCGAGAAAATTCCAGCGTGCTCCGCCGGAAGTCTTGGGATTAGCGGTAATAACTTTAATATTATCCTTGGCTAAATCTGACCATTGATTAATTCTAATATTGGCATCACGAGGAACAAAAGCCACCACAGATTTATGAACAATAGATTCATTGGGTGCTTCTTTCTCCCAACCGGGTTGAATTAATCCCGCTTGCTCAATTTTTTTGGTATCCAAAGCTAAAGCCAACGCTACCACATCCGCTTCTAAACCATCGATAACGGCGCGAGTTTGGGAACCGGAACCACCATAACTCTGTTCAAAAGTTACTTTTTGCCCCGTTTTTTGTTGCCATTCCTCGACAAATTTAGGAATGATTTTTTCGTAGGCGCTTTGGGTGACAGCATAGGAAACAAGCGTCACAGTCACGGGTTTTTGGCTGTCATTGTCGCTCTTGGTGGGGGATGGGGTGCAAGATACCAGCATTCCTCCCGTCAGGACAGTTGCCATGAGTAGGGATAAACAAGACTGGGATGACTGCATCGGCGGCGCTCCTAAGATTTACTCTGAGGTTGTATCTGTTTTCAGGCGTGTTTTAATCCTACAGCACAGGAAATAAAATTTCAATACATTTATAAAACAAATTGGGAATAAGGCGATAACAAGGGAAACTGTGAGAAGATAAAATCATTGCTACATCTAGGTTTGAGACTATGGGCAAAAGCGTCAAAGCCAAAAAAACAACCCTCCTACAACAACTGATTAACCAGAGTTTTCTCTTTCGCGGACTAGAGGAAGCTTGGTTAAGTCAGTATCTCGATGCCGATAATCTCAAGTTAGAGACGCTATTTTCCAATCGACCCGTCTACACGGCTTTTCTCCCCGATGAATTTCTAGATGTTTTGTATGTGATTTTGGATGAGGGTGTAATCGTCGTCCGCAGTACTCCCCTCGACCGGATTATTGCCATTACCTACCCCGGCGGCTGTTTTGGTATGAGGAGTTTACCCTTTAGTTATGGTTTAGCCAGTCGCGCCTTTCCCTGTTTGGTGGAATCCTATAAAACTACCCACGTCCTGAAAATTCCCTTATCGGCCCTAGAAAAGATTTACAACGATAACGAAAGTTTTCGTCAACGGTACTGTTTTTTATTTGAATTACAGCAAAAATTCGAGTATCATTTGCTTAATTGCAGTAGCTATCCACCCCAAGCTGTAGCCACTTTACTGAGAGCTTTAATCTATCAAGAAAGAGAATTAGGCAGTCAACCAGATGCCGAAAATATCTATACTTTTGATTTATCCGTCGATGTGATTGCTCGCGCTTGTCAACTCAATCAACGCACCGTCGAACAGGTATTAAAAGGATTGCAAACCGTGGGATTAATTGCCTCCGAATCGACGGGGGATTTAATTCGGGTACTGGATCCTGAGGGTTTAAAAGAAGTCTACAGTGCCACCAGAGATAAAGTTAATTGGTGGCCTCTAAGATAAGTAGGGATTGCTCTATTTACTATTACCATTGACAGCGCTTTAAGGCATCTTCGGCAGCCGCTTTGGTGGCATCCTGTTTCCGTTTACCTTTACCTGTACCGTAGAGAAGATGATTAACCCGCACTTCGGCAGTAAATTCCCTAGCGTGGGGGGGGCCGGTAACATCAATGATTGCATATTCTGGATTAGAGGCGAAATTGGCCAGGGCCCACTGTTGAAAGAGATTTTTGGCATCGATAAAAGATGGCGATTCCGATTGTTGCGAGACTAAATGAGAGGCCACAGGGATAAAAAGCCCGTGCAGATAGTTTTTAACCGCATTTAACCCCGAATCTAGATAATAAGCCCCAATTATCGCTTCAAAAGTGTCCGCTAATAGGGTAGGATTTGATCGCCCCTGATCTTTAATTGCTCCCTTGCCTAAACGCATTAACTCCCCCAGTCCGATTTCAATGCCCAATTGCGCTAATTGTTCTTCTTTGACCAAATTTGACCGCAAACGGGTTAATTCGGCCTCGTTCATGGCGGGATATTTTTGATACAATAGTTCGCCCACCAAAAAAGCTAAAATCGCATCGCCCAAAAATTCTAGGCGCTCGTTATTTTCCGTCAATTGGGACTGTTCATTGACATAGGAACGATGGGTTAAAGCTTGGGTGAGAAGGAGAGCATTTTGAAAAGGAGGCAAACAAGACATTGCACGAGTAAGTCAAGACCATTTCTTATCTTAATCTGACCCCACCGCGAATAGATGAGACGAACGATCCTTTTTTTACTATTTTTTCCGGCTAGTTTCGGCATAATCTCCCAAATCTTCTCATCGGAAAACCTATCCGCTGCTATTCTTGCCCTAGGTATCCTGGGGATTTGACAATCTGCGCGCTAAAGCGACGCAGATTCTAGCACAGAATTAGACCAAAATCTAATTCTGATGGGCATTGTCAAGATGCCTCTAGTAACTCTGCTCAAATCTAATTTAA
>JAADBR010000060.1 GCA_009995705.1 Microcystis aeruginosa W13-11
TAATGGCAGACCGTTAAAAAGCCTGAATCAATTTTATAACCAACGTCGAGCTAAGTTACAATCTCTGTTAAAAGGTAATCGTCAAAGTTCCCAGAGGATTCGCCGTTTAACTCGATGTCGAAATCAGAAAGTAGATGATTATCTTCATAAGGCTAGTTGTTATTTGGTTAAGCTCTTAGTTGACCAACAAATTACCACTTTAGTTATTGGTAATAATTCAGGGTGGAAACAAGAGGTAAACTTAGGGAAAGTCAATAATCAAAAGTTTGTGACTATCCCTCATGCTCGATTAATTGACATGATTATTTATAAATGTCGATTAATAGGAATTAAAGTGATTATTCAAGAAGAATCCTATACCTCCGTTGCTAATTTTTTGAATTTAGAGCCGCTACCAGTGTATGGACAAACAACTGAAAGGCCAGGGTTTTCAGGAAACCGAATTTCGCGAGGGTTATATCGTACAGATAAGGGGATTCTGATTCAATCTGATGTGATGGGTTCCTACAACATTTTGCGAAAAGCATTCCCAAATGCGTTTAACCGCTATGGGATAGAGAGGTGCGTAGTTCACCCAAGGAGAATCAATCTCTCGAAGGTCTATATTTGACTATACTTTTACTAACTATAACCTAGACGGCTAATCAGAGTTTGAGGCGTTGGGCGATCGCCATTGCACCGCTACTCGGTTCGTCACCGTCCGAGGCTACTTACTCCCTCAATGAAGTCAAGCATAAGACTTAAATCGTAACATTTCTTTACAAGACTTACGGTAAAAGTGGACAAAAGTGGAGCGGGTTAGCTCACTTTTAGGGTGTGTTAGCTACCGCGTAACGCACCGTATAAGTCTGTTAAGTCTGTATAATAGGCTACAAATTTAGAAATCAAGAAAACGGGTTTCTTCAAGAAACCCGTTTTCTATTCCCATTCTTTCAACACTGCTAATATAAGGCATTCGTTTTTCCTGCTCGTACTGATTTAATTCCTGTTGAAACTCTTGTTCTAATTCATCCGAGAATACTGTTTACTGTTTACTGTTTACTGAGCGAGAAACATACCAAGTAAAACCACCACCGATAACTGCCATAACTGCTAAAGCTAATAGTACCGGTCGGAGTCCGAATTGAGTTTCAGCGATACCGGCGACAGCTAAGGGTAAAGAGAGGGCAATATTAACGGCATTGTTTTCTAAACCAAAGACTTTACCGCGCATTTCAGGGGGTGTATCTGCCTGTAGGGTAGTTTGCATGGGAACCCCGACTAAAGCGGCAAAAATGCCCAATAAAGCGGTCATAGCGAAGGCTAAAATTAAACTCTTTGTTGCTAGGGATAAACCGATCAAAGCTACCGCCATACCTAGGGAACCCCAGAGACTTAATTGGGTGTGGGAGAATTTTTGACCCCAATAACCCAAAGTAATGGCACTAACTGCCATTCCCGCACCACAGGAGGCTAATAAAAAGCCAAATTGAGAAGCTTTTAAACCGGGTAGTTTTTCGGCCATACTAACAGCTAATACCGATAGAGCAGCAAAAATACAGAATAAGATAACTAATTGAATTAGAGCGTTACGAACTTTATGATTTTTGTTGAGGTAACGAATGCCGTCGCGGATATCTTGCCAAACATGGGGCTGTTCTGCGGTAGGAATAACATATTTTTCGTTAGTTCGCAAGATAATTAGAATTAAACCGGCAATTATATAAAAACCACCGACAATCATCACTTTTCCTAGGTCAAATTGTTCGGCTCTCGTGCCGAAAATGCTGTCAGCAAAAGCTAATAGGGGTTCACCGATGGCAAAACCGATAATTAATACTGCCATGGTGGTTAAAGTGTTGAGGGAATTAGCGGGTAGAAGATGACGACGTTTTACCACTAATGGCAGGGTAGATTGTTCGGCAGGGGCAAAAAATTGGGTTAAGGTGGAGACAAGAAAAGTAATGACTAACAACAGGAAAAAACCGAAGGGTAAGTTAAATTCTCCCTGTAGCCGGTAATGCCAATTTCTTAAACCGTCTGGCAACCAACCGAGGGGAACGGCTAAAGTTTGCTCGCGTACTAACCATAACAATAGGGGAATGACGAGGACAAAAGCCCCGCGTAAAAGGTTAGAAATAACTAAAACTTGTTTTTTTAACCATCTATCAACATATACACCCGCCACCGAACCCACTAACACCGCCGGAATTGTATTAGCAATCATTATCGCCGATACCCAGCCACTAATCGACTGATCGGCTTCTTGGTAATGGGTGGCAATTAGGGAGATCATCAGGACTAAATAGAATTTATCTGCTAATTGGGAAAAAATTCCCCCCGCCCAGAGAATTAGAAAGCGCGGGTTTTTTAGCACTGGGGCAAAACCCTGACTAGGATTGGATTTGGACGCACGTTTAGGCAAGCGGTTCATGGTTTCTGTGTCGGATTGCCTCGGTGAGGAATCGGAAGAATTAAAAACAGGGGTGGAAGAGTCGCTAGACATAGCGTCGTCAGTTTCTGGGTCAAACAGTTGCATTATGATGATCTTTGCTATCTGTTTAAAATTCTAAGGGAGATAAACCCTCAACTAATGCCGAGGAGCGAAAAGTTTTTCCCAGATGATATTGAGTATAGCGGCGCAGCAAACGATCGAGGTTAATCCAAGCTAGTTCTGAGGTAAGGTTTTCTTCTGGGGGAAAATCTGTTTTTCCTAGGCATTGCAGTAATTGCAGTTCTTGCCGCGTCAGTTTACTATCGATTTTGGGCGGGTTGATTGTTTCTGTTAGGGCAGCTAGATCTATTATTCCCCCTGCCTCGAAACTAAATCCTAGGCAATTGTCCCCAATTAAAGCTTTTCCCGTCAACAGGCAGTTATGGACTTGCGGCACTAGGCCAGCAATTATTAAGAAATGAAAAATCGCTTGACAAAGGTAGGGAAGTATGTATTGATTTTCGTCGAGGACTTCAATTCTGGCCAGATGGCTGCAGATTAATTCGTATAATTCCCTCTGGGGTTGTTCGCTCAGTGCAATCGCCAAAACCAGTTCGCAGAGGTATTGACTAACGGTGAGTTTGGCGAGATTTTGACTTAATTTGGGATAAGATTCGATAGTTTCAGCTTGAACGACCTTATCTAGGGACTTTCCTGCGACTATTAACAGATTATTGACCACAAATAGTTCGCTTCTACCCCGCAGGGAGGATTTATACTTGCGCGCACCTGGAGCGATGGCTCTAATTAAACCATATTCGGCGGTCAAAATAGTTAAGAGGCGATCAGCTTCTCCGAAGGCCATTCCTTGTAGATTGATTCCAGTGGCTTGATAGGTACGAGACATCATTTAATAATTAACTAGCTAATTATTTCCCCAAGAAGACTTGGGCTGATCACCAAGCAAGGGGGAATCAGTCAGAACTATGGGGGAGATGCTATGGAGGTTAGCGGACTCGAACCGCTGACATCCTGCTTGCAAAGCAGGCGCTCTACCAACTGAGCTAAACCCCCGATCTGGTTTTTAGGACACTCTCGTTATTATAACCTATAGTGAAAAATATTACAAGTTAATTTTTCCCTTGCCTGCCATGTCTTATCTAGTCGCCACTTTTTACCAGTTTGTGGCTTTGTCAGATTATCGTCAAAAACAGCCAGAAATACAAAAATACTGCCAAGAAAGAGGCATTAAGGGAACCATTCTTCTGGCAGCCGAGGGGATTAACGCAACGATCGCCGGGAACCGTCAAGCGATCGCTGAAGTGATTAGTTGGTTAAAAACCGATACTCGTTTAGCTAATCTAGAGGTGAAAGAGTCTGTTTGTGATTATTTGCCCTTTCAACGCTTAAAAATTCGCTTAAAACAGGAAATTGTGACTTTTGGTCAACCCAAGGCTAATCCTCTCGAAAAAACAGGAATTCATCTCAAAACTGAAGAGTGGAACCAATTGCTGAAAGAGCCGAACGTGGTAGTGATCGATACGCGGAATAAGTATGAAGTGGCGATCGGTACTTTTGCGGGAGCGCTTAACCCAGAAATCCAGCATTTTCGCCAATTTCCTGAGTATATTCAGGAAAATTTTGATAGTATTAACGATGAAAAAATAGCTCTTTTTTGTACGGGGGGAATTCGTTGTGAAAAGGCGGCAGCTTTTTTATTAAATCAAGGCTTTTCTCAAGTTTATCAGCTAGAGGGAGGTATTTTGAAATACTTAGAAGAAGTTAGTCCCGATCAGAGTCTTTGGCAAGGAGAATGTTTTGTTTTTGATCAAAGAGTGGCACTAACAGCTAATCTAGAGGTAGGACATTATGAAATGTGTCCCGCTTGCGGTCATCCCATCGATGAAAAAGATAAACAGTCCCCCAATTACCGAGCAGGAATATCTTGTCCCTATTGTAGTTAATTTTATCCTATCGTCCCGCTCTCATCTCCCTAATTTTTTAGTATCTGGTTACTTTTCCTTGCGGATTTGTGTACCAGAAATCATGTCATGAAGGGCGCGTTTTTTCTTTGTACAGGCTGCCAGTAAAAAGCCCAAATATAAGGGAGCAGTGGAGAGATATTTTAGTAGGTAGCGGCGATTTGCTCTTGCAAAAGATATGCGTCGTCCTTGACTATCGGTGACGGATAAATCAAAGAACATTTTACCAATAGTGGCTTTAAAAAGATATTCTAAGAAAACATAATATAACCATTTAATAACTATTCCTAAACCAAGAGCAGTCAGGATGACAATATATTCGTGAGTAAAGTTAAGTTTGGCTTGAATATTATAGATAATTGCCGCTATAAATAAAGCAACCCCGATAATTGTTGTTCCGGCTGCACTTAATCCTGCCGCATAGTAAACCCACATTTCTTTGGGAATATCAAAATTAAGATTTAAATCTTGAAAAGTTGACCATTGTTGTAAGCGAAAACAGATATAACCACATAATAAAGCGGCGATAATAAGAACGATAAAAGAATCAATTAAAGAAGCTTTGAAACGGAGCCAAAACCCAGCATAACTGGGAGAAATTGTAGCGAATACAGAAAGAAATGCAGGATTAGAAATAGGAATAATTTTAGGTTTTTCAGGAGCAGAATTTTTAGGTTTTTTAGTTTGATGGGGATTGGCTTTAATATCAGTGATAATTTTTAGCAAAGTTTTGGTATCTTTCGGTCGATCAATAGGTTTTTCTGCCATTAAATTATCGACAAAATCTGCTAATCGAAAAGGGATATTTTGTGCATATTTACGCCAGTTAAATTCATTGGTATTAATATTATAAATTTTTGGATCACTAGGTTCTTTACCGGTTAACAAAAAGACGAAAGTTTTGCCCAAAGCATAAAAGTCTGATTGGGGGACAGAGTGACCAAGAGATTGTTCAGGAGGAGCATATCCGGGGGTATAAATTCCCGTATTTTTACCTCCTGCTAGGACGGTTTTAGTCACCTGTCGCGCTGCCCCAAAATCAATTAAAACTAATTGACCATCGGGTTTTAAGATAATATTAGAGGGTTTGATATCACGATGATAGAATTTATGTTTATGAACTTCATGGAGAATATTAGCTAACTGACTTAACCAATCCAAAGCGAGATTATAATCAATCGGTTTAAATCCTCTTTGTTTTTGATGTTCTTCTAAGTCAATACCAGCAATTTTCTCCATGACTAAACAGTGTAAAGCAGTTTGACTCTCCCGGGGATGATAAATAAAATAGTTTTCTCCTTTGGGAATACCGGGGTGATTTAATTGTTTTAAAAGATTGGCTTCCTGTTGAAATAAATCAATAGCTTTGCTAGAATCGTAGGTAAGAACTTTTAACACTTTAGGTATTTTATGTTCATCTATCACTTCATAGGTATTACCAAATCCACCTTTGGCACTTAATAAATTTGTGACTCGATATTTACCATTTAAAAGCAAGTCGGAACCACAGGATTGACAGTAACGACTCTCCGTGATACTTTTCGGTTTAGGACAATGAGGATTAATACAAAAACTCATGGATTTTATTGGTAGAGTACAAAATAAACTTGATGATAACAATATTCCTTGATATATCTAAGGTTTATTACCAAGAAAAAAGCCGCGCAATCCCAAAGTTACCACAGCACTTAAAAAGGCCACAACCATGGGAATAATCAGGGATTTAAAACCTTTCAAATCAGCAATATCTTTCACTAAGATTGCATAACTATCTTCAACTTTTTCCAGTCGTTTATCGATACCTTCGACTTTTTCGGTCAGAGTTTTAATATCTCCCTTTATTTCTGTGGTTTCAATCTTCAAATCATTAACATCTCTTTGGAGAGTGTCAATTTTCTGATCCATATCCCTTTGGAGACTGTCAAATTTTTGATTAACATCTCTTTGGAGATTGTCGATTTTACTCTCGATCCTTATCAGGACAGATTCGAGAGAATAGGTAACGGTTTCGCTAGTTTGTGTCATAATTAAAACCCTCTTACAGATAACTACTTTGTTGACATAAAAAATCAAGGTTTATTACCAAGGAAAAAGCCACGCAATCCTAAAGTGACCACGGCACTTAAAAAAGCCACAACCATGGGAATAATCAGGGATTTAAAACCTTTTAAGTCAGCAATATCTTTAACTAGGATTGCATAACTATCTTCAACTTTTTCCAGTCGTTTATCCATTGTTTCAAATTTCTGATCAAAAGTTTTAATATCTCCCTTGATTTCCGTGACTTCCACCTTTAAATCATTAACATCTTTTTGGAGACTGTCAAATTTTTGATTAACATCTCTTTGGAGACTGTCAAATTTCTGATCCATATCTCTTTGGAGATTGTCGATTTTCTGATCCATATCTCTTTGGAGACTGTCAAATTTTTGATTAACATCTCTTTGGAGAGAGTCAATTTTCTGATTAACCTCTTTAATGCTATCTTTAATTTCTTTCAGGACAGATTCGAGAGAATAGGTAACAGTTTCGCCAGTTTGTGTCATAATTAACAACCTCTTACAAATAACTACTTTTTTGACATAAAAAATTAAGGTTTATTGCCAAGAAAAAAGCCGCGCAATCCCAAAGTTACCACGGCACTTAAAAAAGCCACAACCATGGGGATAATCAGAGACTTAAACCCTTTCAAGTCAGCAATATCTTTAACTAAGATTGCATAATTATCTTCGATTTTTTCCAGTCGTTTATCCATTGTTTCGACTTTCTGATCAAGAGTTTTAATATCTCCTTTGATTTCTGTGACTTCCACCTTTAAATCATTAACATCTTTTTGGAGACTGTCAAATTTTTGATTCATATCTTTTTGGAGACTGTCAAATTTTTGATCCATATCTCTTTGGAGACTATCAAATTTTTGATCCATATCTCTTTGGAGATTGTCGATTTTCTGATCCACATCTCTTTGGAGATTGTCGATTTTCTGATCCATATCTCTTTGGAGAGTGTCAAATTTTTGATTAACATCTCTTTGGAGATTGTCGATTTTACTCTCGATCCTTGTCAGGACAGATTCCAGGGAATAGGTAACGGTTTCGCTAGTTTGTGTCATAATTAACAACCTCTGGTCGATAGGGACAAATACAATTAGGTTATACTGAAAAAGTTTTGCGTTGGTGTGGGGTTTTACCCATTTTCAGGGAAAAAGTCCCTGAATTTTCCCTCTGACCACTCCAATGGCCGGCACTGTTTGATTTCAAAAAAGCCTAAAGATATTATCCAACAAAGTTTTTAGATTTATTCAGCCAGCCCTAAGTATTCCCCTATTGCCTATTACTAGGGACAAAGGACGATTTTGCTACCTAAAAAATTCCATTGTGGCCAGAGAGCGGTCATGGTAATTTAAGAAAGCGATCGGGGAACTCTCACAAGGAAGATCCCGACCCTAACCAGGGAGTGACTGTTTAACCGTCTGTCCTATGTACAAGTCTATTACTGTTTTAACGCTGCTGACGGGAATTATCGCCGTTGATGTGGTTTTTGCTCAATCCACTGTTAATCTTCCCATCACAGTTAAACGAGGAGAATCCTACGAAGGATTATTGACTAGAGCATCGCAATTAGCGGAGAAAACTATCATCAGTCGTTTTAATCAACAACAGGGTCTTAATAAAATTGATTTATTAATAACCGCCGAAAAATCAGGTGCGATCGCACCTTTGCTCTCGGTGAAGGTATCCCGTCAAGATTGGTTTGACCATCCCAATATTCAACGCTGGACAAATGTTTTTCCCTTTGGCAAAGTTCTCCTCGGTTTTAGCTCTCCCGCACCCGTCGTCACCCCGAAAAGTCCCCCCGCTGCCGTTAATCCCACGTCATCTCCAGCAGCATCTCCCACTGCTACCACTCCCCCCCCTGCTTTACCCTTCGAGGACGAGCCGAATAATGCTCCCCCAATCCCCATTCCTAACCAAAGATTAACCACTCCAGCTAATCGTTAATCGATAGGAAAAGGAGGGGCTTTCGTCCGATATATTGACTTTTAAGTGGCAAAACGGGGCCGAAACCAGTCTAGGGGAAACATATCATTTTCTTGGGTGGTTTCTGTCCAACCGGTGACACTCTCAAAACAAGTCCCCGTCAAGTTAGCACCCCTCAAGTCCGCTCCCTGTAGATTTACCTCTTGTAAACGCGCTCCCGCTAGATTAGCACCCACTAAATTGGCCCCGCGTAAATCACTACCCGTCAGACGTGCCTCGCAAAAATTAGCCCTTTCTAAATTAGCCCCCTGAAAGTCCACCTCTTTCAGAAAAGAGCCGCTAAAATCGGCTTCCCTTGCGGAAATCTGACGACATTTAGCACCACTTAACCGCGCTTCTTGCAAATTAGCCCAATTGAGATTGACTTTATCTAGGGTTGCCTCCAAGAGATTAACTAAGTATAAATTTGCCCCGCATAAATTCGCCCCGCCTAAATTCGCCCCCCGGAGATTAGCATGGGAAAGATCCGCCCCACTTAAGCGCGAGTTACGCAGGTTTGCCCGGACCATAAAGGTCCCGGTGAGATTGGCTTTGGTTAAGTCCGCTTCCACTAATTGCGCTTGACTTAATTTGGCATAGGTTAAATTCGCCCAATTCAAACTCGCTCCCCGCAGATTTGATTTAGTAAGAAAAGAGCGACTCAAATTAGTTCCGCGCAAATTGGCCGCAGCAAAATTGACAGCGATTAGAGTCACTTGTTGTAGATCTAGACTCATCAAGTCAATGGCTAAAAAATCTCGCTCTCCTTGTTCGTAGAGTCTTAGTAACTGATTAACTTTCATCTCCCTTCTTCTACTTTAAGATGGTGGTTAAGAAGTAATCAACAAAAGCACCTAAAAACTTTGTCCGATAAATCACTAAGCTTTTAGATGAGAAATTTACGAGGCTCTCTTCTGAGTTTATGTAAAGTTTTTTATCGATTTTTTAAGAGAAGATAACCCGAACAGCAAGTTAATTTTAATCATAGTTAAACAGCTTGGCTAAAACAGTTGGACTGGTTTTCCCAATTCTACCCCAGTCCATCGGGTAATTAGTATCTAAAACTACTCTTGTTAAAAAACTTATCTATTCTTTAAACTCGATTATATTTAGGGTTTGCTGAAAAAGTTTGTTGGTGGGGTTAGGAGACAAGAGACAGGAGATTATTTCTATTTATGCTTCCGACACCCCACACCCGTTCGGCTGAGCTCACGGCCGAAGCCCACACCCCCTGCTAACCCGCTAATTCCCTACTCTAAAGCGTAGATACGACCATCCATGAGCAGACGGGTGATCCCTTTCGCTCCCAGTTGAGCGTGAGCTTTTTCGATCAGGCGACCGTCGGGAACTTTAATCACTTTTTCCTTGCGCTTGGAGAAACGACGAGCGATGCGATGACTTTCAAAGATGGGGAGAGTACGCTGCTGGATTTCCTGAGGGGGAACCTTACCCAATTCGGCAAAATCCTTGAGGGGACGGGTGATTAATTCGGCAGCGCGATCAATGACCAAGTAACAGGTTTTGGGAAAAGCCGCCGCCGAGAGGGGTAATATCTGTAATTGGGCGGTTTTAACGATAGTGGGGCCTAAATAGCTCCCCGCTAGTTCCTCATCCTCATCCTCATCCTCCTCACCTTCATCCTCCTCACCTTCATCCTCCTCTTCATCCCAATCCTCGTCAAGCTCCTCCTCGTCTTCCTCGATAGCTTCGACAAAAAATTCGCTTAAATTAGCGGTTTCTAGAGTCTTATCGCCATTAATTTCTGCATCTTCCGAATTATCTTCTTCTGGCAGGTAAGCGGTATCCATTAACAGGGTTAATTGTTCCACAGAAGCGATCGGTTGCTCAAAAGCCTGCTCATCCTTAGCTGCGATTTGGGCTGCCCGAACACTAATCACCTCGATCGCTTTTTCTGGTAGATCCGCTGCTGCCTCCTCCTCCTCCAGACCGCGACCATTGCGGGCCAAGCGTTTTTTCTGGATTAATTGCTCGTATTCCTCGCCAGAAAAAGAATTTTTGAGAAAACGACTGACCGTAGAACTACTCACGCCATAACGCTCGGCTAACGTGGAAGTGGTGGCCTCCGTTTCCCGATAAAGCTTAAGAATTTCTTTTTTCGTGGCATCAGTCAGTTTTCTTGGACTCATATTACTTATATAGTTATTTTTTAAGCGATAGGATCTTGCCGATGGCTAGTCAGGGGAAGCTGTTGTCTTTGAGCGGATGTACTCTTAATCATAAAACGCTCTAGCCAATTAAAACTAAGCAATTCGTTTTCTAGTCCCTGTTCTAGTCTATCCTTGACTTTTGTTTCTCACCACTACTCAAGATTAAAAAATTGACAATGATATCCAGTGCCGCTAGTCAAAAAGCCTTATTAGTTCTGGCCGATGGTACAGTTTACGAGGGTTATTCCTTCGGAGCCAAGGGAACCACCGTCGGCGAAGTTGTCTTTAACACAGGGATGACCGGTTATCAGGAAGTCCTCACCGATCCCAGTTATGCCGGTCAAATCGTCACCTTTACCTATCCGGAATTGGGAAATACGGGGGTTAACCCCGAAGATGAGGAGTCAATTCGTCCCCAGGTGAAAGGAGCGATCACCAAAAATATCTGCCACCGGCCCAGTAATTGGCGTTCTAGCCAATCTCTACCGGATTATCTGGCCGCTCATCATGTTATTGGCATCTATGGCATCGATACCCGGTCTTTGACCCGCAAAATTCGCTCGGTTGGGGCGATGAATGGGGCAATTTCCACGGAAATACTCGATTATCACGATTTACTGCGGTTGGTGCAGGCAGCCCCCAGTATGGCGGGATTAAATCTCGTCAAAGAAGTAACCACCAAGGAAGTGTACGAATGGACGACTCCCACCCCCTCCGCTTGGGAATTTGCGCCAATTGATAGTGATCAAGAACCGTTAACGGTGGTGGCGATCGATTTTGGCATCAAACGCAATATTCTCCGGCGTTTAGCCAGCTACGGTTGTCGGGTGATTGTGGTTCCTGCTGACACTCCCCCGGAAAAAATCGCCGCCTATAATCCCGATGGTATTTTCTTTTCTAACGGACCGGGAGATCCGGCGGCCGTCACCGAAGGAATTGTCCTAGCCAAGCAACTTTTACAAGGAGAAAAACCGACTTTTGGCATCTGTATGGGTCATCAAATTTTAGGCCTATCCCTAGGAGCAGAAACCTTTAAACTGAAATTTGGCCATCGCGGGTTAAATCAACCCTGTGGACTGCGGCAACAGGTGGAAATTACCAGTCAGAATCACGGTTTTGCCGTGCAGGAGGCATCTTTAAATCCGCAAGTGGAGATTACTCATCTCAACCTCAATGATCGCACCGTAGCGGGTTTAAAACACCGGTCTTTGCCCTTTTTCTCAGTACAATACCACCCCGAAGCCAGTCCCGGCCCCCACGATGCCGATTATCTGTTTGGCAAATTTGTCGATTTAATGCGGCAAGCAAAAAAGGATCGATCGTAAATTTTTAGGATATACTAGGGTTTTGATTTTTACGGCTCTAGAGCTAGGAGGCGATTATTCCAGAAGCAATTAACTTGACCGTCAGCTTGCGAGGCACCCGCGAGGTCAGAGATAAGTACCAAATTTTCCGTTTGACGGGTCTTTTAGATGCATTTTCCGAGCCGACTTTTTGTAAGGTGATCGAAGGCTATGTGGAGCAAGGTCCTAAGGATGTGATTATTAGCCTGGCTCAGATTGATTTTATCGATAGCTCCGGTTTAGGGGCTTTGGTAAAATTGGTAAAAAAGGCCAAAACCGAAGGGGGCAGTTTACAAATTGTTACCAATCCCCGGGTAACTCAAACCGTAAAACTGGTGCGATTGGAGAAGTTTTTTTCCCTGCAACCCACCCTAGAAGCGGCGATCGAATATCTAGAAAAAGCGTAAATCGTGGAATCTCCTCTCGAAAAAATTCGCTTACAGGTCAGTGGCCAGGGTTCACCAATCCTAGAGGGTCTTGACCGATTATCGCCCGCTTCCCTGGCCTATCTGGGGGATGCTGTTTATGAATTATACATCCGCACCTATTATTTACTGCCGCCCCAGCGTCTGGGAGACTATCACGCTCAGGTGGTAGGCAAAGTCAGGGCCGAACAACAGGCTTTAGATCTAGCGCAACTGCAGCCCTATCTGACAGACCAAGAAAAAGAAATTCTGCGCCGGGGACGCAATGCGGTCACGGGAAAACGCCGTCGTCTGACAGCCCAAGTCTATCAGCAGGCCAGCAGTTTAGAAACCCTGTTCGGCTATCTTTATCTGCAAGACCCCTCAAGATTACATCAACTATTAGAAAAACTAGAATTATAGCCCTCTACTATTAATCCATGCAATCATGAGCGATCGACCATTTCGTGACAAGTCCGATAATCGTAATTTTCGCCGGCCCTCGCGGTCAAAAGCCGGGCCAATTCTGGCTAAATCCCTGGTAGTAACTCCAGAAAACCAAGAAGCTGATGATTTGCTCTACGGTCGCCGGGTGGTTTTAACGGCCATGGAGGAGGATCGCCAACTGAATCGGATTTGGGTGGTCAATCGACTCCGTTACGATCCCCGTTATCATACCCTTTTGGAAAAAGCCAAGGCCAACGGTACGGTAATTGATGAGGTGGACGATCTGCGTCTCGATCAGATTACCAATAAGGCCAATCATCAGGGGATTGCGGCCCAGATGTCCCCCTATGATTATATCGAATTAGCCGATCTGATCGAAAAAGCTAAGGGCAAAAGTCGCCACCCCGTCATCGTCATCGCTGAAGGGATCACGGATCCCCATAACCTTGGGGCAATTATTCGCACCGCCGAAGCTATAGGTTGTCAGGGGGTAGTTATTCCCCAACGTCGCGCCGCTGGGGTGACATCGACGGTGATGAAAGTGGCGGCGGGGGCCCTGGAATATTTACCCGTCGCCAGGGTGGTTAATCTCAATCGTGCTTTAGAGGAATTAAAAGCGGCCGGTTTTTGGCTCTACGGTACGGCAGCAAAAACTGGTAAATCTTTACACACAATCAATTTAACGGGTGCGATAGGACTGGTCATAGGTTCGGAGGGGGAGGGTTTGAGTCTGTTGGCCCAAAAGTCCTGCGATGAGTTGGTATCTATCCCCTTGGCAGGCAAAACCCCCAGTCTCAATGCTTCGGTGGCGGCGGCTATGGCTCTTTACGAGGTTTACCGGCAACGCTGGCAAAATTCCCCCGATTGAAAATCTGTATTTTTCGACACTCCCAATAGCCAAAAGGAGAAAGTATAAATAAAATAGGAAGGGAGTTTGCGAAATGTAAACAAACGTAACAAAACCACCAGAGTAGATTTAGATGGGGAACGAAATGAAAGAATTTTTGATTAGCTTACTCGAAAGGTTCGGATTAGCCTACTGGGTCGAGATTAAAACCGACTATCCCAGATGTACTTATTATTTCGGTCCTTTTCTCGCTAAAGACGAGGCTGAAGTCGCTCAAGCCGGTTACGAAGAAGATTTGAAAATAGAAGGAGCGCAGGGGATTAAATTGCATATAAAACGTTGTAAACCCAAGGATTTAACTATTTTTGAGGAAAAGGAAGAAGGTAAGCTCCTCAATTCCTTAAAGGTGTTACGCAGTCAAGTTTCTTAACAATTTTCAGTGATCGGTAATCAGTAATCAGGCTCTCTCCGGTTTGGTGGGTAAAATGTATTCTAAGATACACTCTTGCGGGCGAGTAAGTGGAACGAACCACGGAGACACAAAGGACACAGAGATCGAACCCTACTATATAAGTTAAACTTATCGCACAAAGAATAAGAGATCGGTAATCAGTAATCAGTGATCGGTAAACAGTGAAAAAACAGCATAAGGCTGCTACTTATGGCAGTTATCTTAAGGCTGAGATAGCAAGCTTTCGTTTTTGGGAGTCGGGATGAATACCGAATTAGGTTAAACTCCCTCTTGAGGATAAAGGCCGTAATACTGCTCACTTAATATTCTATTTTCCTACTGATAACTGGTAACTGATCACTGACTCAAGGCTGATGGCTAAATATCAATGGGAGCGATTTAAAAAACAGCTATATTCTGCTTCCGTCAGTCTCCCCGCTTCGTAGAGAGTATCGGTAATTTCTGCTAGGGTTAAAACCGAATATGGTTGATAACCATGGCTACGAAGTTTATCTTTAACGAGTCCACCATGGTCGATAAAAACCACGATATCATTAACTAATAATCCCGCCGATTTAATCTTTGCTGCTCCCTCGATCGCACTTTTACCAGAAATTAAAATATCGTCCACCACTACCACCGTTTCCCCCACCTGAAAATTACCTTCAATTACCCTTCTTGTGCCGTGAGCTTTTACTTCTTTGCGGGGGAAAATCATCGGATGATTTAATAATAAAGATAAACCCGTAGCTGTGGGTAAAGAGCCGTAGGGGATACCAGAAATGCGGTCAAATGTCAAGGTTTTTAATATTTCTCCATAGGCTTCAATTACCTGCTGAAAAATATTAGGATTAGAGATAATTTTTCTCAGATCAATATAATAGGAAAAAGTTTCTCCTGATGCTTGCACATAATCGCCAAACATCAAGCAACCAATATCAAATAATTGTAGAATTAAATCCTGATGAGGATGTTGTTTTAAAAGACAAACGTTAGCAGTCCAAGTCTCATCTTGGCTCGATTCTTGCTGGTGATTTTGTTTAATCTTGTTGACTTCCTCTCGTAAATCCTTGACTTTTGAACCCAAATCTGGTTGAGATAAAAAGTCTTGGGGTACAGGAATTAATAAACCCTCGCCATGACTATTTAAACCCACAGTAATTAACTCAGAGAATTGACTTTTTTCTTCCCAAATACTGCGTAATAAAATCAATCTTTCGGGGGCAAAATTGCGAATCTTGGTTAAAATCTCCGGTTGAGTGGTTCCCACTTCTAAAAATACTTGTTCGGGAGTTCCCCAGGTGCAAGCTTCTTTGACAACTTGCAGATAAAAAGGATTGTCGCGACTGGGAAATTCTTGCAGATTAATCGCGCCTTGATTGGAAGTATGACAGAGGATAAAAGCGCCATTCTCGGGGTAAACTAAAAAAGGAGCAACGTGATCCTGTCCGGAGTAGGGATTGAGAGTAACCGCGTCCACCTGCCAAGTTTTAAAGATAGTCTCGGCTAAAATACTGCTGGTATTAATATCACCGTGTTTAGCATCCAAAATTACTGGGATATGAGCGGGAATTGCCTTTAAAACTCGCTGTAATAATTCTAACCCCTCTGCTCCCAAAGCTTGATAAAAGCCTAAAGTTGGTTTGTAGGCACAGACAAAAGGGGCGGTTTCCTCGATAACAAACTTGAGCCACCGTTCCAAATTAACGATCAATTCTCCCGGGGTGGAGGGCATCATTTCGGGGTTAGCATCTAAACCGAGGACAAGTAGAGTCTGGTTTTGACTAATGGCGTGGTTTAACTTTTGAAAAAAATTCATCGGTTCCTAATCTCAGGATTCTGGATTAGTTTCTAATTCTACACTATTTGTCCGAAAAATAGGCTGTAAAATTGTCTGGTGCAGACTTTTTCTGGTGTCAGCGTCAAGGAATTTCTTTTGTAGGGGTTGCCATTCTTGCCATTTTTGGTGACGGATATTTTGGAAAATTTCTAATAAAGTCGGCATTTCCTTGGCAAGACAATTAGGGAAAATTTGGCTAAGAAAATCCGAGAGAACACAACAATCCTGCATTTCTCCGAGAATACCTTGAAGGTTTTTAATATCTTCTAGATAGTCTCGATATTTGTCGCCATAAAACTGAGTGAATAACTCCATATTATAGCGGGAACGCTTGGCCTCTTTGCGGAGATCATGGAGTAATAATCCTTCCTTTTCCAATAAGTCATCAATTTCTTGACTAGAAAACTCTCTCACTTTTTGATCTTCCTCTAAATTTACTCCAACTAACCAGCCTTCGTGCAGTAAAAAACGACTAGCTTGGGGTAATAATAAGTCTGGTAAAACCGTGGCAACATCTAATTTTCCCATCGGTTGATAGGTGGGATTATCCAACCAACTGGCAAAATCTGCCTTAAAATTGAGAAATTTGTCGGACTTTAACAACTTTTCTACCTTAGCAAAAGCCTTCTTTCTTTGGCTTTCGAGAACTTGTAAAACTTTCTTCAGTAGCTCCTGTTCTTTCGGGGGTAAAATTGGCTGATAATGACCGACAAAAGCCTCTTTTAACACATCTAAATCCCGCAATTCTCCTAAAATTCTGCCCAGATTACCCACCCGTTTTTGATCGGCAGATTTCGGCATGGTTAAAGCGGGGTCAAAACCAGTTAAGGCACTGCGAAGACGGCGCATTCCCACACGAATTTGGTGTAATTCTTCTGGATCCTGATCGAGTAAAACCCCCGCTTCGTGTTTAAGAACTTTATGAAAATGTTTATCAATACCGATATAGGCCCAATCGGCAACAGTTTTAGCCCGAGGATTAAATTTGTTAGTCATTGGTCTTTAGGGGGGAAATAATGTCAAGATGGTGATAGAGTCCTTAAATCAAGACTGGAACGAATAGATACCATTTATTCTATATAATAGGATGAACCAGCCGCCTTAAGAGAAGTTTATGGATAGTTTTTGGCTAGATTATGGGGGGGAAATCGCTTTTCGCACAGGAGAGCATCTTTTCTTGACGGGAATAGCCATGGCTATGGGTAGCTTAATCGGGATTCCTCTGGGTATTTTGATTAGTCGTCAAGCTATTCTCGCTCAACCGATTATAGCGATCGTTAACACCCTACAGACTATCCCCAGTTTAGCCCTATTTGGTTTTTTAATTTCCGTGCCTTTTTTGGGAGGAATCGGCAAAATTCCCGCTATTGTTGCCCTAACTCTCTATACTTTACTGCCAATTGTTTTAAATACCTATCTGGGCATCAAAAAAGTTGATCCTGAATTAAAATTAGCCGGGTTATCCCTAGGTATGACCGACGGACAAATCTTGCGCTATATCGAATTACCCCTGGCCAGGACGACAATTTTGGCAGGAGTGAGAATTGCGACGGTGATTGCTATCGGTGTGGCCACGATCGCAGCTGCCATTGGTGGCGGTGGTTTGGGAGTGTTTATTTTTCGCGGTATTGCCACGGTAAATAATCAGTTAATTTTGGCGGGGGCAATTCCTGCCGCTTTTTTAGCCCTTGTTGCCGATTGGAGTCTTGGTCGGCTAGAAAAGACCTTTTCCCCTTCGCAACCCCAGAAAAAGCCCTCTAAATGGCAATGGGGCTTAGGTTTAATCGGGTTGGCCCTGCTATCTTTCCTCTTGACTCAAATTTTCCATTCATCCCCCGGCACAGTGGTGATCGGTTCCAAAAATTTTACCGAACAGGTGATTTTAGGGGAAATTTTGGCACAGGAAATCGAAAAAGAGACTAATTTACGGGTTGAGCGTCAATTTAATCTCGGTGGTACTCTGATCTGTCATGAAGCGGTGAAAGCGGGTAAAATCGATGGTTATGTGGAGTATTCTGGCACGGCTTTCACGGGAATTTTGCGGGAAAAACCCCTTAACGATGCCCGATTAGTCTCTGAAAAACTGCAAGAGATTTATCCAGAAAAATTTAATCTAGAAGTGTTTCCCAGTTTAGGATTCGAGAATACTTTCGCCATTGTTATCCGGGGAGAAACCGCCCGTCAATACAATCTTAAAACTCTCTCGCAGGTGGCTAAATATACCCCCAATTGGCAAGCGGGTTTTGGTTATGAATTTTTGGAAAGGGAAGACGGTTACAAGGGATTAGCGAAGACCTACGGCCTAACTTTTGCCCAACCCCCGAAAGTGATGGATTTAGGGTTAATGTACCGCGCTTTAGTGGCCAAACAAGTGGATTTAGTGGCGGGAAATTCCACCGATGGCTTAATTCCCGTGCTAGATTTAGTCATCCTAGAAGATGATCGACGCTATTTTCCTCCCTACGAAGCGGTACCGATTTTTAACCGTGATAGTTTGCAAAAATATCCGCAATTGCGACAGGTTTTAGCCAAACTCACCGGCAAAATTACCTCCAGCACTATGCAGAAATTAAACTATCAGGTGGATGGACGCGATCGCAGAGTAGAGGAAGTGGCCGAAGAATTTCTAGTCTCCCTCTCTTAACCATTTAGTCACTCCCCCGGGTTGGTCGATTAAAGTAATACCTTGGGCTTTTAATTCTGCGCGAATGCGATCGCTTTCGGCGTAATTTTTCGCTTTTTTCGCCTCTGTCCGTTGTTGGATGAGATTTTCGATATCCGCTGCACTAATTCCCTCAGAAACAGGGGTTTCTCCCCGGTCGGCGGCAATTTCTAAGCCCAAAACCCTGGACAATTTCACCAAAGTATGCCATTTTACCGCTAATTCGGCCAGATTGCTGTCCGTATTACCCGCATGGGTTAAATTATTACCTTCCTTGCGTAATTCCTTAGCGATTTCAAATAACACCGCTAAACCACCGGCAAAGTTAAAATCGTGATTTACCGCCTCTTGAAAGCGATTTTCTAGCTCTTGGTCAGTAATTGCGGGATTATCTGGCGGAAGATGCTTATAACCAAAGGATAAACCCTCTTGTAAAGTATGCCAGCCATTAGTGGCCGCCTGCAATCCCTCATCGGAAAAATCAATCGGTTTGCGGTATTGGGCACCTAAAATTAATAACCTCACGGCTAAGGGGTCATATTTTGCCAATAACTCGCGAATAGTGATGAAATTACCTAGGGATTTCGACATTTTTTCCCCGGCCACCTTAACCATGCCATTATGTAACCAATAGTGGGCCAGAGGTTTACCCGTAGCCGCTTCACTTTGGGCAATTTCGTTTTCGTGGTGGGGAAAAATCAGATCACTTCCCCCCACATGAATATCGATAGTTTCTCCCAATTGTTCTTTGACCATGGCCGAACATTCAATATGCCACCCCGGACGACCTTGGCCCCAGGGAGAATCCCAACTAGGTTCCCCCGGTTTTGCTCCCTTCCAGAGGGCAAAATCAAAGGGGTCTTGTTTTTTAATTGCTTCCGGGTCGTCGGTTTCTACCCGGCCGCTGGCCCCGGCTTGTAGATCATCGAGTTTTCGCCCCGATAGTTTGCCATAATCAGAAAAACGACGGACAGAATAGTAAACATCGCCATCGCTGGGGTAAGCATAGCCTTTTTGTTCTAATTCATAGACTAGGCGCTTGATACCGTCGAGGGTATGGGTGGCCCGGGGATAAGCGTCCGCTGGTCTGACTCCTAATTTTGCCATATCCTCAAAGTAGGCCTCGATAAATTTCTCGGCCACGGCTGCCATGGTGGTGTGTTCGTTTTTAGCCCGATTGAGAATTTTATCGTCAATATCGGTGAAATTCTGAATATAGCGCACTTCATAACCGAGATACTCCAAATAACGCCGCACCACATCCCAAACCACACAGGTACGCCCATGACCCAAATGGCAATAATCATAGACGGTAATGCCGCAGCAATACATGGAGACCATGCCGGGGATGAGGGGGGTAAAGGGTTCTTCGCGACGACTGAGGGTGTTGTAGAGGATTAAGGTCATGGATGGGGATTTTTTTCCGGGGGAAAAGGCTATTCCAATTTTACAGTAGTTATTTTCAGTGATCAGTGATCATTGACCGCTAACCACTTTCCCTGATTTACCTACTATATTTTGTTTTTTTTGTCAAGGGGTTTTTAGGGTTTTAGTAAAGATGTGACGGTAAGATTCGAGAAGATAGGACTGTTTTGATGGGGACTATTATTGATGAAATCGATAGAATAACGATAGGGTAAGCTTGCTTGTTTGCCTCAACCGACAATTTCTATTGTTAATCGACTTTGACCAGACCATCACCATGAATGAACCACCTAATAGCGCTGGCGATGAAATCCAATTACCCCGGGGAGAAAGAGTTGACCAGTTAAGAAATCTCATCGAAACCCTACGCATTGCCGATGAAGTGGCCAATCGCGGTTATTTGATTACCAGCGCCGAAGTGGCCGATTTAATGGACATTAATCCGGGGGCCGTTACCAGTCGAGGCGACCATTGGCCGTGGCGAAATTGGGTAATCTCCCGGGTCAGACGGGAGGGAAACCAAATTCTTTGGCAGTTGGAAAAAGTCGATTAGGATTAATGGCAACCATCAGTTAATTTCTCTCTTGACTTTTGTAATTATTTCGTCATTTTCCCCCAGCAGATGACGCGCAAAACGTCGGGCTAGGGGCGGAGCCGATACAAGTGTACTGGTAAAACCAGAAAATACCTGCAATCCTACTTTATCGGCGATCGCTCCCACTAGGGGCCGTCCCGAGGGAGCAAAAGCCACTAGGCAATGATGACAGCTGCCGGGGAGAGAGGCTAAAGAGGGTAGCAATGTCCCCACGGCGGCCCGTATTGCTTTTTCCCCCGCCAGAGGGTTTAAAATCGCGTCTGGATCGGTGATAATGGCGCTAATTTGCCCTAGATAAAGGCTTTGATCCCGGAATTGTACCGCCCCCGTTTCTAAAACACTGGCAATTATTTCTGGGGTTTCTCTCTGCCAAATGCCCTGCTTTTCTAGTTGGGTGATTTTTTGCTCTAATAGCAATCTGGCAGCAATTGCGGGCATAACTAGGGTGTTTAATTTGATCTCAGTGGGGGGAATTTTGATCACCTGGGCATGGGTAAAATAGACGGGAGCAGCAATACCAGATTTTTGCAGTAAAGACCGGGTTAATCCCCCCGCACAGACGATAGTTTCCCCCGCAGAATAATTATTTTTA
The DNA here is from genome assembly GCA_009995705.1 of Microcystis aeruginosa W13-11. Taxonomy (GTDB): domain Bacteria; phylum Cyanobacteriota; class Cyanobacteriia; order Cyanobacteriales; family Microcystaceae; genus Microcystis; species Microcystis aeruginosa_F. The sequence goes on from JAADBR010000060.1 coordinate 21,189, forward strand.
GGAGTTTTTACGCTGGTAATTCTCGATGCAGTTTCAATCAACTCGATAACAGTTTCCCGAATAATCGTGCCTCCCAGACGCAGAAAAGCTTGTTGATAGGCAAGATTAGTTTTTTCGGCGTTAATGTGACCGTGGGGTAGTCGTAAAACTCCGGAGATAGCTGCGGGATTTAATAGAGGTTCTAAAGCGATCGCTGCCTGCGGATCAAGAATTTCGGGAGTAATAGCAAAGATAGCAAATTTTTCGGCCACAGTGGCTGGGTCATCTTCGGGGTTAACGGTGAGAATTAACTCTATGTCCTGGTATTCGTTATCTATGCCCAATTCCTGGGATAAATTGCGCTGAATTTCTCGACCTTCTTGGTATAATTTTCTCTGGATTTCTGTGGTAGCTGACCAATAGGCTAAACCCCCGTAACTGTAGAAAGTGGCGTTGAGGGGATGGGTTTCTTTTTCTAATAAAAGGACTCGACTGCCTAGGTTAGCTAGTTCATAACTTAAGGCGGAACCGGTGATACCACCACCGATAATTATATAATCATAAGTTGTGGTCATAATTGGGCTTATTTTTTCTCAATTAATCTATTCTATCATTATACTTGCTCAGTTCCCTGGTTCTGATTTGAGCAATAGTTGCTATAATTACAGAAAAAGTTCAAAGCGGGATCGGATAACTATGCAACAGCTAGAAACTAGGGGGATAACTGACCGATGGATTAAAGCTAGTTGGGAAGAATACTTAGAAGCGATTAACAACTTCCCAGAAAATCAAGGAAAAAGTTATTATTACAATGGCTATTATCGATTAGAAATGACTCCTATTGGATTTGAACACGCTAGAGATCATCACGTTGTTTTTTTGGGGGTGAGTCTCTACGCTATCCTCAAAGAAATTCCTTTTCAAGGACTCCCCACTTGTTCCTATCGCAAAAGAGGAATTAGAGAAGTGCAGCCAGATATATCTTACTATCTAGGAGAGAAAGCGAATCTGATACCAAATGGGACTTCGATTATTGATTTAAATCAGTATCCCCCTCCAGATTTAGTCATTGAAATCTCAAAATCTACCCTCAATGATGACTTAGGCAATAAACGCTTACTCTACGAAGAATTAGGAGTTAGTGAATACTGGAGTGTTAAGGTAGATGATCCCCAAATATTCGCTTTTGAAATAATCGATCGAGGTAGCAAAAGAATTGATACATCAAAGGTTTTACCTAATTTAAAACTTGCGGTTTTAGAGTCAGCTTTACAACAGGCACGCAGCAAGGATCAAAGTCAGGTAGGACGTTGGTTAATCAGTCAATTTCAAGGTTAAGAAAATCAAGGAAAAAGTTATTATTACAATGGCTATTATCGATTAGAAATGACTCCTATTGGTAACGATCATGCCAGCGATCATGCTATTTTGATCTTCGCTGTTAGTCTCTATGCTACCCTAAAAAATCTGGCCTTTAGTGCCAAAGATAATTGCAGTTTTCGCAAGTCGGGTTATCGAGAAGTCCAACCGGATATATCTTATTATTTTGCGGAGAAAGCTAATTTAATTCCCTACGGTACTTCACTGATTGATTTAAATCAGTATCCCCCACCAGATTTAGCCATTGAAATCTCAAAATCTACCCTTAATGATGACTTAGGCAATAAACGCTTACCCTACGAAGAATTAGGGGTTAGTGAATACTGGAGTGTTAACGTCGATTATCCCCAAATATTCGCTTTTGAAATAATCGATCGAGGTAGCAAAAGAATTGACATATCAAAGGTTTTACCTAATTTAAAACTTGCGGTTTTAGAGTCAGCTTTACAACAGGCACGCAGCAAGGATCAAAGTCAGGTAGGACGTTGGTTAATCAGTCAATTTCAAGGTTACGAGAGAAGTAACCCGAACAACCGTGCGAACTTCCGAGAGATTAGTGGAATTATCTTCGGCAATCATTTGTTTATAAACTTGAAAATGGTGATCAGCTAAAGCAGCCACTAGGGGTTGATGAGTGACGCATAAAACCTGATATTGTTGACCTAATTGATCTAATTTATCGGCAATTGCTTGAGCAACTTTTCCCGATACTCCCGCATCGATTTCGTCAAAAATCAGGGTTGCCGCTGCCGATTGGGATTGGGAAAAACAGGACTTTAACGCTAGGAGAAAACGACTCATTTCTCCTCCGGAAGCGGTACTGGATAAAGGTTGGATTTTTTCCCCCGGATTGGGACTAAAATAAAATCCCACTTGATCGACTCCCAGACTGCTAGGATTACCCGGAGCAATCCGACAGACAAAAATCACCTTTTCCATGGCTAAAGGTTTTAATTCCTGTACCAATTGTTTTTCTAGTTGACTAGCGGTTTCTTGTCGCAAAAAGGTCAACTGGGTGCTAGTTTCTCGATAGATTTTTTCCTGTTGCTGACAAATTTTTTCTAATTCCTCAATGGACTGTCCTTCTCCCGTCAACTCCGCTAATTCCTGCTGTAATTTCTGATAATAATCGATCGCTTCGGCTAAACTTGGGCCATATTTGCGACCAATGCGCTTAAGTTGGACAATTCTCTCTTCTATTTCGTTCAATCTATCGGGATCTGCCTCTAGACTATCCCCATAAACGTTGATTTCCTGTCCCGCTTCCACCACCTGATTTAATGCCGATCGCACCATCTCTAAAATTGGCTCTAAACTACTATCATAAATCATCATATTTGTCAAGATATTTTCAGCTTTTCCTAACAAATCAGCGACAGCGGGTTGATCGCGATCGTTTTGGTAGAGGAGTTGATAGACTTGATAGCTGGAATTTTGCAAATCGACACCGTGGGAGAGTCGGTTTCTTTCCTGTTCCAACTGTTCCAACTCGTTAGCGTCAGTTAAATTAGCTGATTCTAGTTCTTTTAGTTGATATTCTATTAAATCTAATCTCTGTAGGCGATTTTGTTCCGATTGCAACCTATTATTTAAACTATTCTTGCTTTCTTGCCAGTTAGCGTAGGCTGTCGCTACTTTTTCCCGCTGCCGCAGCAGCGACTCACCCCCGTAGAGATCTAATAATTCCCTCTGTCGATTAGCGTCCATTAACTGAACTGTTTGACCTTGAGCGGTGATTTCTACCAAAAAATCTCTTATTTGCGCCATTTGTTGGCGATTAGCGACGACTCCGTTAATCCGAGAACGAGAACGCAAGGAATTATTAGTAATTACTAACTCCCGGCTGATAGTCAGACTATTATCCTCCAATAGGTCAATTTCCTGACTTTCTAGCCAAGCAATTAATTCTGGAGTCAGAGAAAAAGTCGCTTCTAGGGTTGATTGTTGGCTGCCCTGACGGACGACGCGATGATTGACTTTACCACCGAGAACAATATCGATCGCGTCTAATATAATCGATTTTCCTGCCCCCGTCTCACCGGTCAGTATATTTAATCCGCTACCGAAAGTTAATTCTAAGCGATCGATGAGGGTAAAATTTTCAATTTGTAGGCAGGATAACATATATCAGTAATCAGTAATCAGTTGCTAAGTAGGTAGGCGTTAAAAATTATCAGACACTCCCCTTATCAAGGGGGGGATCCCCCCCCTGCCCCCCTTATCAAGGGGGGCAGGGGGGATCGAACCTAAAATCCATTTTTAATTTAATTATAACCAGCTACTTATTCTCATTATCTTTCAGCATTCCCTAATTTTCCCCGAAACGGTAGCCTTTCCCATAGACAGTATTAATTAGAGGAGTTTCTCCGTCTGCTTCGATTTTACGACGCAGCAAGCGCATCAGGGCAGGAACCACATTACTATTAGGTTGCTCTCCTTCTGACCAGAGATGCTGATAAATTTGTCCATGGGTGAGCAGTTGCCCGGGATGGGTCATAAATAAAGTTAATAATTGTATTTCTTTTGCTGATAAACTGATCGTGCGACCGTGACGATAGGCCACTTGATTTTCGCTATCGAGTTCTAAATCAGCACATTTTAGTTTACTGCTGTTACTAGCTTCAAAATTGGGAGAACGACGCAATAAAGCGCGGACTCTCGCTAATAATTCTCGCAGTTGAAAGGGTTTGACTAAATAATCATCAGCACCAGCATCTAATCCCGCCACTCGATCGTCTATGGTATCCTTAGCGGTTAGAAATAAAACGGGAGTGGTGTCCCCTTGATCCCGTAAATATTGACAGATTTGTAATCCAGATTGCTGGGGTAACATCCAATCGAGAATTAAGAGGTCATAATTATTCTCTCGTGCCAATTCTAACCCCCTCCGACCATTATCAGCAATATCAACGTCATAGCCTTCTTGATCAAGAATTTGTTCTAAGGGTTCGGTTAATTCGTTTTCATCGTCAACGATAAGTATTCGCATAGAAGGAAGATTATCAGTTATCAGTTATCAGATGTGAGTTATCAGTGATCATATATGAGTTTTCTGTTTACTGATCACTGAAAAACTATTTCTCCCAATTATCTATCTTTGGGTAATAAATTGCGCCATTCGAGAGGGATATAACTTTCAATAAATCTAGCCAAGGTGGGGTAATGACGCTGATATAAAACTCCCATATAGATAATACCAAGTCCTAGGACGGTTAGGGCAAAGGGAAAGAAAATTGAATCGGCAAAGAGACGATAGGAGAGATAGGAAAGATAGGCAAATACTCCGATACCTCCAAAAACCACAAATAATCTTCTTTTTAGCAGGACTGATAATAACATCAATCCCAAGTTAATCAGACAGTATAAAAATCGTTGCGATTCATTATCCTCGATAAGAAGAGATAGACTAAACCAAAACATAATCAATCCGAATAGGTATAGCCAAAAAGCAAAATCGCCCCGACTGCGACGCTGACGTACATCAATTAAATAGGCAGTTATTAAACAGGCAATTCCAAACCAAAAGGATACCCACAGTCGCAGTCTCCATGTATATTCGTCCTCTCCAAATAGTAAAGGGGTTAAGTCCATTGACATATACCACAGACTAAAAGCGATCGGTGCAGTTAAAAAAGGAAATTTAACAAATCGCAAAGTTATTAATCCTGCGATAATCGTGCCTAATTCCATTAAAAACCAACTGCCTTTAGTCCAGGTATAGAAATCTGGATAAATGGCCATATTTCCGGCTTGCCAGTATCCTGTCCAGCGTTGTAAACCGTAGATTGCTAAGGGAGTCATTGCCACTGCCATGCTAAATAAAAGACCGCCGGGGATTTTGAGATTTTGCTGAAAATAGAGACTTTTCCCGGTGAAAATAAAACAAATTGCATAAAACAGGGCGATAAAAAATAGACCTGCACCGCCGAAACTCTCCCAAGCTTTGTTCATAAACCACCCTAGGGCGGAGATAACAATTAATGCCCCAAAATAATAGGCTACATTAGCGAAATTAAAGCGAGGACGATTAACTTCATCTTCCTGGGGATAACGGGATATAAAAGCCGTCCATAAATTTTCAGCTTGGCTGGCAGTAATTAGGTTTTGTTGTACCGCCCAATCAAAATCTTCTCTTTCTAGTCTCATAATATTCTCTAGTCCTTAAGCTAAGATGTATTTTAACCGCTTATCCTAAGGATAAGGGAATAGAGCATAGGCGCAAATGTTGAATCCTGTAATAAAACTTAATATTTACCGATGGCAACATCCGAAATCTGCAAAATAGAGTATGATTCAATCTAGATTAACTATTATCGAAGCCATCATGACAACTAAATCAGAACTCTATGAACAAGATTTTCAATTATGGCTGATAACAACAATAGGTCAGTTAGAACAAGGAGATTTTCAGGCATTAGATGTATCTCATTTAGTTGAGGAGTTGAAAGAATTGGGTAAATCAGATAAAAATGCCCTGGAAGGAAATTTAATGATTTTGCTGGCTCATTTACTGAAATTAAAAGTACAATCATCTGTCCCTGAAAGCATGAAATCTAGCTGGTATAGCTCCATTGTCGAACACAGAGAACGAGTTATCGCCTTACTAGAAAACACCCCTTCTTTGAAATCTCATCTAGCAATCGCCATCGATAAAACCTATCCTAAAGGTCGCAAAATTGCCATCAAGGAAAGTAAATTGGCTGACTTTGGCATTGCGATTCCTCCAGAGGAAGCCTATCCCCTAGACTGCCCTTTTTCCTTAGAACAAATTCTTGACGAGGATTTCTATGGCTGATAATTCATAAGTAGTCGTGCAAAATTAATTTCTTGGTTAGGATAGGCAAGAGGCAACGGTAAAGGGATTGGGGGAGATTGAGCTAATTTAAGGGTAGGTGGTTAAAATGCGTCTTAGCATAGCTTACAAGCTTTTTTGCCCAACCCTAGTTGATCAGCCTTTAAAAATAAGTAAAAATTATAGATTTAAGATAAAAAATTAAAATATTTAAATACTTTAGGCGATTAGTTAAATGTAAAAAGTAAGTTACAAGATTTTGATTTTCCCAGAATTTGCCAAAATTTGGCTGTAAATCGGGGTTGCCTACATTTATTAATCTGGTATGATCATGGTATGCTGTGGGCTTAGTTTAACCGTTAAGCCTCAAATCAACGGAAACCCAAGACAATCAGGGTACTGTATCGATTCTCTTGCCCAAAAAAAGCCCCTAAGGGGGACATTTTTTTTTGTAGCAATTTTTTAAGTTTTGTAAAGGCTATTGACTTAAAGCCAGAATTGTGCAGGTTGAGAATTTTAGTAGAAATGCTCAAACTCCTCTCCCTTCCCCCTAATCTCCTATACTTTTTAAACAGGATTTACTATCAGACAACCGCCGTGAGAGGGGCTAAAAACTGGGGCAATGTGGAAATCGATCGAAAGACTAAGCTAAACTGGTAATGAGTATGTATTAGGGCAGAGGTCAAGGGAAACAACTATGGACAATGTGGAGGTAAAACAAAAACCGATCCGGTGTTTAGAAGATGCGATCGAAAGGTGTCAAACTTTAGGAATGCGGGTTAGTCGTCAGCGTCGCTATATTTTAGAATTGCTGTGGCAAGCGCAGGAACACCTATCAGCGCGAGAAATTTATGATCGTCTCAATCGGCAAGGAAAAAACATCGGTCATACCTCAGTGTACCAAAACCTAGAGGCTCTATCGGGTCAAGGCATTATCGAATCTGTGGAACGCTGGGACGGCAGACTCTACGGCAACATCAGCGATTCTCACAGTCACATCAATTGTCTGGACAGTCAAGAAATCATCGATGTGCATATCCAACTTCCCCCGGAATTAATTAAACAAGTCGAGGCATCGACGGGGGTAAAAATTACCGATTATCGCATCGATTTCTATGGCTATAAACAAAACAAATGAGCTAGACAACTGTATAATTGACCCTGTGAATAGTATCCGTTGACAGGCTGCAACTCTTGTGATCGATCGCCCTCTCACCCTAATTATCATCGATAATGACCCGATTTTCCGCTTGGGTCTGGTGCAGGCCTTGTCGCAGATAGAAAATATTAGTATCGTCACCGAAGGGGATTTAGAAACAATTTTCGCCTTGACTCTTAATCCGTCCCCCGAAATTATTATTATCGATCCTCTCTTTGATTGGTCCTACTGTGAAATTCTCCACTCTCGCTACCCCGACAGTAAAATTGTTTTATTAACCTTTCCTGTCGACTCCCGACAGCAACTAATCGCCAGAGAATTAGGCATCGCTGGTTATATTCCCAAAGGCACAAACCTAGAGCAATTTATCACCATTTTAGGGCAAATTTCCCGGGATGAATCCCACGATGTTGTCCCTTCTCCTCTCACCATTGCTACCCGTGCAAGTTTAGCCCCTAGTCATTGGTTAATCAGTGCCGGAAGAACGGGATTAAATCGCATCGAAAGTGAATTACATTTAATTGATCTCCATCTCAATCAACAGTCTTTATCCGGCTTTGATCGCTTTTATTGGCAGGGGAGAAAACGAGAACTTTTAGCAGCAATATGGCTAGTCAGAAAACTAATTCCCCTCGAAGGTAGCTATTACAATTCAGCTTCAGTGACACCCCAGGTAATAATTAACAATATCGATCGAGAATTACCAATTTTAAGCCGCGAGCGTCCCCTCTGTGTTTCGGCGGTTTTTGAATCGACTTTAGCAGTTATTCGATCGCCTTTAATTAACAGAACCAAGATCAGTTTTGAAATTGATGTTTTACAGGATAATCGGCAACGGGAATTATTGTATTTAGTTCTCGATGAAATTCGTAAAAATGTCGATGAGATGAGATATTTACAGATTAGTAGCGGGGAATTAACCAGTCGCTTATATCTGATTGTTTACGATATCTGGGAGAAAGTTACCCGTAAATTTTTAGAAATTAATGCCTCGGTTTATGACGAAATTAGTAAAGGCAGACTTAACGAAATTATTCTGGAAGAAAGAGAGGTAATTCAAACAGAAATCCTCAATAAAATTCCTTTTACTCTTGACTTATTTTCCTATTTATTGTACGAAAATAGTCTAACTATTGACGGAGTAGAGTACCGAGCTAATGCTCCTGAAACCATCGCCAGAGCCGAAATTCTCCTGCAAAATCTCATTCATAATCTTGCCAATGCGGTAACGGTAATTATTCTCAATAACTTCTCGGAATCGGAAAGAATCAAACAAAAACTTTACCGGTCAGAATTTCTCATCGCCAGAAAATTAGCTAAAATCCGTAATGAATTATCTTGGAAATACCGACTGCAACAATATTGGCAAGAACCTAAAGATATCTTTGAGAGTCAATATCAATTATTTCACTATAGCGAGGGAGAAATCCAATCTCTAGCCATTTATTCCCCTCGACAGGAAGAATTAAACAGTTTAACAGGCATACCCTGGTTAGTTTCGATCGCCTTAGAATTAAGAGACTCTTTATCCCCTCGTTTACGCGCTTTTTTTCGGGTGGTGGGTAATGGAGTAGTCTATATCCTTATCCAAGTTATCGGTAGGGGTATTGGTTTAGTAATTCGCGGGGTTTTACAGGGAGTCGGTAATACTTGGCAGGAAGTCAAAGGTAAAAAGGGATCATGAATTATAACTGATAACTGATAACTGAAAAATTCCCTATTTCCTAATAACAGTAATTATCGTCCCATTTCTCGCTTTAATTTTTTCAATTCTTCTTCCATTTCCCATTCTTTAAATTTTAGATCGAGATTATCGTAGTTTGAGCGCTGATAGTCCGATTCTTGGGGTTGATCCCAAAAAGTGGTTTCCCAGTCACGGGACTGATTTTTAGGGGCTTTTTCGGCTTTAATTTGCACTTCTTGACGACGTTGTTGGACCTGTTGCAGTAACTCTTGGGATTGAGTCAGACGTTTTTTCACCCCTTCCATCCGTCCCCAAAGTTGATTACCCTGACGAAATAGGGCTGCCTCGCGTTCACTAGCAGCCTTAGCTAAGTCCTGCCGTCCAGCGGCCTTAGCCTTATCAATTCTAGCGTGCCAAGTTTGGATATCTTGGGCAGTGGCCAAAATTTGCTGTTCGAGACGTTGACGCTCATTTTCTAGGGCGCTAATCAGTTTAGCAGTATCGCGCTCCTGTTCGCGCAGTTGTTCCACCAGCGCCTGTAATTCTAATTGGGGATGACTTTTGAGAAATTCTTCCAGTTGGGTTTCAAGAAAGCGACTAACATCATCAAATAGATTGCCCATCTGTGCAGTATCCTAAATTTGCAATTAAAGTCTAGGAGCGATTTTAATCCCCCCCTTTTTAGCATAGGCTAGATCAACCCTAGATTTAAATATATTTGGGAAAAGTAGTACAAAAATGTTATTCGGCTGCGGGTTAGGGACGGGGAAACCAGTATGATAAAACTAAGTAGCTGGTTATAATTAAATTAAAAATGGATTTTAGGTTCGATCCCCCCTGCCCCCCTTGATAAGGGGGGTGCCGATCCCTCCTTAGTCCCCCCTTAATAAGGGGGGCATCTGATAATTTTTAACGCCTACCTACTTAGAGTGATATTTCCTGAAAACCTCTTAATTGTTTGACTTAAGTGACAACTTCACCAGCTTGGACAGAACGTATCGGTTATCAACGGGATTGGGTGTGGCGCGGTTGGCAAATTCGTTATAGTTTTATGCCGACAAAAAACCCCCAAGATGTCGATAATCCCCCTTTAATTTTACTGCACGGATTTGGAGCGGCGATCGAACATTGGCGCCATAATATTCCTATTCTCAGCCAAAATCATCGAGTTTATGCGGTAGATTTATTAGGTTTCGGTGGTTCGCGTAAAGTGCAGGTTCCCTATACCGTTAATCTCTGGGTGGAACAAATACACGATTTCTGGCAAACTTTTATCAATAGACCAGTGGTATTAGTGGGAAATTCGATCGGTTCTTTAGTTAGTATAGCCCTAGGGGGTAAATACCCAGAAATGGTAGCCGGATTAGTTATGCTCAGTTTACCCGATGTCAGTCGCCGGCGGGAAATGATTGCCGATTGGTTATTAAATATCGTCACTCCCATCGAAAACTTTTTCACTTCGCCTTGGCTATTAAAACCTATTTTTTACTATCTGCGTCGTCCGCAAGTCTTGAAAAAATGGACAGGAATCGCCTACGAAGACAAGAAAGCAGTCAGCGACGAATTAGTACAAATTATCGCCGCCGCAACCCTAGATGAGGGGGCAGCCGAGGCCTTTATTTCCCTAGCACAAGCTGTCAATCATCCCGAATATTGTCCACCGGCAAGGTTAATTTTACCACGCTTAGAAATCCCGATTTTATTGTGTTGGGGCAAACAAGATCGCATGGTTCCCGTCCAGTTAGCCCAGGGTTTTGTCTCCCTTAATCCTAGAATTAAATATATAGAATTTGAACGGGCCGGTCATTGTTTACAGGATGAATGTCCCGACCGTTTTAACCCAATTTTATTAGAGTGGCTAGAATCTGTTCCTGTTCTTTGAGAGAATAGGGAGAGTGATTGTTGGTGATAGTCCTATGCAAACCTTGGAATCGACGTTCAACCCCCCCGCAACTGCCTCCGAATTCGACACCACGATTCACCGGCGCAAAACCCGTCCTGTCAGGGTAGGTAGCGTTACCATCGGTGGTGGTTATCCCGTGGTCGTGCAGTCGATGATTAACGAGGATACCCTTGATATCGATGGTTCCGTAGCCGGTATCCGTCGCCTCCATGAAGTCGGTTGTGAAATTGTCCGCGTCACCGTGCCGAGTCTGGTTCACGCCACCGCTTTAGCTAAAATTAGGGAAAAACTGCTAACCACCTATCAACCTGTGCCGTTGGTAGCCGATGTGCATCACAACGGTATGAAAATCGCCCTAGAAGTGGCCAAGCACGTCGATAAAGTGCGGATTAACCCCGGTTTGTACGTTTTCGAGAAACCGAAGGCCGGCCGCAGCGAGTATAGTCAAGCAGAATTTGATGAAATTGGCGAAAAAATTGCCGAAACCCTGAAACCTTTAGTGGTTTCCCTGCGAGATCAAGGTAAAGCGATGCGAATCGGCGTTAACCACGGTTCTCTGGCCGAAAGAATGCTCTTTACCTACGGTGACACCCCCGAAGGAATGGTACAGTCGGCTTTAGAATTTATCCGCATCTGCGAATCCCTCGATTTTCGCAATCTGGTCATTTCCCTGAAAGCTTCCAGGGTGCCGGTGATGGTGGCCGCCTATCGTCTCATGGTTAAGCGCATGGACGAGTTAGGTATGGATTATCCCCTGCATTTGGGTGTTACTGAAGCAGGAGATGGAGAATACGGACGAATTAAATCCACTGCCGGGATTGCCACTCTCTTAGCGGACGGTATTGGTGATACGATTCGCGTTTCTCTGACGGAAGCTCCCGAAAAGGAAATTCCCGTCTGTTACAGCATTCTCCAGGCCCTGGGACTGCGGAAAACCATGGTCGAATACGTTGCCTGTCCTTCCTGTGGTCGCACTCTTTTTAATTTAGAAGATGTCCTCCAGCAAGTGCGGGCAGCGACTCAACACCTCACCGGACTCGATATCGCCGTTATGGGTTGTATTGTCAATGGACCGGGAGAAATGGCCGACGCAGACTATGGTTATGTGGGGAAACAGGCCGGTTATATTGCCCTTTATCGCGGTCGCGAGGAAATTAAACGGGTTCCCGAAAGCGAAGGTGTAAGCGAGTTGATTAATTTAATTAAAGCCGATGGCCGTTGGGTAGAACCTTAATTAGTTTTACCAGTAGGGGTTGACATCTATTCAACCCCTGATAATCAGCTATAATAAAAAGCTTGCTAGAAATTGCCGCCCCAGAGAGTTCATGCTACCTACACGCGATTGTGTTCGTCAAACCCCCGCTTACACTCCGGGAGAACAGCCCCAAACTGCGGGATTTACCAAACTTAACACCAATGAGAATCCTTATCCCCCACCGGCGGAAATTTTTGCCCCCTTGCAAGAGCAATTAGAGAAAGTCCGACTCTATCCCGATCCTATCTCCAAAGAGTTACGGCAAACGGCGGCGGAACTATACGGCATAACAGCTGATCGCATTATCGCAGGTAATGGGTCTGATGATATCCTCAATATCGCCCTGCGTACCTTTGTTAACCCCGGTGAAAGCGTTGCTTTTTTGGATTTAACCTATTCCCTTTACGAGACAATTGCCCGGGTACACGGGGCCAATATTATCGAATTTCCCACTAATGATAAATTTGAATTAGCAGGACCGATTATTTGTCCAGAAGCGAAATTAATTTTTCTCGCTTCTCCTAATCCTCCCCTCGGTAAACATCTTGAGCGCGACTATTTAGAAGCAACCTGTGCTAATGCGTCGGGAGTGGTATTAATTGACGAAGCTTATGTGGATTTTAGTGATGACAATCATCTCGATTTTCTCTCCCGTTACGATAATGTCATCATTAGTCGCACCATGTCGAAAAGTTATAGTTTAGCAGGGTTAAGAGTCGGTTTCGGTTTTGCTTCTGGGGCAATTATCGAACAGATGGATAAGGTGCGTGATTCCTATAATTTAGATCGCATCGCTCAAACTTTAGCCACAGCAGCCTTAAAACACCATAATTATTTTGAGCAAGTTTGGCAAAGAGTCCGTCAAACCCGCAGCCGTTTAATTACTTCTTTGCGCGAGTTGGGATTTATTGTTTTTGACTCGCAAGCTAATTTTATCCTCGCTTCTCCCCCCCACATTAGTGCCAGCGAGTTATATAATCAACTGAAAGAGCGTCAGATATTAGTGCGATACTTCAAACATCCTCGCATTCAGAATTATGTGCGGATTTCTATCGGGACTGATGGAGAGATTGATCGCCTTTTATCTGCTATTCAAGAGATTATGGGAACAAATTAATCTCTATTTTCGTCGGGGTTTTATTAGGATTTTAAACCCTGATAAATTCTCGAAAAAAAGGCTAGATCGATCGGAACAAACCAGCGACAAACAAGGGTCTAATGGCCTGTCGTTTCTCCCGATTACTAGCCTTGGCTATCAAGATTATTAGTCCGACAAAAGGATTAAATACTAGCGCACAAATTTTTGAACTTATGCAATTTTATCCCCAAGGAATCACAGTTCAAGAATTGAGCCAATGCTTAAATCGTCCCGTTTCTATGCTAAATCTTTGTCTAAAATCTTTGGTTGCTTCTAAAAAAATCGTCGCCAAAAAAAATCATAATCAGTGGGTTTATACTGTTGATAAAAAAGCTTAGTTTATCTGGATAAGCATACTTAAGATGTAGAAAAAGTGTTTATTAAGTACCCAGAGAGAATCAATTATACATATTTTTCCCTTTCCTGTTGCCTCTTTCCGGAGGGAGAATGCAATTCGCCCCTACAATAATATTATTGCGCCAATTGCGTGCGCTCAAAATGTAATATAGACATTTCTACAAAACTGAGATCTACCCATATATTACCCCTATTGCTGAATAACTATTTTAGGCTGTAGATAGTATTCATCTTCTGCGACAACTATCTCACCAATGCCGAGAAATTGAGCCTCTAAAGACTCCACGGCCACCAGAGAACCGCTCATAACATTTGTATCGGTAAGATTAATTTTTCTGCCGTGAAACCAATCGATAACCCTCTCTGGTGTGAAAGAAATCCAGTCTAGATGTGCCAAGGCAAGACGAGGCGAAATTAAACCCTCGGAATTAGCCATTAAAGCTTCCAGATTAATACTATCAGCTAATTGAAAACCACAGCTTTCCGTGCGAGTTAAACTGGCTAAAGTGCCACCCACAGCTAACACCTTGCCCAAATCTCTGGCCAGGGAACGGATATAAGTCCCCGATCCACAGTGAATATCTAGCTCTATTTGTGGAAATTCCCCCTCTAACCAGCCTAAAACCGTAATTTGGTCAATTTTAACCTGACGAGGCTCCACTGCGATTATTTCCCCTTTGCGAGCCAATTCGTAGAGACGGCGGCCATCCTTGTGGATAGCACTATACATCGGCGGAATTTGGGCAATATTGCCAATAAATTCCGCTAAATAAGGCTTAACTGCCTCTAAAGTTAAATCGCCACAGGGACAAGTAGCGATCGCTTTCCCGGTAATATCATCGGTATCGGTGCTGAGTCCTAACTGGATTTTTGCCCGATAAGCCTTATTTTCGGGTAAATAGGGCAGTAATCGGGTGGCAGACCCGACGGCGATCGGTAAAACTCCCGTAGCCATAGGATCTAAAGTTCCGCCATGGCCGACTCGTTTTGTCTTAAGAATTTTGCGGACTTTGGCCACACAATCGTGAGAAGTCCAATCGGGGGGTTTATTGAGATTTAAAAAGCCAAACATTTGAGCAATTGTAGGGTGGACTTGTGCGACTATAGGTCAGACTAAATCCTGTTTACAAGGTATAGGAGAGTGGGGAGCTTTTTTTCAGTGATCAGTAAACAGTGAACTGAAAACTCATATCTGATAACTGATCACTGATAACTGATTCAAGACCGACGGCTACAAACTAATATTATATAATTGCATAACTTCGCTTAAAGGTAAACGGGAACGAACACCGAGAGAAAGGTCAGAAAAATGACCAAGATCATAATGATCAACAGCAGCGCGAGCAATCATAGCAGCGTTATCGGTACAGAGTTTAAGCGGCGGAAAATAGACGGTTAAATGATGATTTTTGGCGGCAGTTTCCAGATGATTTCTCAAGGCACTATTAGCAGCTACTCCTCCCCCGATCGCGATAGTTTTTAAGCCATAATCTAAGGCACAATTGATTGTCCGACGGGTTAAACTTCTGGCTACCGTATCTTGAAAACTAGCGGCTATATCAGCTACGGGTAAATTATCTGGCTCAAATTTCTCTACTAAGCGCAAAACAGCAGTTTTTAAACCGCTAAAACTGGAATCGTAGGCATGAAAACCGCCGGTGGGTAAAGATATTTTACCTTCAGGTAAGGGAAAAGCTTGGGGATTACCATCTTTAGCAATGCGATCGATTATCGGACCACCGGGATAACTTAAGTTTAATAATCGTGCCACTTTATCAAAAGCTTCTCCGGCTGCATCATCTCTAGTGGTTCCTAATTGTTGATATTTACCGCAGGCCTGCACATGGATTAAACTGGTATGACCCCCAGAGACTAAAAGAGATAAAAAAGGAGGTTTAAGATCAGATTCAGCGAGATAAGAAGCATAGATATGACCTTCGAGATGATGAATACCGATAAAGGGTTTATCGTGAATAATAGCGAGGGTTTTGGCTGCTGTCATTCCCACCATTAAAGCACCTACTAAACCGGGAGCAACTGTGGCGGCTATTCCATCAATTTCTGACCAAGTTAAACCCGTTTCTTGCCAAGCTTTTTCTAGACAAAAATTAATGGTTTCTAGGTGTTGTCGAGAGGCCATTTCCGGCACAACACCGCCATAGAGACGATGGAGATAAATTTGAGAAGAAACCACACTACTCAACACCTGGTTATTGTTAACAATAGCCACAGCCGTTTCATCGCAACTGGTTTCGATCGCTAAGATAATTGTCATGATTTAATCAGTAAATCGTCAGACACCCCCCTTAATAAGGGGGGATCGGTCTTTAATTTAATTATAACCACTTACTTAATTTTGCTTAGGTACTTAATTAAAATTAAAGTTATCGTTCAGTAATTTCCATAGCCACCACCGCCGGGGGTTTCAATAATAAAAATATCACCGGGGTTCATTTCTACAGTAGCAGTACTGGGCAATTCTTCGATAGTTCCATCGTTTCTTTCCACGGCATTACGTCCTATTTTACCGGCTTTTCCTCCCGCTAGTCCAAAGGGGGGAATCCGGCGATTACCCGACAGAATATTAGCAGTCATAGCCTCTTGAAATTTAATCCTTCTAATTACACCATCTCCTCCAGAATATTGTCCCTTTCCGCCACTATCGTGACGAATGCTAAAACTTTCTACTAAGACAGGATAGCGCATTTCTAGTACTTCTGGATCGGTGAGACGGGAATTAGTCATCTGGGTTTGTACGGCAGCGGTTCCCGCAAAATTTGCCCCCGCACCAGAACCGCCGCAAATAGTCTCATAATATTGATATTCTTGGTTGCCAAAAGTGAAATTATTCATTGTTCCTTGACTGGCTGCTTGAATGCCTAAAGCACCGTATAAAGTATTAACTATTGCCTGGGAAGTTTCCACATTTCCAGCTACTACGGCCGCCGGATAAACGGGATTAAGAAAACAGCCAGATGGGATAATTAAATGGAGGGGTTTGAAACAGCCAGCATTTAAAGGAATTGCCTCCTCCACAAGGGTACGAAAAACGTATAAAACCGCCGCTCTTGTCACTGCCAGGGGTGCATTAAAGTTATTATTTAACTGGTCAGATGTGCCAGTAAAATCAATGGTTGCTTGACAATTATCAATATCTATGATAATCCTGACCTTGATGACAGCACCGTTATCCAGATAATAGGTAAATTCACCATCTTTTAAGACAGATATGGCTTTTCTAACCGCTAATTCGGCATTATCTTGAACAAACTGTTGATAGGCTTTAACCATAGCTAATCCGTAGCGATCAACCATATTATGTAATTCTCTTTCCCCCTTGGCATTAGCGGCTATTTGTGCCTGAAAATCGGCAATATTTTGGGCGATATTGCGTGCAGGAAAAGGACTATTAGTTAAGTGATTAATTAATTCTTGTTCCCGAAACTGTCCCGCTGCTACCAGCAAAAAATTATCGAATAAAATTCCTTCTTCGCTAATATGGACAGAATGGGGAGCCATAGAACCGGGGGTAATTCCACCGATATCAGCTTGATGTCCCCGGGAGGCAAGATAAAATAATATTTCCTGATTTTGGCGGTCAAAAATAGGACTAATTACTGTGACATCTGGCAGGTGAGTACCGCCATTATAAGGATTATTAGCCAGATAAACATTCCCTGGACGAATCGTCTCACCTTTATCCTGAATTAAACTTTTAACACTATCGGCCATAGAGCCTAAATGGACGGGAATATGAGGAGCATTAGCGATTAAATTTCCCACCTCATCAAAGATAGCACAGGAGAAGTCTAGGCGTTCTTTAATATTGACACTTGCTGCCGTATTTTGGAGAGTAATCCCCATTTCTTCGGCAATAAATTGATAGAGATTTTTAAATATTTCTAGATAAATAGGATCAGCAACGGTAGTTATTTCTGTGCAATGAGAATCTAGAGGAGACATAGGAAAATCAGTTATCAGTTATCAGTTATCAGTTAGCTGTCTCTTGTCTTTTTTATCCTCCTCTGTCGGAGTTGCTCTCTTATTCTTTGTGTGATCAGTTTAACTTGCATAGGAGCGATCTTTGTGTCCTTTGTGTCTCTGTGGTTCATTCCACTTGCTCGCCAGACTATATCTTAGAACACATTTTACCCACCAAACCCAAGAGAGCCTGGGAACCTCCTGTCTCCTCACCCAAGAGAAGATTTTTGATTTTTGGAGCAGATCCACTGATACGGGCTGACTGAGATATAATCGCAGTCAGTACCAGAGGGTGAATTATGGATAAAACCAGCTTGATCGATAAAGTGAAACAAATGGCTAATAAACGCGATTATTTACTGCAATTGCGCGATAAACCCGACATTGGCGGCCTGAGATTAGATGTTAATCAAGCTCTTGAGGAGTTGGATGAATTACTCGATGAGTTTCAAGCAACTTTTCCTGAAGAAAAACTTAGTTAACTATCCGACTCGACGGAATTGAGATTTGTCCGCTTGTGCTAATTTTCCCAAGTCATCGATCGCTTTGATTAGAGCTTGGGAAGATATATCTTTAGAGCATTATAGGTCAAAAGCTGTACTTTGATTATTTTTTTCCATTGGAAGCTTTGGCAAAGAACTATAGGCGATAATGCGGACATAAGGGTAGAATTGTTTGATTTGAATAGCGGCGCTGTGTCCATCTAAGACAGGCATCCCTATATCTGAAATAATTACATCTGGTTGACAACTTTTCGCCAAGTCGATCGCCTATTGACCATTAACCGCAATTCCCACCACCTGACAATGCGGCTGCTGGGAAATTAAAGTCTTGAGTCCTAAACAGGTTATCTCGTGATCGTCGGCAATGAAGAGTTTAACTGACTCTATCGGCTTCATTATAATCATTTTCCTGTCCCTAGAGGTCTCACTTGTCATCATTGTAGAGGCTGTTAGTTTTTTGGACTTAACTTCCCTTCTTCTCCCTCCCTTCTCCCTTCTCTCCCACTCTTGACTTAAAACCCCCCATTGATCACTGATCACTGAAAAAAGCCTAACTTTGGGCAAAAATCTGGTTTGTGTCCCCTCTTAGCGGTAAAATTGCTACATCTGGACTGTCGAAAAGCATAAGTTTTGTAAAGTAAAATTAAGAAGGGAGACAAATTTAAGATAACCAACGTATGGAAGTAACTTTTACTGCTGCCGAATCCCTAGAAATTGTTGTTGCTGAACAAACCATCCCGATTCAGCATTATCTGCGCCAACCGCAAAGATTAGTACAGGCTATCGTTGAGACTAGCTTAACGGAAAACTTGTCTGAGAATCGGTTTCGCCTAAAAATGCGTCCCCTAAACTTCTTGAATATGTACTATTTTCAGCCCACGGTTATTCTCAATGTCTGGGCCACCTCTGAGGGGACAATATTTTTGCAATCAGAAGACTGTCAGATCAAAGGTATTGATTATATCAACGATCGCTTTAGCCTCAATGTTAAAGGCAAACTCGCTCCTGTGGAAAAAAATAATCAAACCTATCTAGCGGGAAAAGCCAATCTTGAGGTGAAAGTCGCTCTACCACCGCCATTATGGTTAACCCCGCGTCCGTTGTTAGAAATCACCGGCAATAGTCTCCTAAAAGGGGTTTTATTGCGGATTAAACAGCGTTTAATGAGTCAATTGTTGCAAGATTACCAACAATGGGCTAAACAGGATATTATTACCCAAAATTACCCCGAAACGATTCTCGATCTCTCCCTTGGTTAAATAAAAATATGAGTTGGACAAAAGTATTATCTGTAGATTCCCTTGCCCCCGGCGCTCGTCAAGTGGTAAAAGTGGGGGACAGTTCCATTCTCTTGATTAACAATAACGGTCAATTCCACGCCGTTGGCAATCTTTGTCCTCATTTAAAATTATCGATGACGAAAGGCAAAATTAGCGAGGACGGCGCGATCGTTTGTCCTTGGCATCGTAGTTCGTTTGATCTCTGTAGTGGTGCTGTCAAAGATTGGATTACCTGGCCCCCCGTGGTTAACAAAGCGATGGCGGCAGTTTCTCAACCCCAAGCTTTACCCGTTTATCCCCTTCGCATCGAAGACGGCAGCATCTGGATAGACGCATAACCGCTCACCGACGGGGGTTTTGGGCAACCTAAAGAGCAGTTGCTTTAACCAACACCGATTCCGGTGCGGTGGAGGTATTGGCCGATGATATTCCCAATACAGACTTGGTCTTTGAATTTAGACCTAGATATCTTAGTGGAAACCCTGCGAATTGTTCTTTTCGGTAAGGGTGCTTATTAATCAACAAAATCACTTGGTAGTGGGATAATATTACACAGCTAACCCAGTCTATTAGAAAACAGGAGCATCTTGACTAGATAAAAATTTAGCCTGAAATCTATTAGGTTATCTTGGTTGTGTCATTCCACTACCAATGAGGTATTTTTAGAGACCGTCTTTAGTTGGTGAATTGAAATTTTAAATCGATAGTTTAGATTTATCGATTCCCGTCATCGCGGAGGGCAAACAATCCAGCAACTGCTACTGCTGCCGCACCCATTAATGCGGCAAACAATTGGGGACTGCGTTTTTTTCCTGTCAGAACATCATAAGCAAAATGTTCACAGTTGCTAGATAATGTACTATAGCTTGTCTCTGCGTATTTTAACAGTCTTTCTCTCGCAGCAGAAGTATCAGAACAAATTCCATCGACTGAAAAAACAGGATGTGTGTTCTTGTTATCATAATAGTCATTGCAATATTCCCTTAAAGTACAAAATTGAAGCCCATCTCCAGTAAAATGATAAACCATACAACCTACATTCAGCAGGTTATTTAAGACAAAAAATAATATTGGTGACAAGAAGAACCAAGGAACTGCAAAATCAGGTTTTGTCTATGGGTGAGTTTAATCGAGAATTTAATCCC
>JAADBR010000061.1 GCA_009995705.1 Microcystis aeruginosa W13-11
TGGGACACACCATGACCGAGATATTAACGCTAGTAAAAACATTTTGGCCGCAGGACTTGCGGTGTCAGTCCGGGTCGCGACCATAAGACCAGAACAGAGTAAATCTGTTAAGGCCGGTGCGGAACCCCGCAAGGGAAAGAAGCAGAAACCTAAATCGTGAGGTTTGGGAATCACCGTCCGTTTACGGCGGTGAGGATGTCAACTCAGGCTGAAAATCCTATACAGTTGGTATAGGGATAAACTACTTTGAAAAAGAAGCCGATATGCACCTAAGTGAAATTACTCATCCCAACCAGTTACATGGTTTGTCACTCCGTCAATTAGAAGATATTGCCCGTCAGATTCGCGAAAAACACCTCCAGACGATCGCCGCTACTGGTGGACATTTAGGACCGGGGTTAGGAGTCGTAGAACTAACGATCGCCCTTTACCAAACCCTCGATCTCGATCGCGATAAAGTCCTTTGGGACGTGGGACACCAAGCTTATCCGCACAAACTCCTCACTGGTCGCTATAGCGATTTCCACACCCTGCGCCAAAAAAAAGGCGTTGCAGGCTATCTAAAACGTTGCGAGAGCAAATTTGACCATTTTGGGGCTGGACACGCCTCTACGAGCATTTCTGCGGGGTTAGGAATGGCTTTAGCCCGGGATGCCAAGGGGGAAGATTTTAAGGTGGTATCGATCATCGGGGATGGCGCTTTAACCGGGGGTATGGCCCTAGAAGCGATTAACCATGCTGGACATTTACCGAACACCAACATCATGGTTATCCTCAACGATAACGAGATGTCCATTTCCCCCAACGTCGGGGCAATTTCCCGCTATCTCAATAAAGTTCGTCTTAGCGAACCCGTCCAGTTTATCGCTGATAATATCGAGGAACAATTGAAAAATCTACCCTTCTTCGGGGACTCCCTCACTCCGGAAATGGAACGAGTCAAAGAAGGAATGAAACGGTTAGCAGTTCCCAAAGTCGGCGCTGTCATTGAGGAATTGGGCTTTAAATATTTTGGCCCGATTGATGGTCATAATATTCCCGAATTAATCGCCACTTTTAAACAGGCCCATAAGGTCCACGGACCGGTTTTCGTCCACGTTGCCACCGTTAAAGGCAAAGGCTACGAATGGGCCGAAAAAGATCAAGTGGGTTATCATGCCCAAAATCCCTTTAATTTAGCCACGGGTAAACCGATTCCCTCCAGTAAACCGAAACCTCCCGCTTATTCCAAAGTTTTCGGCCATACTCTCACTAAATTAGCGGAAAATGACCCGCGCATTATCGGTATCACCGCAGCCATGGCTACCGGGACGGGATTAGATAAATTTCAAGCAAAACTGCCGAAACAGTACATCGATGTGGGAATTGCCGAACAACACGCCGTTACTCTCGCTGGTGGTCTTGCTTGCGAAGGAATGCGCCCAGTTGTCACTATTTACTCTACTTTCCTGCAGCGGGCCTTTGATCAGATTATTCACGATATCTGCATTCAAAATCTACCAGTTTTCTTCTGCATGGACCGGGCCGGTATTGTTGGGGCCGATGGACCGACTCACCAAGGGATGTACGATATCGCCTACCTGCGTTGTATCCCCAATATGACCATTATGGCCCCGAAAGATGAGGCGGAACTGCAAAGAATGGTGGTGACGGGGATTAATCATACCAGCGGCCCCATTGCTATGCGTTACCCCCGGGGCAACGGTTTAGGGGTTCCCCTGATGGAAGAGGGTTGGGAAGCTTTACCCATCGGTAAGGGCGAAATTCTCCGCAGTGGTGATGATATTCTCCTGTTAGGATACGGCACGATGGTCAACACTTCCCTACAAGTGGCCGAAATTCTCAGCGAACACGGTATCGAAGCCACAGTGGTTAATGCTCGTTTTGTCAAGCCCCTTGATACAGAACTTATCTTTCCCCTTGCTCAACGTCTTGGTAAAGTGGTGACTTTGGAAGAAGGTTGTTTGATGGGTGGTTTTGGTTCTGCGGTTTTGGAAGCTTTACAGGATGCTAATATTCTAGTTCCGGTCAAACGTTTCGGGGTTCCTGATAAATTAGTGGACCACGCAAAACCAGAGGAATCCTTCGCTGATTTGGGTTTAACCAGTCCCCAGATTGCTGAACAGGTTTTAGCGGCATTTTTTAGCCAAAAACAAACCGCTAAGGTTGGTTAAAATCTCAAGATTAGCTTGTCCAGTTTTCCCGAAAAATTAGGGAAGACTGGTTTTTTTTGATCTAGATAGTCAATGAAGACTGCCAGCAATAAATAGTGAGGGGAACGAACCACAGAGACACAAAGGACACAAAGATCGATCACTACTATATAAGTCAAACTTATCACACAAAGAATAAGAGAGTCCAGTAGCTTTAAGAGCATCAGCCATGAGTTGGTCATCAATGACAATGTTAGTTCTCATAGTATCCTTAGTTGTGTATAGTAGATTAAACCCCCTGCATAATTAATTTTTGAGGGTTCAAAAATGAGAAAAAAGTTTAAATTTTGCCAAGAAATTGCTTGAATTTTTGTAAAGCAACTTGACTTAAAGACAGAATTGTGTATGATCGTTCATCGGTAATTTTACCCGGAGTGCTGTGTATGGTTTCATCAGTTCATCGTATGGCTTCTGGCGTTGAAACAAATTTTGTTTTAGAGCTAACCTTCGAGCAAGAGCAGAATGGGAGGATATATCAACCATGTTAAGCACTGATCTAGAGATCAGACTAGCAGCTTTAGAAGCTGAAGTAGCACTGCTTAAGCGTTTGCTACCTACTGTCAGCGAAACTCCCTGGTGGGAAAAAATTGTCGGCACTTTTGCTGACGATCCGGCTTACGAAGAGGCAATGCAGTTTGGTCAACAGTACCGCCAGTCCCCAAAACCATTAGCCGAGGAAGCATCCGAATCCTGAAATGTATCTTGTTGATACCGATCATATTAGTATTCTCGATCGCGGGGGACAACCGGCACAACAATTGCTGAAAAAACTGGCTGCTATTACGAGCAGCGAAGTTGCCACCACAATTATCACCTACGAAGAACAAATGCGGGGATGGCTCAGTTACATAGCCAAGGCAAATTCGATTGAAGTCCAAGTTGTTGCCTATCGAAGGCTAGAAAAGCACCTCGCTAATTATCGCACGATTCCCATTGTCGGCTTTGATGAAAAGGCAGGTCAAGTTTTTCAAGAACTTCGGGTAACTTACCCTCGTTTGGGTTCGATGGATTTGAAGATTGCTGCTATCTCAATGGTTAATCAGGCTGTCCTGCTGACGCGAAATCTCTCAGATTTTGGGCAAATTGCCGGTTTAAGAGCAGAAGACTGGACGATTACAAGCCACTGAATTACCTATGGAAAAACAACTTTTGCAGCGAATCACACTCGATTTAAATATCTGTCATGGCAAACCTTGCCTTCGAGGATTGCGTTATCCTGTTGAATTTATCCTAGAATTACTTAGTTCTGGCATGAGTATCGAAGACATTTTAGCCGACTACGATGATTTGGAACGGGAGGATATTCTAGCGGCGTTATTGTTTGCCACTCGATTAACTCAGGTAAAAAGCATCTACCAAATTGCACCATGAAGTTTTTAGTCGATTTACTCAACATTCGTTAATAGAAATGAGTCGCAACTCAATCATCGTTCATCATTAGTAGTAGGACAAGCTGAAATTAGCTTTAAGTGCTTAACGAAAGGAATAAAATCTTTATCTGAAAAAAGCAGCGGAAGATTATTTTCAATACAAAAGGAGGCAATAATAACATCAGCAGTTTTCCTAATAGTTATCCCTTTCTTGCGTAACTGGCGATAATTGTCCGCGCTTTTCAATGCCATTCTCAAACCTAGTAAATCATAAATAGTTAATGAAGTTAGTAAGCGATAGGCTATTTGATAATCCTTATCACTCCTAAAACCTTGGAGAACTTCGGTGAGAATAATATCACCAATAGCTATCGGTTCAACTCCCAGCAATAAATCAAGTTCTGTTGTTTCCGTAGTATTATAACCATTGAAATAATCAATCCAAACACTAGAATCCACAAGAATCATTGATTGTGCCTCATTTCCTCAAGGTTTCCTTCCCATTTAAGCTTACCTTTAAAGGCTTTAATTTTCTCCTGTTGTTTGAGTCGAATCAAAGTCTTAAGACCCAATTCAACAGCTTCTTGTTCAGTCTTTAAACCAGTAGCTTTAAGTGCATCAGCCATGAGTTGGTCATCAATGATAATGTTAGTCATCATCCTATCCCTAGTTGTGTATAGTAGATTGTTAATATACACATCATATAGTATTTTACTGCTTTTAATTTCCGTCTTATTGCTCCCTAATCTCAAATACCAATAATTGACCACAAGACAAAAACTCTCTGTCTGGAGTGGTTTGTATTATTTCTCCCAATAAAGATAAATAAAAATTATTATAAATTTATAAATAATTGAAAATTTAAATATAAAAAGCCAATGCAACAAAACTTTACAAAACTAGATTTTGTGCGAATTTGCCCAAATTTAGCTGAAAAGCAGGATTCGTTACATTTCGTAATGTGATAAGATCGTGGTATGCTGTGGGCTTAGTGTGACCATGTAACTTTGTAATCGCCGAAAACCCGCGCCAATCAAGGCACTTAATCCCTTATCACCTCCTAAAAGAGACATTAAGGGTTAAATTTTGCCAAGAAATTGCTTGAAGTTTTGTAAAGCCACTTGACTTAAAGACAGAATTGTGCATAGTAGAAGTATGCGGAGAGAAGATTGGACGATTACAAGCAACTGAATTACCTATGGAAAACCAACTTTGGCAGCGAATCACCCCCAGAGATAATTTATGTTTGTTTTTATAAATGCACGTCATCAGCTATCGAAGACTACGAGAATTTACGAATAAACACGCTGATTCCCGAATGGCTTTAGAGAATTGGTATAAAATTGCCAGTAAAGGGATTTGGTATAATTTAGTTGAGGTTCAAACAGTATTTCCTAAAGCAGAAGCAGTTGGTAAATTTACTGTTTTTAACATTAAAGGGAATAGTTATCGTCTCATAACCAGTATCGATTATCAGAAGCGGCTAATTTATATCAAGTATGTTTTAACTCACGCTGAATACGATAAGGAGCAATGGAAAAATGACCCTTACTTTTAATCCAGAAAAATACAAAGAATTACTAGCTCGCCATTTACCTAAAGTTATTAAAACAGAGGCAGAAAATGAAAAAGCTTTGGCTATTGTGGAAGAATTAATGCACCGTCAGCATCGAACTCCCGAAGAAGATGAACTTTATGAGCTTCTAATTTTTTTAATTGGGAATTTTGAAAAAAGCTTTTATCTACAAGAATCAACCACACCTCATTCTATGTTATTGTTTTTGATGGAACAGCAAGGCGTTAATAAGAAAGACATAGCCAGAATCCTTGGCTCTGACAAAATTGCCTCGAGTTTAATTGAGGGAAAAGGGTCAATTACCCAAGAACAGGCGAAATTATTAGGACATTTCTTTCATGTAGATTATAGTTTGTTGATGTAGATACGTTAACTTCGGACTTCTAACTTCTTTACTCTCCCACCCGCCAAATTTTGATAGTTTTGTCACCACTCCCACTAGCTAAATAGCGGCCATCGGGACTATATACCACTGAGTAAACCGGACTAGAATGACCAGTAAGGGTACGCAATTGTTTTCCTGTTGCTACCTCCCAAATTTTGATAGTGTTGTCACGACTACCACTAGCTAAATAGCGGCCATCGGGACTATATACCACTGAGTAAACCTCCCCATAATGACCAGTAAGAGTACGCAAGTGTTTTCCCGTTGCCACCTCCCAAATTTTGATAGTTTTGTCACCATTCCCACTAGCTAAATAGTGACCATTGGGACTATATACTACTGAGTAAACAGAATGACCAGTAAGAGTACGCAATACCACTGACCAAACCGAGTCAGAATGACCAGTAAGAGTACGCAATTCTTTTCCCGTTGCTACCTCCCAAATTTTGATAGTTTTGTCACTACTCCCACTAGCTAAATAGCGGCCATCGGGACTATATACCACTGACCAAACCCAGTTAGAATGACCGGTAAAGGTACGCAATTTTTTTCCCGTTGCTACCTCCCAAATTTTGATAGTATTGTCCCAACTACCACTAGCTAAATAGCGGCCATCGGGACTATATACCACTGACTCAACCGAGTCAGAATGACCAGTAAGGGTACGCAATTTTTTTCCCGTTGCTACCTCCCAAATTTTGATAGTATTGTCACTACTACCACTAGCTAAATAGCGGCCATCGGGACTATATACTACTGAGTAAACAGAATGACCAGTAAGGGTACGCAATTCTTCTCCAGTTGCTACCTCCCAAATTTTGATAGTATTGTCCCAACTCCAACTCCCACTAGCTAAATAGCGGCCATCGGGACTATATACTACTGATTTAACATCGTCAAAATGACCAATAAGGGTTTTATCGGGAAAACTATGTTCTGAAAATTTTTTTTCTTGTGGTGAGTTTATTGGTGAAATTTGAGTATTTATTTCCTGATTTTTAAAATAACCATAACCTTGCATTATTCCGACTCCTAATAAGAAAACCCCACCAATAGCAATTAATCCATTTCTCAGCTTATTCTTTTTAACCGGTTGTACTGGTGTTCTTTTGGGTACAGCTACAGGTGAAACCGGCGGAGAAGAATTAATCTTAGGAATAACTGGCGGTTGTTTTTTAGTTACAACAGGCTGCGGATTTGGTGCTGGTGGAGATGGTCTCTTAGGAGTTGTAGGAGGTAACTTTAATTGCTGTTCAATCTCATCCAAACGTTGTAAAATAAACCTAGTATTAGCTGGTCTATTCTTGGGCAATCTTCCCATCAACTCGTCAATCAAATCCAATAATAACGGGTGAATATTTTCCGTTTCTTCTCGCCAAGATAAAACATCATTAACCGCATCATAAATTTCTAAAGGATGTTTTCCGGTTAATAAATGTACAAAAGTTCGTCCTAAAGCATAAAAATCTGATTGAATCACCGCTTGACCATGTTGTTGTTCATTGGGTGTATATCCAGCTGAGGTAATACCTGTTACTTGTTGACCTTTTACCTTTTGGTGATAGGTTTGGGTTTCTTCCCTTGCTGTGCCAAAATCAATTAACACCAACTCGCCACTATTCCGCAGCATAATATTAGGGGGTTTAATATCTCGATGCAGCCAGTTTTGTTTATGAATTTTATCGAGAATTAAAGTAATTTCTCTCAGCCATTTTAAGGCTCGTTTTTGACTTAACTTATCATACTGCTTTAGCCACTGTTCTAAATTAATCCCCTCCACTTTTTCCATGACTAAACAGTGTAATATTTTCCCCTCTCTCGTGGAATATTGAAAATAAGCGTCCGCTTGAGGAACACCGGTCACATTTTGACGACTCAACTCTAATAAAACGTCATATTCCCGTTTAAATAATTACACTGCCTTCGGTTCATTATTCCATTTTTCTTGTAATAGCTTGAGAATTTTGGCCGTAAAACCCTCAAAAACCTCATAAACAATGCCAAAACCAGTCGTATCACTCAATAACCGACTTACTCTATATTGACCATTTAACAACAATTGAGAGCCGCAACTTTGACAGTAACGAGTATTCGAGTTATTATTACTCGGATGCTCCGGTTGAGAACAATCGGGATTAATGCAGTAACAGGGTTTCATCTCGGCTATTTTATCGGGTGAATAATTGCAAGTTTTCCCTTACCTGTCTTTGAAGGCATTTTATCATAAGTCAGTAGTTATGATTAAATTGAAGAGAGATATTGCATTTTTCAAAACGTCGTGCTTTGTAGGTTGATTCATGAATCAACGCTCTCTAGGGTTCTTTCACTCTCTCCAATGTCATTCTCTCCAATCCTTATCTGGCAACGTTTTTAGTCGATTTATCGGAATAAATAGCTGAAAACCTCACCGCGCATCAGTTTTTCGGAGGGATGCTTACAAACAGCTGCTGATATATCTGTAATAATTTAAGAGTCACTAATAATTGCTGATTGTTGGTATTTCTGCAAATCTGAGATGCAGCCAAATTATCCCCCCAAATTAGAAGGATAAATTATCAAGTTTCTCCCTGATTTTACCCTATTCATTCATATTACGATAGGTAGCCACTGCCGAGGGAGAAATGCGATTGAGATAACGGAAAATCCAATATTTTAAGACTGTATCCAAGATAACGGGAAAAGTGGCAATAAAGAGAAAATTAAACTCACGATTTTCCGGTAAACCGAAATGACGACTTAACCCTTCTAGGATAACTTCCCAACCGTGGGGAGAGTGGAAACCAACAAATATATCGGTAAAGAGAATAATTAAAAAAGCTTTAGCTGAATCGCTAAGATTATAGAGAATGCCATCCAGAAAAGACTTGACAATCTCGATTTCTCGACGACTAAAAGCAACAACAAAACCAAAGGCAATCAGGGAACAAATATCGGCGAAAATATTAGCGATCTTATTCAAACCTCGCTGGCGAAATTCTTCACTTAGTACCGCTGCTTTTTTAGTAATTTCTCCCTCGATTTCTTCGTTAGATAATTTGGGTGCTAAACCAATCATACCTCGAAAATGTAAAGCTTCCTCAAATCTTCTCAATTCCGAAAAAGCTTCTTCTTCTAAATCCTGATTGATAAAAATAAACTGTTCCTGTTGTTGGAAATATTTATTAACCAAGGGGGTAATCAGGAAAGTCTTGGTTAATTGCTGGGTTAATAAAGGAACAATAATTAACAGTAAAATAAACTTGAGAGAAATGGCTGTTTTATAACGAGAATTGCGAAATTTCTTTAAAACTGCCTCCTCCGATTCCTCCGCTTGGGGATCGATTTCCTGCTTAATGCGATTAAAAGTATTGACAAAAGAACGGGGTAGAATCCCCGGTTTTTCCGTAGCTTTTTGGGATTTATTACTTTTGATTATTTCCTCATCTTCAATACTACCCGCTGCTAAAAAAGAGCGATTTCTGGAAGTTTTATTTTTGGCTGTTTCCTGCTCAAAATTTCTTTTCTGGAGACTTTTGGGGACATCTTGCAGCTCTTCTGGCCAATAATTATCTTGATATTTTCCGATAATACTATCGATAAACTGAAGTTTTTTCAGACAAACATCTGTGGTGACAGTAATCACCCCATTATTAATTGTCGGTTGATTGGGTCCGAAGGTATTAACGATCGAGCGACTAGCTTTAAACTCCGTCAATCTGACTTTAATTTTTTGCAAATAACCTTTAACTTCTGCGATAAAATAGGAATTAGTGCTGCTGCCATAATTCGAGAACTCATTCGCCACTGTTCGTCCTTGAAAATGCTTGTCTTCTATCTCCTTAATCTTCAAAGCTGCATGATAGGCTTCATCTAAAGAACGTTCAGGAGTTTGTAATAACCATTGATTAACACCTTGCAAAATCCGATTAAGATTCATAGGAAACAATTACTTCCACAAGGGAGAAAAGCTAGAGTACCGATCAGTTATCTTAACAAATACAATCGAGAAAAAACGATGTCAATCATACCAATTTGGATCGAAGGTGGCACGCGATCGGGAAAAACCACCGCTTTAGTCGGGGAATTTCGGCGCTGGGTGTCTCGCGATCGCTCAAAATCATCCCCACTTCCTCGATCGATCTTAGTTTTTGCTGCCAACGATGATAATAAACGGGAATTAGCCGATCGATTAGCCATTGCGGTTAGGGGTAGCTATCCGATTCTCTGCAAAACCCCTTTAGGTTTTCTCACCGATGAAGTCATCCTGTTTTGGCCGTTAATTTTCGAGTTTTTGGGGCTAAAAGCGCAATTTCCCCGCCGATTACGCCCAGAAACGGAGCAGGAACTCGCCACTCGTCTCTGGCAACCAGCAATCGCTAAATTCTTCCAGCTTACTAGCATAAATGAATATCGTTTCGTGCGTCAAGTTCTCGATCTGTTACAATTAGCTGGCGCTAGTGGTGTTCCCGCAGAAAAGATACCCGAAAGATTAGCCGAAGGATTATCAGAAACAGATCTAAAACGAGTTTTAGGGATTAATGAGCAGGAAATACCAGAAAAAGTGGGAGAATTAATCATTCAATGGCGTGATTGGTCTCTAGAACGTGGTTTATTAAGTTATGGTATCATCTACGAACTCTATTGGCGCTATTTATTTCCTGATAGTCGTTATCAAAAGCAACTATTAAAACGCTTCCGGGGAGTTTTTGCAGACGATGTGGACGATTATCCGGCTATTGCCAAGGATTTACTCAGTTTTTTCCTCGATCACGATTGTTTTAGCGTTTTTACCTACAATCCCCAGGGAAAAATTCGCTTAGGATTAACTGCCGATCCCGATTATCTACACGAATTAGAGAAACGCTGTCAAATTATGCCATTATCCACCACTGAGGGGTTAGCTGCTCCGTTTAGCGAGACGATTCTCTCCTTAATCAGCGACGGTAACTATCTTAGCAATCTTCCGGATCAATTCATCTCCCTGCAAACCACCTCTCGCGCTGAATTGTTACGGAAGACAGCCACCGCTATTATTCAAGCAGTCAAGCAAGGGGCAGTAAAACCCGAAGAAATCGCCATTATTGCCCCCGGTTTAGACGAAATCGCCCGTTATAGCCTGATAGAAATTTTAACCGGTGCGGGGATAGCCGTTCAACCCCTGAACGAACAACGACCCCTGATCAGTTGTCCTCTGATTCGGGCATTATTGACCCTTCTCGCCCTTGTTTATGAAAATTTGGGGCGTTTAGCCCCCCAAGAGTCCATAGCGGAAATGC
Organism: Microcystis aeruginosa W13-11; assembly: GCA_009995705.1. GTDB lineage: Bacteria > Cyanobacteriota > Cyanobacteriia > Cyanobacteriales > Microcystaceae > Microcystis > Microcystis aeruginosa_F. Next base: position 10,800 of record JAADBR010000061.1, read on the forward strand.
TGGTGATTTTTAGCCGTTATCGCTGGGATGAAGAACAAAATTTAATTCCCGATATCGATCCGGTTCGCGCTGGATTAATTGCCGATCATTGTTATCAAGTGGATCTGGAAAATCCTCGTTTATTAGCGATCGAAACTTTTCCCCGTTGGGATCGCTTAGGACAAAAAGCTTGTACTGCCTACGAAAGAATTTGTCACTGGATCGAAGGGATGAAAAAACGGCAGCAGGAAGCCAAACTTTTTCCGATTTTTGTCTTAAATCAAGCGATCGAACAATTATTAAACGATGGCGAAAATTTGCCCTTCGATCACTTGGCAGCTTTGCGAGAATTAATGGAAACTGCCCAACATTTTTGGGAGATCGATCGCCGTTTGCGTAAGAGTGAACCCTCTTTTCAAAGTCCCAGCGAAACTATTAGTCAGTTTATCCAACTTTTGCGCCGTGGTACAATTACCGCTAATCCCTATCCTGTGCGACAATTTATTAAATCTTCCTCAGCAGTTACCCTGGGCAATATCTTTCAATATCGTTCTTTTCGTTCTAGTCATCGTTGGCATTTTTGGCTAGATTGTTCCTCTCCACTCTGGGAACAAGGAGGTGCTGCCACTCTTTTTGCCGCGCCAATTTTTCGGCGAAAAAGTCCCTATCAACCCTGGACAACGGAAGCAGAATTAGAGGAAAATCAGGCCCGTTTACAGAGAGTTTTAAGGGATTTATTAGCAAGGGTAAGCGAAAAAGTTATCCTCTGTCACAGTGATTTAGGAGTATCGGGAACCGATCAAACTGGACAACTTTTATACTTAGTACAAGCGGCAAAAGAATATGATTACAGCGTTTCTCATCAAGATGAAGTATAACCCAAGTTGGTATTGTAAAGTATTACTGAAGAAGGCTCCGATTCCCGCTTAATATTCATTTACGCACAGTCTCTAACTCTCTGCTAACCAGCGCACGGCATCCTTAGCGTGGTAGGTTAAGATAATATCAGCACCCGCCCGTTTAAAGCTGGTTAAAGTCTCTAAAGTCACTCTTTTTTCGTCAATCCAGCCATTTAACGCCGCCGCTTTAATCATTGAATATTCCCCCGACACATTGTAGGCAGCCACGGGTAAATTAGTCATTTCCTTGATTCTCCAGATAATATCCATGTAAGATAGAGCAGGTTTTACCATTAACATATCTGCTCCCTCTAATAGGTCTAATTCCACCTCTTTTAAGGCTTCCCTGGCATTACCCGGATCCATTTGGTAGGTTCTGCGATCGCCGAATTGGGGGGTAGAATCAGCCGCATCCCGAAACGGACCATAATAGGCAGAGGCATATTTAGCCGTATAGGAAAGAATCGGTGTATCACTATAACCCGCCTCATCCAATCCTTGACGAATTGCCTGCACAAAACCATCCATCATTCCCGACGGTGCAATGATATCCACTCCCGCTTTTACCTGGGAAACGGCGGTTTTTTGCAATAATCCCAAAGTAGGATCGTTTAGCACCCTGCCGGTTAAATCTCCCGTTTGCAGATAACCACAATGACCATGGTTGGTATATTCACACAAACAAGTATCGGCAACAATGAGTAGATCGGGAACTGCCTCTTTAATCGCTGTGGCTGCTTTTTGGACAATACCATGATCGTGCCATGCTCCCGTCGCCTCTGTGTCTTTACTTTCCGGCAGCCCGAATAAAATAATCCCTGGGATTCCTAAATCCCGCACTTCCTTGGCTTCATCAACAATTTTATCGATTGATAATTGGTACACCCCCGGCATCGATTTGACTTCCCGGGCAATACCTTCCCCCGTCGTGGCGAAAAGGGGATAGATAAAGTCATTGCCTGTCAAGACGGTTTCACTCACCAGACGGCGCATTTGAGGGGTTTGACGCAGACGACGGGGGCGATGAATAGGAAACATAGTTTTTTGTGATTAAATCGGGAATCTGGTCTTTAGTTTAAATCTTTGCTGAGGATGAACACAAATCAATTCAGCCAGCTGCAGGCTGCCAGCAGCTATCCGCAATATTTAGTTATTTTGAGCTTAATCAAACTATTTAGGTCATTTTTGACCTAATGCGGCTCTATCGTCATTCTGAGGGCGAAAAACCAGCAATTTGACCAAAATTTAATCTTTATAGCGATCACTTTTGCTGTCGCCACCACCTCATCTCTTTACAAAACTTTACCTCATCAGTGATCAGTTCACTGATGGCTCTTTTGGATGGAGGCGCAAGCGTTCACCGATTACTGTTCACTGTTCACTGATACCCAAAACCCATCTCCATTTGGGAGAAGGATCGTTTATTCTAGAAAGTAAGAGCGATCGATTCAGGATTTTTGTTATGCCCAACTTAGGTGATTTAGTCAAAAAAGCAGTTTATTTGGGCGTAGGCATTGCTACTTATGCCGCCGAAAGAGCTGAAGTAAATTTACAAGAATTAAGAAATCAAGCCCAAAAATTAGCCGATGAGATGATTGCTCGCGGCGAAATAAACGCGGAAGAAGCAAGGAAATACGTTGATGAGTTGGTGAAACAGGCACAACAGCAAAACGTAGCAGCTAACAAATCTAATATTCCCCATGAACCGCGACGGATAGAAATTATTGAAGATGAGGAAGACACCAAAGCAGCCGATCCAAAAGTAGATGAATTGCAGGAAAAGGTGGAACGTCTTCGGGAAGAATTACGGAAACTACAACAGGATTAAAACCTAGATTTTAGCGGCAAATAATTAATTATTACCAGACAAGGGGCGCAAGTATAAACATGGACGATTGGCAGAAGGATTTTTGGGAAGTTATCGAAACTGTGGCACTGGGAATTGAAAATTTTTTCCAAGAAGTTACCCAAGCTATTGAAGAAATCAATGAGGAAATTATCATCGATCTGGAACAGTTTATTCAAGAGGTTTTACCCCAGGAATTAGAAGAATTTTTTAACCTCGATGAATCCCTATTTTCGGAATTAGATGAACCTCCGGATTTTATCCTCACTCCTAAGGTTAACCCCGATCCTAACACCCATGCTGCTTGTATCGGTTGCCGTAATTATCACGGTTATATCTACGGAGGCAATCTTCTCGTCTGCGGTTTCCATCCCTACGGTTGGGATAGTGATAGTTGTCCCGATTGGCAAGCAGAGGATTAATTATTTTCCTATAAAATCAGGTAGGGTTATTATCCCTACCCATAACTTTTATCTCAAAGCAGTTATCTGTCATTTCTAGTTAAGAATTACCCTTGGAAGCATGGTAAGGTTCAGAATCAAAAGGCTGCATCCCCACATCGGGATATTCATCATTGTTGGGACTAAAAATGCGAGCGAAAGCCTCTGTTAGGTACTGGACAAAATTGTGTAACGTATCCTTGATATTCATTGCTTTTCTCTCCGACTCTCGACAACAATCTCTGTTCAACTTAGGATAAGGTTGACTCGCCCCTCCATCCCCATTATCTGGCCAGGATCTCATCAATTGTTGACTTTTGAGATAATTCTTGAATAATCTTCATAAGACTTTATATTTTTTCTTGTTTATCTAAACCTTTATAATAATTCTTGTATTTTTGTAAAGGAAAAATTATTCAATTAAAATTAAATCGCTGAACAAATATTTAATTGTTGTCCAGAAAGGACTGTATCTTTGTTGATCATCATTTTGATTGTTTATTTAGAAATGTGACAGAAAAAAAAGGTTTTGGTCGTAGATGCAGCGAGTCAAGGTTAGCTTTATTGTTATTGAGCAGGAATTTGAAATTGCTAACTTAATTCACTTAGTGGTGCAGAAAACTCCTGAAAGACTTGCTGGACAAGGAGTCCGAGTTAGATAGGGGGTTAGGAGGAGCAAGTTTATGAGATGCTTAAGTTCCCCAAAGTCATCCCTAGGTTAGCCCCTCTCCTTTAACTTCAACTACTTGAACAACTAGGTCAATTGATTAAGGGATAATCTCGATCGCACTAGCTTTGCTTTAGCCCACTGGACTTAGTTAGTACAAAAACACTATTGCAGACGTTTTAAGCGTTCTTGGAGAATTTGGGCTTGTTTTTCGGACTCTGCTAAAGCTTGCTTCGTTTTTTGGATTAAAGCTTCTGGAGCTTTTTCGACAAAGCTAGGTTTATTCAGGCGATCGCTCAAACTCCTGATTTCTCCTTCTACTTTAGCTAAATTTTTCGCTAATTTCCCGGCCAATACCGATATATCAACCAATCCGGACAGGGGGATGAGGATTTCTACCGTAGCGACAACACCAGCGATCGCTTGATTGACTTCCTCGGTTAATTTGACCGTCAAAATTAACTTTTCGATCTTAGCCAAGTCCTTTAAGTACACTTGTCCGCGTTGCAAAATAGCTAATTCTTGGCTGTTTTCTGTCTGTAAAATTGCCGTGATCGTTGCCCCCGGTTTAATCCCCGCTTCAGCCCGCAAATTACGCAACACCCGAATACTTTCTATTAATAACTCAAAAGTATTTTCTAAGTCTAGATCGATCAGAGAACTATCGGCTATTGGATAGGTTTCTAAAGCCAAAACTTGCTGATTTTCTTGGGTTAAATTATGCCAAATTTCTTCAGTAATATGGGGCATAAAGGGATGTAATAATTTTAATGTTCCTGCCAAGATAAAAGCCAAAGTTTGCCGGGATGTAGCACAAGAAACCGATTCTTTCTCCTTCCATAAACGAGTTTTCACTAACTCGATATACCAATCGCAGAAATCGCGCCAGATAAATTCGTATAGACCTTTTGCCGCTTCTCCCATGCCATAATTTTCTAGATAATCTCTAGTTTTTTGCACTGTTTGATGATAACGAGATAAAATCCAGCGATCGGCTAATTCTAAATTTTCTAAAGCTGGTTCTCCCAATTCTTCTGGAGTTTTTCCCTCCAGATTCATCATGACAAAACGGGAAGCATTCCAAATTTTATTGGCAAAATTTCGGGCCGCTTCTACGGATTCCGATTCATCGGTTTTACGGTTATATTGCAGACTGATATCCTGTCCTGCTCCTGCCACTTCTCGAATTAAGGTATATCGTAAAGCATCGGTTCCATATTTATCAATTAAAATTAGGGGATCGATGCCATTATTGGCGGATTTAGACATTTTTTTGCCGTTTTCATCCCTAACTAAACCGTGAATATAGACATCTTTAAAAGGCATTTGTCGCGTAAAATAGCCCGCCATCATCGTCATTCTGGCCACCCAGAAAAAGATAATATCAAAACCAGTGACGAGGGTTGTGGTGGGATAATAGGTGTCTAGATCAAGGGTTTTTTCTGGCCATCCCATAGTTGAAAATGGCCACAATCCCGAGGAAAACCAAGTATCTAAAACATCGGGGTCTTGTTGAATAATTATATCCTCTCCATACTCTTGTTTGGCCTTGGCTAAAGCGGAGGTTTCATCCCAGGCAACAACGAAGGGAGTATGGTTAGTAATTTCGTTATTGGTTTCACTGATAATATACCAAGCGGGAATTTGATGACCCCACCACAGTTGTCGAGAAATACACCAATCTTTTAGTTTAACTAACCAATCACGATAAACTTTTGTCCATCTTTCTGGCACAAAACGGGGCGAGTTTTCCTGATCTAAACAGGTTAAAGCTTTTGTGGCTAAAGGTTCAATTTTAACGAACCATTGGGTAGATAAAAGGGGTTCCACGGGAACTTTACCTCGATCGCTATAGGGGACACTATGGCGATAGGCTTCAATCTTAACTAAAAAACCATCTTCATCGAGTTTTTTAACGACATTTTTGCGGGCAACAAAACGATCTTGACCTGCGAATATTCCGGCATTTTCGTTTAAACTGCCGTCCAAATTCATGATATTAATAAAGGCTAAATTATGGCGTTTACCCATCTCAAAATCCTTGGGATCGTGGGCCGGTGTAACTTTGACGCAACCGGTACCGAATTGGGGATCCACTAATTCATCGGCAATAATCGGGATTTCTCGCCCCATTATTGGTAAAGTGACGGTTTTGCCGATTAAATGGCGATAACGGGGGTCTTGCGGGTTGACAGCGACACCAGTATCACCGAGCATGGTTTCGGGCCTTGTGGTGGCTACTTGAAGATAACCGCTACCATCGCTGAGAGGATAGCGAAAATACCAGAGATTTCCCTCAATATCCTTGTTTTCCACCTCTAAATCGGAAACAGCCGAACGGGATTCGGGACACCAGTTAACTAAGTATTGACCGCGATAGATTAATCCGTCCTCATAAAGTTTGATAAAAGCAGTACGGACAGCATGGGAAAGTCCCTCGTCCATAGTGAAACGTTCCCGAGTCCAATCGACGGATACCCCCAAGCGTCGCAGTTGATTAATAATGGTACTACCTGACTCCTCTTTCCATTGCCAAGCGCGTTCGAGGAATTTTTCCCTTCCTAGTTGATAACGGTCGGTTTTTTCGGCTTTTAATTGGCGATCGAGTATAGCTTGTACTGCAATACTAGCGTGATCTGTTCCGGGCAGCCAGAGGGTATTTTTGCCGGTCATGCGTTTGTAGCGAACAAGTGTATCAATCAATGCACTCTCGAAAGCGTGACCCATGTGGAGACTACCGGTAACATTGGGAGGAGGGATGACTATACAGTAGGTTTCGCCGCCTTTTTCGGGGTTTGCCGTAAATATTTCTTGATTTTCCCAATATTGCTGCCATTTCGTTTCTGTGATCTTGGGATCGTATTGCTTCGATAGTTCCGAGGTCATGATGGGGGGATTCTACAATTCTTAGTTCTTTGTCAATTGTCCCACATTTGGGAGAGATCAAATTCCTGTTTAGTTGCCAGCTAAAAATTTTCAAGAGTCCTATTAAGATAGCTGTTATCTTTTGCTGGGGTAAACATAGCTAATTTTTGGTAATTCTTTTGCATTTCACCAGTATAATAATTGCTATAATCAATTGAGGGAGTCAATCAATAGGTAGGTATTAAAAACTTTCAGATGCCTCCCTTATTAAGGTAGGGTTGATTCATTTAAATTAAGTACAGCTAATTTTGAGTCAATAAATTTGATTGAAGATTCTCAAGTTTATCTTTCTCTAACCAAAAAAGTTAGTCACAATAGTTAATCTTTAATCCCCTGCTAATATTTATTATGAATAGATTGATAAAGCTTGTTATCAAGCCACTAAAAGCCTATCTATCTTGAAATTGTCCGAGAGTACATCCTGTTAATTTAGCTAATTTTTCTGCTTCTTACATCGACAAAACTATCAGTTTTTCCCAACGTTCAGCTAACCACTTTTGTACCTCCGTTATTAAGAGAAAACCCAAACCTCTGAAAAGATTCAATCCTATAGTTGTGAGAATTGACTAATTGCTTGCCGCTTGAAAATCACTGATCTCGCTTTTATCTTGCTCAAAAATTACATCTTTTACCCAATGTAACTGATTTTTTATTTTCCAATGTCCTCGAATAATTTTGGTAAATACTTGAGCGGATTCGGTTAGGCTACACTTCGACACATTTCGACAGGCTCAATGTAAAGGCTCAGTGACCGCTGATATAGTAAGCTGTTTCTTCATAAGTTTTATCCCCGCGACTACTCTTTCTTTCTACTTTAATAAGTCTTCGCAGATTTTCAAACCCTTGTCTTTCATTTTTCCGGTTTTTCCGAACTTACCATGTAAAATTAACTAGCAAAATGCCAATTTAATAAATATCTAAGACTAAAGTTTTTAAAGTTTCTAAATCCACAGCCTCTCCTTTTAATCACCTTCAGTTTATTGTTAATTCTTTCAACTGTTCTCTGGGTTGTTCGGTTATCAAAATGATGAGTATGAATGCAATTCAATTATCTTAAACAAATAGGCTAAGAGTTAGCGATAAAATATCCAGACAAAAAATATTTATTTGATAATTATATTGAAAAACAAAGATATGAGTATAACAATTTAGAAAATATAATTACTTGTGCAACAATGGTAATTCAAAATAAATAATTTTGGACTAATATCGCCTTTAGTCTGACCCTGTTCCATAAGTTGATTGCGATGTCGAAGCCACTGCCTAGCAGTACGCCATCGCTAAGTGATTTTTCATATTACGTCAGAGCGTGGCGAAAAACTCGATAACCGGTTCGAGAGGGCGGAACTCGGCCAATGTAGAACGGGGGTGCTGAATCGTTTGTATTTTTTCAGGCTACCCCCCCCCTCCTTTTCCGATACCGAACTGAGGTTAATTATCATCGGTCAAGCGTCAAAACATCTAGGCTTTTCCTTAGTCCTGACAATGTAAACTTTAATTAAGAGAAAGACTTCTAGCTCCGATCCGATGTTACATTAATAATTGAAGCTAAAGAAAAAGGCTTCCCTGACAGATCAACTGGCAAGGTTGTAAAGGTCAAGTTCACAAAGGAGTAAACCCTGTTAAAGTTACATTCTGTCTCGATAACGGCGATAACAGCGATCGACCTGAACGCTCATATTTCCTAGAGTAGAGAACAAGGGAGTTAGGCAATTGCAACTAGGGTTCAATGCTTCTCCAACCAGTCTCAAGTTATGAGGGGAAATACCTGAGAATCGGTAAACTGGTCGCTGTTATTGTTTGTCAACACAAGTAATTTAATGAGATAATAGAAAGTCTTCTGTTCAAAAGGATATCGATAGGATGCGACTCTCTCAACAGCTTTTTGTCACCCTCCGGGAAGATCCAGCCGAGGCGGAAATCCCCAGTCATAAGTGCTTAGTCCGTGCCGGTTACATTCGTCGCATTGGCATCGGTATTTACGCCTATTTACCCCTGATGTGGCGGGTTTTACAGAAAGTCTCCCAGATAGTCCGGGAAGAAATGAATAAAGCCGGCGCCCAAGAATGTTTACTTCCCCAACTGCAACCGGCGGAACTCTGGCAAGAATCGGGACGTTGGGACACCTACACAAAAGCAGAAGGGATTATGTTTGCCCTGACGGACCGGCAAAAGCGGGAGTTAGGATTAGGACCGACTCACGAAGAAGTAATTACTGCCGTCGCTCGTGATTTAATTCGTTCCTATCGACAATTACCCGTTAATTTATATCAGATTCAAACTAAATTTCGCGATGAAATTCGCCCTCGTTTTGGTTTAATGCGGGGACGAGAATTTATTATGAAAGATGCCTATTCTTTTAATCTCGACGAGGAATGTTTAAAGAAAACCTATCGAGCGATGGATATAGCTTACCGCAATATTTTCCGCCGTTGTGGGTTAGCTTTTCGGGCAGTAGAAGCCGATTCTGGAGCGATTGGGGGTTCCGCATCCCAAGAATTTATGGTCTTAGCTGATGCTGGAGAAGATGAGGTTTTATTTACTGCCGATGAAAAGTATGCGGCTAATGTAGAAAAAGCCGTTTCTTTGCCAGCAGATAAAGTAGCTTCTCCCTTTAAAAAGTTTGCTAAAAAAGAGACTCCTAACACCAACATGATCGAAAGTTTAGCTAAATTTTTTGATTGTTCTGCCACTGCTATCGTCAAAAATGTTCTCTACGAAGTGGTTTATGATAGCGGCATAACTGTTTTAGTTTTAGTGCATATTCGCGGCGATCAAGAGGTTAATGAAGTTAAACTACAAAATGAATTAGTTAGACAGGCGAGCCGTTACAATGCTAAAACAATTTTGGCTTTAAAAATACCCGATGCTGCCGCTCAACAGAAATGGGCAACTAAACCTTTACCTTTAGGTTATATTGCTCCTGACTTAGAAGATAATTTACTCAAAAAAGCCAGCGATATAGCTCCTAAGTTTTTACGCATAGCAGACAACACAGTGACAGACTTAGAAAACTTTATCACCGGTGCTAATGAAACCGGATTTCATGTAGTGGGAGCCAATTGGGGTAAAGATTTTATCTTACCAGAATTAATTGTCGATCTACGCAAAGCCCGGGTAGGCGATCGAGCTATTCACGATCCTAATCAAACCTTGCAAAGTGCTAGAGGAATTGAAGTTGGTCATATCTTCCAATTGGGCTATAAATATTCTCAAGCTATGAATGCTTTTTATACTAATGAAGCGGGAGAATCTACCCCCATTTGTATGGGTTGTTATGGTATAGGAGTATCGCGTTTGGCCCAGGCAGCCGTAGAACAATCCTACGATAAAGATGGCATTATTTGGCCGGTAGCTATTGCCCCTTATCAAGCGATTGTAGTTATTCCTAATTTAGCCGATGCCGAGCAGGTAAAAACCGCCGAAAGTTTATACAATGAGTTAAACCAAGCTGGCATTGAAACCCTTTTAGATGACCGGGATGAACGTGCGGGAGTTAAGTTCAAAGATGCGGATTTAATTGGGATTCCCTATCGCATTGTCACGGGGAAATCTCTCAAATCGGGTAAGGTGGAATTAGTCGAAAGAGCCAGTAAAAAAGCGTCAGAAGTAGTAATTAATGAGGTGGTTTCCTATTTAAAAACTGCTATTTCAAAGGTAAATTCTTCTGATTAAGTGATTAAATATACAGATAATTTTCTTTGTTTATGTATTCGATGAGCGAATATGAGTTGGGGTACCTTCTGTCATAGCAATAATTTTTCCAGCGTTGCTGATTTGAGATATAAATCTTCTTTTGTGGGATTTTTAAAACCTAGACCCAAACTAGGGTAAGGGCATCTCAAAGGCTATTGACAGTTGGTCAATTTTGTGATTTGCGTGGGCATTTCAAGTGATACCAGTCAAGCAGAATAGTTACGAACTCGACCTATTTGGTCGATTGTTGCTTAACAATTGAGATGGCAAATTCTACTTAAATATGCCTGAATTGCCGTCTGGGTAGGCAACTCACATAAAGTTCATTTTGTCAAGGATTGTTAAGATGCGCTTACCCAGGGCTACTAATATGCTATAGAGTTTTTTATCTCTGATTTGGTCTGTTACTATTTTACTGAATTTTGCCGATTCATGAAGAAAAAAGTGTTGCTGCCTTTGGGCAAGATAGAGCGATTACATTTAAATTTTTAATAAGGTCGAGGTTGAAAATTATCGGGAATATCTAATTCAAATACTTGGTCGTGAATCCGAGCCACATAAAACCCTTCTTGCAGAATTTTTTCGCGTAATTCTGGAGATACATGAACCGCCGCTAATATGCCATAGAGTTTTTTATCTTTGTGTTCAGGGAAAAAG
>JAADBR010000062.1 GCA_009995705.1 Microcystis aeruginosa W13-11
AAGCTGTATCCTTAACAAAGGAACAATCAAACTAGGAGCCGTGTGAGGTGAAAGTCTCATGCACGGTTCTGAATGGGAGGGGAGGTCGGTAACGACCTTCTCGACCCCTAATCGCCGTGCTGAGGAAGCTAGATTAGAAAGCGAGCGCCGTGCTGAGGAAATTCAGAACTATCGTGCTGAAACAGCACGCATCCTCGCTGAAGCCAAATTAGAACACGAGCGCACCATAGCAGAACTGAAGCATACAGTAGAACAAACCAACCGTGCGGTAAATAGCCTGACTACGCGATGGGGACGCTTTGTGGAAGAATTAGTCCAACCGGCGGTTTTGCGATTGTTTCAGGAAAAAGGTATTGATATTAAAGAAATTTATCCCCGCGCTAGGGTTAAACGTCAAGGTATTGCGATGGAAATTGATGTCCTTGCCGTTGATGATACGGATGTTGTTTTGGTGGAATGTAAATCACGACTATCGAAAGATGATGTGGATGAATTTTTAGAAAAACTAACTCGCTTTAAAATTGCTTTTCCCCATTACAAAAACTATCAAGCTTACGGTGCAGTCGCTGGTATTGAAATTGACGAAGGTATAGATCGTTATGCTTATAATAAAGGATTATTTGTGATTAAACCTTCTGGGGATACAGTGGAGATTATTAATGATGAAAACTTTCGACCGAGGACTTGGTAAGGTAGTACAGGTATCTTGTCTTACGGCTATCTACAAATTAATTACACCCAGCTAATTAACTTGATTTTCGTCCGTTCATAGTAGTGAAAATGCGATGAATTGATTCAATCTTTCATAAAACCATAAATTTATGCCATAATGACCGAATATGGTGTCGGGAGCTTTTTGGCTGTGATCGGTAAACGGTAATCAGTGAACTGAAAACTCACATCCGATCAGTGATCACTGATAAGCTATACTGGGGAAATTGCGCTAACAGCAGGGTTGCTGCTGCCTGTCGTCAAATTGTCTCTAGTCAAATTGAGGAATTAACTTTGTCTAAACAAGATCTAATTGAAATGGAAGGAACCGTCACCGAATCTTTGCCCAACGCCATGTTTAGGGTGGATTTAGATAACGGTTTCAACGTCTTAGCTCACATATCCGGCAAAATCCGCCGTAATTATATCAAAATCCTCCCCGGAGACCGAGTCAAAGTGGAACTCACACCCTACGACCTAACCAAAGGCAGAATTACCTATCGCCTGAAAAATCAAAAAAAATAGCGATAAATAGGGGCAGAGAAGCCAAAAAGCCTAATAAGCAGCCAAATTTATTTAAAAAAAATAGGTGACACGAGTAAAAGAAATCTGATATAATAATAAGCTTGCAGTGTTGCCAAAATAGTTAGGCATGAAAGTTAGAGCGTCTGTTAAAAAAATGTGCGAAAAGTGCCGCGTCATCCGTCGGCGCGGTCGAGTCATGGTAATTTGTTCCAACCCCAAACACAAGCAGAGACAAGGTTAAACCACCAAAGTCACTGTCTTGGGGCAGAGAATCGTTACCGTTAATTGTAGTCGTTTTTGGAAAAAAAATCGTTCATAGGGAGAAAAAAAAAGCGTGGCAAGGATAGCTGGTGTAGACCTACCTCGCGATAAGCGTGTGGAAATCGCCCTGACCTACCTCTACGGAGTGGGTCTATCGCGTTCCCAAGAAGTCTTATCCGCGACGGGTGTTAACCCTGACACTCGGGTCAAGGATCTCAGCGATGAAGACGTGGCGGCGCTACGGACTTATATCGAGACAAATTATCAAATCGAGGGGGATTTGAGACGCTGGGAGGCGATGAACATCAAACGCCTCGCCGATATCGGCACCTATCGAGGTCGTCGGCATCGGCTAGGATTACCCGTGCGCGGGCAACGGACGCGAACCAATGCGCGGACCCGTCGCGGTCGTCGGGTGACAGTGGCAGGGAAGAAAAAAGCCCCCTCCAAGAAGTAATTTTTTATTCATTGCGATATCCCCCAATCAAGAAAAACTATGGCGCGACCAACCAAAAAAACCGGACCGAAAAAACAGAAGAAAAATATTCCTACCGGAGTCGCTCACATTCAATCGACCTTCAACAATACCATTGTCACGATCGCCGATACCAAAGGCGATGTGATCTCTTGGGCATCGGCGGGATCGAGTGGTTTTAAAGGAGCCAAAAAAGGAACCCCCTTCGCCGCCCAAACCGCCGCGGATAACGCTGCCCGCCGAGCGATCGAACAGGGAATGCGTCAACTAGAAGTGATGGTTAGTGGCCCCGGGGCAGGACGGGAAACCGCAATCCGGGCCCTGCAAGGAGCAGGATTAGAAATCACCCTGATCCGGGACGTGACCCCCATCCCCCACAATGGTTGTCGTCCTCCCAAACGCCGGAGAGTGTAAACAGTGAACAGCTTTTTCAGGTGACAGGGATCTTGAGGCCAGCAGCCGTTAGCTTTGGGCGCATCAGCAGGAGAATCGGGTCGTCAAAGACCATCGGATCAAAAAACTGAACGCTGAAAGCTAGAGAAAACTGATAACTGATAACTGATAACTGATAACTGAACAAGGGAGGTCAATCGGTGGCGCAATTTCAAATCGAGTGTGTAGAAGCAAAAACTTACAAGAATCAGAGTCAGTACAGTAAATTTGTACTAGAGCCTCTAGAAAGAGGCCAGGGTACAACCGTAGGTAATGCCCTGAGACGGATTCTCATTTCCAATCTGGAAGGGGCGGCCGTGACGGCCCTGCGGATCGCGGGAGTCAATCACGAATTTGCCACCGTCGAGGGAGTACGCGAGGACGTGATGGAACTCATGCTCAACATGAAAGAAATCATCCTGAAAAGCTACACCAATCAAACCCAGATCGGGCGTTTAGTGGCAACTGGACCGGCGACAGTAGTGGCGGCACAATTCGATTTACCCTCAGAAGTCGAGATAGTCGATCGCAATCAGTACGTCGCCACCCTGGCTGAAGGGGCCAAGCTAGAGATGGAATTTCGCGTGGAAAAAGGCAAAGGCTACCGGGCGATCGATCGCAGTAAAGAAGAAGCCACTTCGCTGGACTTTCTGCAAATCGACTCAATTTTTATGCCCGTAACCAAAGTCAACTACAGCGTCGAAGATATCCGTTCCGAAAGCGGTCAAGCTAGAGATCGTCTGCTCTTAGAAATTTGGACAAACGGGAGCATTAACCCCAAAGAAGCCCTTTCCCAAGCGGCCGATATGCTGGTTAATCTCTTTAACCCGCTCAAGGATCTCAACGCCCTCGAATCCTCCGGTAACTTTGACGACCAAGAGATCAACCAAGAAAACCAAATTCCGATCGAGGAACTACAATTATCCGTGCGCGCCTACAATTGCCTGAAGCGAGCGCAGATCAACACCGTAGCCGACCTCCTCGATTACAGCCAAGAAGATCTCTTAGAAATCAAAAACTTTGGGCAGAAATCGGCTGAAGAAGTCATTGAAGCCCTACAAAAACGGTTAGGCATCACCCTACCCCAAGAAAAAAGCAAGTAAACCCAATTCCAGGAAAATACCATGAGACATCGGTGTAAAGTGCCTCAATTGGGTCTGCCGGCTGACCAAAGAAAGGCACTGCTGCGCAGCTTGGCTACCCAGCTAATTCGCCACGGTCAGATCACCACCACCCTAGCGAAAGCGAAAGCGGTGCGAGCAGAGGTAGACCACATTATCACCCTAGCTAAAGACGGTTCCCTGAGCGCCCGTCGCCAAGCCATGGGCTACATCTACGATAAACAACTGGTTCACGCCCTCTTTGAAGGCGCCCAGGCCCGTTATGGCAACCGTAACGGCGGTTATACCCGGGTCGTGCGTACCCTGCGCCGTCGCGGGGATAATGCCCCCATGGCGATTATCGAACTGATGTAACGATGACAGCTTGCCCCCAGTCGCGGATCGCCCTAGTTATCCAGTATGTGGGAACTAATTTCCACGGCTGGCAACGGCAACCCCATCACAGGAGCGTGCAGGAGGAAATCGAGAAGGCTCTGGCCGATATTCTCGGTCATGCCGTCACTCTGCACGGGGCCGGGCGTACCGATAGCGGTGTTCACGCCGCCGCCCAGGTTGCCCATTTCCAGCAGCAGAGTCCGATCCCACCTGCCCATTGGGCCAAGGTTCTCAATGCTCGGCTAGATGATGATATCGTCATTCGGGCCTCGGCTCAGGTTCCCGATCGCTGGCACGCCCGTTTCTCGGCCCTCTGGCGACGTTATCGTTACACCCTCTATACCGACCCCATCCCCAATCTCTTTGTTAGTCCCTTTAGTTGGCACTACTACCATCGTCCCCTCGATGCCGATGTGATGGCCAGGGCCCTGGATCCCCTATTGGGTAAGCACCATCTGGCCGCCTTTCACCGTGCCAACTCTAGTCGTGACCATTCTTGGGTAGAAGTGCAAGGGGTGGAATGCTACCGTCAAGGGCCGTTTGTACAGATGGAAATTCAAGCCAATGGCTTTTTGTACGGGATGGTGCGCCTATTGGTGGGAATGTTGGTGGAGGTGGGAACTGGTGAGCGATCGCTAGAAAACTTTACCGACATCTGGGTCAATCAGCGCCGAGAATTGGTCAAATACGCCGCACCAGCCAAAGGACTATGTTTACTGCGGGTGGGTTACGCTGATTTTCCCTTTGCCGATAGCGTCTGGTTCGAGACTCAGCCTCTTTATTATTTCCGAGCAGAGGGGATAGGGACATGGGGGAATAGGGAGATAGGTAAATAGGGGAGTTTCAACTAAAACCCTAACCCCCCAACACCCAGGTGGGCAATAAAAAAAATTAATTTTTGTAAACCAAGGCAAACTCACCATGAACAAAACACCTCTACCAAACTTAGAGACTCTAGAGCAGAAATGGTACGTCATTGATGCGGCCGATCAGCGTCTAGGTCGTCTGGCCACCGAAATCGCTATGATTCTACGGGGCAAAAATAAAGCCACCTTCACCCCCCATCTGGATACGGGGGATTTTGTCATTGTTATTAACGCAGAAAAAGTGACGGTAACGGGCAAAAAACGCCAACAGAAAGTTTATCGCCGCGACTCCGGCAGACCAGGTGGTATGAAGGTAGAAAGCTTCGATAAACTGCAAAAACGCATTCCCGAACGGATTATCGAACACGCTGTTAAGGGAATGCTCCCGAAAAATAGCTTAGGTCGGAAATTGTTCACGAAACTGAAAGTTTATGCCGGTGCGGAACATCCCCATCAGGCACAACAACCGGAAGTTTTAGCGATTAATACGATTCCCGCAGGAGGAAATTAAGTCAATGCAAGCCACGGACAGTAAAAATAAGGTAGTTTATTGGGGAACGGGACGACGCAAATCGGCGGTCGCTTCCGTGCGTCTCGTGCCGGGGACGGGGGCAATTACCGTTAACGGTCGCGATGGAGAAACCCATTTTAACCGCATTCCCACCTATATTCAGACGATTAAGGCTCCTCTGGAGACTTTGGGACTGGAAAACGAGTATGATATCATCGTTAAGGCCGAGGGCGGTGGTTTGACCGGCCAAGCGGACGCGGTGAAATTAGGTGTCGCTAGAGCTTTATGTCAATTAGCACCAGAAAATCGTCCTCCCCTCAAGAGTGAAGGTTATCTGACTCGGGATCCCCGGGCGAAGGAACGGAAAAAATACGGTCTTCACAAAGCGCGTAAAGCGCCTCAATACTCGAAACGTTAGGTTAATAGAGAGGTTTATTATGCCGAAAAAAATTCATCCTACTTGGTATCCGGAAGCTAAGGTGATCTGTAATGGTGAAGTGGTGATGACGGTGGGTTCGACCAAACCAGAAATTCATGTGGAGGTTTGGTCGGGTAATCATCCTTTTTATACGGGAACCCAGAAGATGATCGATACGGAAGGCCGGGTTGATCGCTTCTTGCGTAAGTACAAAATGGGCGATAAGTCAAGCAAAAAGGCCGATCAGAAATAATTCTTTACTTTTGCCTTTTTGACCCGGTGGGGAAATTTTCCCGCCGGGTTTTTTGCTATCTTGAGGCTGGTAGAGTCTTGCTCGCTCTTCTGGGACTTTCGGAAATCCCTGACCGAATCTAGATTTTGAAACCCTTGCTTGACAAGCGAACGCTAACTTTTTTTCTAATAAAAACTCAAATTTCGGGTTTCTGTTAGTTAGTAACGCAAGGCATCTAATTTAAGTGGACTGGTTGAACCAAGAATCCCTAACATGAGTGCGATGGGAGTGTCAACAACTCCACCCCCATCAGGATTATTATCTCTCTCAAAATTGGCTAATTCCCCGCTTAAAAGGGCCTTGTTGATCATAAACCAGACATCGGTTCGCGCTGTAAAAAACCAGAGCTAACAACTTGGCAATCCCATTTTGTATAAACCTCACTTTTGTTTGGGTCTTAAATGAGATACATTATAGGGGAATCTTAGCGACAAGTTGACGCAATTCCTGATTAACCTATGACTATAGCCCTCGATCGCTTACCCCAATCTTGGCAGGGTTTAACCCATCGTTTAACTTATAAGTATTTTCAGGCACGCATTGATATACCCAAAGACCCCTATAAAATTCTCTTTCGTCCCCAACCCTATCAGGTTTTATTTATTCTTAGCCATATGCGATCGGGTTCGTCTTTATTGACCCATATCCTCAATTCTAATCCTGAAATTATCGGTTTTGGCGAAACTCATCTGGTTTATGAGAGTGAACGGGATTTTAAAACTTTAATGTTTAGACTCCACTGGCGTTTGAAAGATTTAAACATGAATCATAAATATATTTTAGATAAAGTTCTTCACGATGAGAAGTTTTTAGATCATAGTTTTTTGCAATCTGATGCGGTTAAAACCATATTTTTACTACGAGAACCGAAGCGCACTTTAGCAAGTATTCTAGATATTAAACCCCATCACAATGAGCAGCAAGCCCTGGGTTATTATACTGGTCGTTTAGCCACCTTAGAAAGTTATGCTCGCTTAATTAACAGTCAAGAAAAGAGTTTACTTATCACCCACGATCAACTATTAAACCAAAGTCAATTGGTCTTTAATAGTTTACAAAGTCATCTCGATACTAAAATGGGATTTTCTGAAGAATATCGAGTTTTAAACACTACTGGCATTCGTGGGCTAGGCGATGCTTCCGAGAATATCAGAGCGGGTAAAATTATTAAACAAGCCAGAAAATTAGATATAGAAATTTCCGACGATGTTTTAACCCAAGCCCAAAAAGCCTACGATCAATGCTACGAAACCCTCAGTCATTATTGTCGTTGTATCTAAGCTGAATTGGGGATGAGCAATGGCCTTGATTCTCTCCTCAGAGTCCAAAGAAAACCCCCCTAATTCAACTCTAATTTGAGCCAGTCTGATTAGCCTTCAACATTAGCAATTGTAAAGCCCATCTGACACTCGTAGAGATTGGGCTGTTGGCTGCCCCCTTTGCCTAGGGAATGACCACAGCCTAGTTTACCCTCTCGCCACCGGGGCTGCCCCTGCTGGTTGGCTAAAAGACAGCCCTGACACACAGAACCCGTATCGAGAATGTGTTCGTCGGTTAAAATCACTAACATAACATGACGTTCACCCCCATTGATCTCTGATCACCTTTGTCTCCATTGTAAGCGGTTTTTTCTGAGATGTAGTGCCGCGCTATACAGTTGGATACTTTTTGGCTTTTTTTCGCCTGGACTCTTCTTATACAAGGTGTTTACCGATCAATTGTGAATACTCAGAAGATAAGGCGACTCTTCTAGGTTCTGTGTGAGAATGTTATAATGTCAATACAGAATAGGAGGTGGGTTATTTGGATAAATTTTGATCAACTCCTCGATTTACCAAATTTAACAGTGGTCAATTATCAAAAAATTGAGAAGATATTAAGACTTAAACAATTTAACAACAACCAGCGGAAGTCATGGGAGATAAACCCTGTATTCGTGGTTAGCGAGTCACCCTCAGAACCTAACTAAAAAACTTTATGAACCCACCCGAATTAGCCATTGCCACTGTTGGTTTAACCAAACAATTTGACCGCCATGGGGCTGTTAATCAAGTGGATTTACAGATTGAATCGGGGGAAGTTTACGGGTTAATCGGTCCAAATGGAGCAGGAAAAACCACTTTAATTAGGATGTTAGCGGCAGCGGAAGAACCGACAACGGGAGAAATATATCTGCACGGAGAACGTCTTTTAAGAGATAAGAGTAATCCCCGTCTCAAAAGAAATTTAGGTTATCTACCCGATAATTTTCCCCTCTACGATGACCTAAATGTCTGGAATTATCTGGATTATTTTGCCCGTCTTTATCATATCCCTCGCTCCCAACGCCATCGCCGCATTTATGAGGTTCTAGAACTGGTACAATTAACCAATAAAAGCCATAATTTGATCGCTACTTTATCCCGGGGGATGAAACAACGTTTAAGTTTAGCCCGAACCATTATCCATGAGCCTTTAATTTTACTTCTTGATGAACCGGTTTCTGGATTAGACCCGATCGCTCGCCTACAATTTCGTGAGATTATTAAAGTCTTACAGTCGGCAGGTATGACTATTTTAATTTCTTCCCATGTTCTTAGTGATTTAGCGGAACTTTGTAGTTCGGTGGGTATAATGGAATTAGGTTATCTAGTGGAAAGTACCTCCTTACAAGAATTAAATCAACGTCTAGCTGGTCAATACTTGCAGATTACGACTCTAGACAATTTAGAAGCCTTAGAAACCGCCCTTAAACAATGTGTTTTTGTGGAAAGTTGGCAAAGAATTATTAATACTAATACTCTCCGGGTTAAGTTTACGGGAACCCTAGAAGATAGTGCCGAATTGTTGAAATCTTTAGTCGTTTCTGGCCTGACCTTAAGCGAGTTTTATACTTGCCGCGAAGATTTAGAAACTATTTTCCTAAAACTGGGACATCGACAGGCATCTTAAGAGTAAATAATAATTTTAAATCTCGGATAGTAACTTTTCGACTAATTTAATTTGCTCCTGACTAAAACCCGCTTCCTTCAGGTGTGCCAGAAACCATTTTTGTCGATAACGACCGTCTAAATCCCTAGCCTTTTTATAGGTATCCTGTGCTTTTTTACTATCACCTTGATCTAAATAAACCATTGCCAAAGCCACAAGAGGATGGGGATTATTTGGCTCTAATTTAACTGCTTTTTCAGCATTGGTAATAGCTGAATCAAAATCTTTTAGGCGATGATAGGCGAGGGATAAATTATAGTAGGCGATTTCATTATCGGGTTTTAAATTAGCGGCTTTAGTATGAGTGAACACAGCTTTTTCAAGATGACCACCGACAAGATAAACAATACCCAAAGCATTATAAGCAGCCACATGATCGGGAGCAATTTTAATCGTTTCTTCAAGGGTTGTTTGTGATGCTAAAGGTTGTTTAGCTAGGTGTTGTGTCCAACCTAAAATTACTCTCCCGTCTAGATGATTGGGGTTTAACTGTACCGATTTTTTTAAAGCTTCAATACTTTTGATAAAATTTCCCTGTTGACGATACTGTAACCCCAATTGACGATAACGATTAGCAGCCTTAATGTCTGATGCGGAAATAATCGGACTGGGAGAAGGAGAAATGATTATCTTAGCCGTCGGTTCTTTTTTAGGGGGAGAGGGGGGACTACAGCCCCAAAAAACCGGGGAACTAAACATGATCAAGATAGTCAGGAGTCGATAACTATTCATGGGACAATTAATACCAGTCCAATTGTTAAGGGTGTCATCAAATTATGAATTATTCCCCCGAATCCGTGCAACGGCTGCTCGATTCCAATGATTATGGCGATCGCTTATCGGGAGTTAATCAACTGCGTTATTTAGCCCCAGAAATCGCCTTCGAGATGTTGCAGCCTTTGATTAACGATAGTAACGCTAGGGTGCGTTATTCGGCGGTCAGTCAGCTAGATATCCTCGGTCGTCAGAATCTCGATCTGGCCTTAACTATTCTACGCGATCGTTTGTTAAATGATCCCGAAGCAGACGTGAAAGCAGCCGCGGCCGATGCGATCGGGGGGTTAAAATTAACGGCAGCCTACGATGATCTGGTGGCCGTCTATCAACAATCCAGCGACTGGTTAATTCAATTTAGCATTGTGGCCGCTTTGGGCGAATTAGGGGAACCCCGGGGCTTTGAACTGCTTGAAATTGCCCTAAACTCCGATAATGAGTTGGTAAAAACGGCCGCCGTTAGCGCTTTTGGGGAACTAGGCGACCCTCGCGCCGTCTCTTTACTCGTTCCCTTGGCTAATGATGATGACTGGCAACTGCGCTATCGTCTCGCTCAAGCTTTAGGCCGCTTAGGAGGGGAAGATGCGATCGCTGTTTTGACCCAGTTAACTGGCGACAAAAGCGCCCAAGTCGCCCAAGAGGCCCGCAATAATCTCGTACAAGGGTGATGCAAAATAGTTGATTTTTGTCAATACCATTTACAATAAACTTTAATTAAGAATTGTTAACAAAGGTAAAGTGATGGAACAATTTACCCGTTTAATCTTGCTCGTCGGTCTTCTCGCGGGGGGCTGTTTCTCCCCCTCAATTGCGATCGCTGATAATCCGGCGGGGGCAATCGTGAGCAAGGATTCACAGGTTAACGAACTACTGCGTCAAGCGCGGCAATTGGTCAAAAATGGCAATTATGGGGAAGCTATAGCCATTTACAAGCAGGCCGCCACCCTTGATGGCAATAATGCCAGAATTTTCTCCGGGATTGGCTTTTTACAAACGCGGCAGGGGGATTATAACGCCGCCGCCCAAGCATACCAAAAAGCTTTAAGCCTCGATCCGAGCAATCCTGACTTTTTTCATGCTCTCGGTTATAGTTTGGCTAATATCGGCGATTACGACAATGCAGCCACTGCTTACTACTACGCTATCCAAATAGAACCGAAAAACGTCCAACATTACCTCGGTTTAGGGGTGGTATTATTACGGCAAAAAAACTATGCTAAAGCGGGCGAAGTTTACCAATGGATTTTAGCTCTCGACCCCAATAATCAGCAAGCCCACGAAATCATGGGTAAAGCCTTGATCGAACAGAATAAAAGCAGCGAAGCCTTCGATTTTCTCCAAAAATCCCTGCAAAGATTCCCTAACAATAGTGAATTAAGATTGCAACTGGCCAGCCTTTTGCTCAAACAGGGCGATTTAAATGGTGGAACCCAAATTTTAAAAGAAATAGAGCGACAAAGTGCAGGAAATTTTTTAATTCAGCTAAAAATAGGGATTTTACTTGAAAAACAAGAGCGTTTTGACGAGGCTCTCCCCTTTTATCGTCGGGCCGTTTTCCTACAACCCCAATCGTTGGAAGCACAAGCGGGAATCGGTCGTATCCATCTGGCCAGAAAAGATTATCTTGCAGCAATTATCGCCTATCAAGATTTGGCCGAAATCGCCCCCAATAACGCCGATGTCTATCTTAATCTCGGTCGGGCCTACGCGGGCCGGGGACGAAAAAGAGAGGCGGAGGAAGCTTTTAAGCAAGCGCGAGCGGTTTATGTGCTGAAAAATAATCAATCCGGCCTGGAGGAAGTGGATGCCCTGCTGAAGAAATTGGTTGAGTAAAACCAGATCAGTTATCGTACTAAATCCAGTTATTAAAAACTGATTATCTATTCCCTCTTTTGCCTCTTGCCTTTTGCCTGTCCTCATAAGTATCCTATACTCAACGGATTTAGTATCGGTTATCAGATTTGAGTTTTCAGGTCACTGATGACTGTTTAGCGATTTAAGGAGTGATTTAGATAGTTAATAGTTTATTCCCAATCGATCGGCAGCCATTGATGATCCAAAACCTGTTCGAGATTAAAAATTATCTGACTGGGTAAACCACCGGGGGATAAACCCATTTTTTTTCGCACGGTCTCTAAAGCTGTATGGTAGGATGGCTCAAAAATCTCCCGAAGATAGGGCTTTAAACTAGGGCTATCCTCCAGTAAATCTTGAATTTCTGCCCGAAAATTATTTATTTCTCCATTCCAATGATTGCCATTCCGGTCTCTTTCCGATTGCCAGTAAGTTAATTTGAGTAAATGCTCTAGGAGACGAGTTAAAAGACTTTTGAGCGCGCGTCTTTCACTTCTCCCCATCGATTCAATCTCCTCAATTAAATTGTCTAAATCCACCTCGGCAAACTGGCCCTTTTTTAATTTTTCTGCCGTAGTTTTTAGCCAGAGATAAAAATCTTCTTCGTATAATGTTGGGGTCGCTGTTTCTGTCGATCTAGTCATGACGGAACTGCCACAGGTGAAAATTAATTGGGATTCTATAATTAATTAAACCGAAAAAAAAAGAGAGCTTGAGCTCTCCTTCTTGGTTATTTGCTATTTTTACTAACTAGCGACAATATATTCCTTGACGTTGGCCCGGCGACGGCGTAAATGAGCCAGGGCCTGGTGTTCTAATTGTCGGACTCGTTCCCGACTGATGTTCATTCTCTGACCGATTTTGGCTAGGGATAACTCCTTGCCATCGGTTAGACCGAAACGGAGAGTAATCACTTCCCGTTGTTGGGGGGTTAATTCGGCCAGGAGATTGGCTAAGTCTTGCCGTAATAACTCTTGGGTGATGAAGGTATCGGGAGAAACTCCGCTATCTTCTAATAATTCCGACAATTCCGTATCTTGGTTATCGCCGACGCGCACATCAAGGGAGATAGGTTGACGAGCCATACTGAGATATTCGCGGATTTGAGCAGGTTCAAGCTCTAATTCTAGGGCAATCTCGGCAGGGGTGGCACTTCTGCCCAGTTTTTGGGCGAGTTCGCGCTGGGTTCTTTTGATTTTATTCAGTTTTTCGGTGATATGGATGGGTAAACGAATGGTGCGGGCCTGTTGAGCGATCGCACGGGTAATCGCTTGTCGAATCCACCAGTAGGCATAGGTAGAAAATTTATAACCTTTGGTGGGATCAAATTTTTCTACACCTCTTTCTAATCCCAGACTACCCTCTTGAATTAGATCTAGGAATTCCATGTTCCGCTTTTGATATTTTTTTGCGATCGCAACCACCAAGCGGAGGTTAGCTTCAATCATTTTCCGTTTAGCTCGATCGCCAGTTTTCAAGGCGCGATCCAGTTCATTTTCGCTTAAATTCACCGAATCCGCCCACTCCAAGCGCTGTGGTTCCCGTCCTAATTGTTTCGATAGTGCTTCTTTCGCTTCCAACAGGCTCATCATCCGTTGGACTTGTTTGCCGTAAATAATTTCTTGTTCGTGAGTTAGGAGGGGAACCCGCCCAATTTCGTGCAGATAGGTACGCACCATATCGGCATTGAGGGTGGGCTGTGGTTGAGTTTGGTTGGTTTTTGCTGTGGGCATTGGTTTGGTGGTGACTCCTTGACACAGAAAAAGTCTGTTACTATTCCGACTCGCGGGTGAGTCTGGCTTATCTGAAGTCGGTATGAGTTCGGTTCGGAATTCCCTTGATTGTATCCTGTGCTTTTAGACGCAGACAATCCCCTAAAGGTTCAAAGCTAATTCATTCTTTGGTATGATGTTAGGTTTATCCTTTTTTCCCCAACATTTAGAACAAAAATATTATAGCCCAGAACTATCAACTACAATCGCTCGTTTTTGGGTCGCTTTTTCCTGAATCCTCGGCAGTGCCACTGATATTGTTAGGCAAGATTACAAGACAAAAAGGTGATTTTCCCGATTAGCCGTAAACAATTTGGCTGACTTCCGACCCTTTCGCCCTCAGCTTTGAGAGGAAGACTGACAGCCGAGAACCGACTTCTACATATATAATGACTGATCAACACCAGCAAAGTGAGATGTAATCATTGCGGATTTCCGAACTATTTTCCGTAGTATTTGTTACAAAATGCCAAATTAGCCGCGATTGAGAATCGGGAAAAATTGTTATAAAAATTAGGATTGCTAGGAGGGTAATAACTATCATAGAGACAGCAGGGCGGAGATCGGGATAAATTATCGTTTAAACAAAGCTCGATCGCAGTCTCCACAATGCCGTTCTGTGGAACTCCTGAACAATGAGGACTTACTATGACTAAAACCGTCGTTATCGATCCCGTCACCCGGATCGAAGGCCATGCCAAGATCTCGATTTTCCTTGACGATGGGGGTGAAGTGGATGACGTGCGTTTTCATGTGGTCGAGTATCGTGGTTTTGAGAAATTCTGCGAGGGACGGCCGATGTGGGAGATGGCGGGAATTACTGCCCGAATTTGCGGGATTTGTCCCGTTAGTCACCTACTTTGTGCTGCCAAAACCGGCGATAAAATTCTAGCGGTGCAAATACCCCCTGCGGGTGAAAAACTGCGGCGCTTGATGAATTTGGGACAATTAACCCAATCCCATGCTTTAAGCTTTTTCCATCTTAGCAGTCCCGATTTTCTGCTTGGTTGGGAAAGTGACCCCGCTAAAAGGAATGTTTTCGGTTTAATTGCGGCCGATCCCGACCTAGCGCGAGCAGGCATCCGTTTACGTCAATTTGGACAGAAAGTTATTGAACTTTTGGGAGCAAAAAAAATTCACCCCGCTTGGTCCGTCCCGGGAGGTGTCCGTTCTCCTTTGAGCGAAGAAGGGCGACAATGGATTAAAGAACGACTTCCGGAGTCTAAGACGACTCTTTACATGGCTTTAAACCTATTTAAAGGACTTTTAGACAATTTAACCACAGAAATCGCCGCCTTTGGTAATTTCCCTTCTCTATTTATGGGATTGGTCGGTAAACGGGACGAGTGGGAACACTACGGTGGTCATATTCGTTTTACCGATAGTCGAGGCAATATCGTGGCCGATAACCTGAGCGAAGACAATTATCGCGATTATATCGGCGAATCAGTGGAAAAATGGTCTTATTTGAAGTTTCCCTACTATAAACCCCTCGGTTATCCCAACGGTATCTATCGAGTTGGTCCATTGGCCCGCTTAAATGTTTGTTCCCATTTTGGCACGGAGGGGGCGGATATCGAGTTACGCGAATATCGCCATCGGGTCGGTGGTGTAGCAACCTCTTCTTTTTATTATCATTATGCTCGTTTAGTGGAGATTTTGGCTTGTTTAGAACAGATTGAACGTTTAATCGACGATCCCGATATAGTTTCTCCACGCTGCCGTGCCGAAGCAGGAATTAATAATCTGCAAGGGGTGGGAGTTAGTGAAGCACCCCGGGGTACTTTATTCCATGATTATAAAGTGGATGAAAATGGTTTGATTGAAACGGTGAATTTAATTATTGCCACAGGTAATAATAATTTGGCCATGAATCAAACGGTGAAACAAATCGCCCAACATTACATCCATGGTGGCGAAATTCCCGAAGCGATGTTAAACAGGGTGGAAGCGGGTATTCGTTGCTATGATCCCTGTTTGAGTTGTTCCACTCACGCTATCGGACAAATGCCGCTACAGCTAGAGTTAGTTAATGCAGCTGGTGAGGTGATTAATACTCGACAAAGGGGTTAATTATCTAAGTTGTTAGGGTGTTGGGAAATAGGGCAAATTCCTCCTAACACCCTGGGCTATTTCATTCTAGATGATATAATATTGAGGTAAAACAGGCCTCTTGCAAAAATCAAAAATCTTCCGTTAGCTGAGTAGTCTCCGATCCAGTAGTCAGGAGTCAGGAGAATTAAGAATGAGCATTAATCAATTAAATGCTCTATTTAGGAATTTTATGCAATTTTATGTCTATTTTTCTCATTTTTGCACTCTCAAAAATTAATTAGGGTTTGCTGAAAAAGTGTATTGGTGGGGTTAGGAGTCAGGAGTCAGTAGCCGGTCGTTTCAGGCTTTGTTGCCCTTGTTTTTGTACCAGCTTGTGTACTACAAGAAGGATCGTGCAAGGTTTTTGAATGTCCCAATCCTATTTTCGCAGCATGAACATCGGATTTTAACAGGTCAAAAGCCTTATTTTAAAAGGGTTTTTCCCATTATTCAGCCAACCCTATAGAGAGGGAGATTTAATAGCAAAATGTAGCATATTTTTTTCCGGTTCAGTTATGGTTTCTGGAAATCGCTGATTGTTGAAATTGATCTGCTCGGAATATAGATGATAGGCTGTATTGTAAAAGTTACGAAGGATAAAAGCAATAAATATACTGGGTGTTAAAGGGGAGGACACTGGAATTCGGCAGTTTTTGAATTGTCCTAGGGTGAGATGACATCTGGGGTGATGAATCTCTTGAAAATTATCAGGATCGTAATCAAATCTAATCGGTACAGCTACAATATTTTTGGCGATAATATCGGCAAATATCTCATCTTCTTCATATCGTTCTGGCTTATTTTGAAAAGATTCTAAATAAGGGGATGAGAAGAAAGCTAGTCTATGGGATAATAACTGCGATCCTTGGAAGAGATAAAGTAATTGAATCAAGGCTCCATCAATCATTTTAATATTATAATTCTTACTGCGATCAAGCTCATCATAAATATCTTGATAGGCAACATTTTTTAGGGCAATGGATAAGTCGTAACTATTGGCATAGCTAATCTCAGAAATATTTTGACTCAATTTATTCAAAGTCGGAAAGTTCTGCTGACTTGATAATCCTACTTCTATCAATTTAGCCGTTAAATTTTCAACATCTTTAAAGATATTCTGAACATTAAGCATTTCTTAACTATTCTTGTAGTATTTTGATCATTTCGTTTTTTTCATCTGATGGCAATCTTTTTAACTGGGCAATTAATTCTTGCTTTTCCCTGTCATTTTTATCTCTCTTGGTATTAAGAGTATCTCGATAAACCTTCTTCATTTGTTGAAGTTCTTCGGGGGTTGGATAGGTAAACTCAAGAGCAAAATTTCTCGATTTAATTTCCTGAAATTCCGTCTCTAAAGCTTGCATATTTGCTCCATAACCAATAACTCTTAACCAAGCTTTACTTCTAGTCATCGCTGTAAATAAAATATTGCGGTTACTAGCAATTTGTGAACCAGATAAACATTCTTGAGCGTTAATGAAATAAACCATTGCCGCTTCATTGCCTTTTGCACGATAAATCTGTGTAAAAGCAATCGAGTTTTCTTGAAAAAACTCATCGGGAGAAGATGTGCTACCTGCTAAATGAGAATTAATATTTTTTGTAAATAACATTTGTCTAGCTTTTCCAAAAACATTGCGAGCATTTTTAGCTAGTGGATGAATAACCATAATATCTTGGCATCTTAATTCATCTTCCTTGAGATTCTTTTCAATTTGTTCCACTAGCCATTCAAATTGCTCCTGATTGTTATCGAAAGATTTAAAGTTGATAATATCATCGATAGAAGAATGTTCTTCAAGGAATTTAGGACTGGTTTTGGGGGTTCTAATCAGTGTAACAAATTCTCCTGATTTTAATTCTCCTTCTTCAACCTCATAACCAATATCTTGCCATAATTGAGGATTATCAAACATTTGAATTAGTCCCTTTGGATAGTAAACTCCAAAACCTAGAGCATGAGCAGAGGAAAGAATAGGACGAGAATTTCTGTAACAAGTATTTAAAACCACATCTTGTTGAGGTTCGCTGGGTAAATTCTCCAATTTAACTCTAGGATTACCATGGTTATCATTTCCAAAAATAACTTCGGGAGAATCCATGACTTTACTATTTAAGCTTTGCAACTCATCATAGGCATAAACTAAACGTTTATCATCTTTCAAGATTTCATAGCAGAGTCTTAAGAAGTCTTGAGGAAAATCTTGGGCTTCATCAATTAAAATAAGATCATAACATTGATGAAATTTTTTAATCTCTCGCAAGGCTTTTTGACAAACAAACTCAAAAGGGTCTTCATGCGAATATGTTAGGTTTTCTGCTTGACTAAAATCTAAATATTCAATATTATGTCGTTTACATAGCTCATAATAAATTCCTTCTATCTTAGGACTTCCCCAAGCGTGAATAATTTTTACTTTTTCCCAGTCTGGTTCGGAATTTTTATGCTCATAACTAAACCAAGTAATTAAATCTTTGTATTGATCCTTTAACGAGCGTGTATAGAAAGTGACAGCAATATTCCAATCGGGATGAGTTGCATGAAGATAAGCTACTTTCAGCGCTAAGACAATTGTTTTTCCCGAACCTGCTAAACCTCTAATTCTTTGTACACCTTTAGTGGTTTCTAAAACAGCCTTATTTTGAGTTTCATCAAGATTAGCGATAGAATCTTCTAAGTTTTTTAACTTTGCTCCCCTAGAATCTGGTTTAAGAACATAACTGCGAGCGTCTTTTTTTCTAATGGTTGTAACAGCTTGTATAACTGAGTTGACTTTCTCGAAATATTCAGAATCATTACCTTGACATTTCTTGATAAAATCATCAAGGTCTTCCTTTTGAATAAGAACAGGATATTCCTCTCGGTTAATTGCTTCTGGATAATTAGTCCAACTCGGTGCATAGGTGGCTACAGAAATGTTAACCATTAGCTTTCTTTTTTGAACAAGCTCTTTATAAGAAAGCAGTTTTGCTTCTAACTTGGTTATGCTCTCGTCTTGAGTGCCTTCAATATCCAAATCATAATTTTTTCCTTCATCAATATTAAAAATAATAATCCCTTGGTGACGAGAGACTAATAGAGCATCAATTTGATATCCTCCTTGGGGAGTTCCAATAATAGGATAGCCGATATACAATGTTCCCTCTATATCTGTTCTTTCCTCAAAATATTTAGCTAATCTTTGAGAAGATACAGGTTTAGCTGAAGAACCGCGAATAACGTTAACCATAATTTTTACCTCGGGAGTTCTTTTAGCAGAATCATTAGATGCCTATTGATTCTTGAGGAGGGCAACAAAATTACTATAGCATTTTTTCAACCATCAAGTTATGCTATGATCATCGGTTAATCCCCAGTTCTGACCTACAGCTATAAATTATAGATATTAACCTCTCACAATAAACCGCGATAACGGATAAAAACGAGAATTACTGCCCAGGAACCTAAAGCTACTTTAACGGCGACTAAAATGTTTAGTATCGGTAAAATACCCCCACTAAATAGCGCCCCTAATTCCCCGTGGGGTAACTCAAATCCTGAGAGAGTAATGGCGGCTAAAACAATAAAAACTAAGACGGAAATTTTCTCCCATGTTGCCGCTTGCCAACGGCGATAAATTGCTTGCATCCATTCGGGAGACGAGGTAATTGCTATTAAACCAATTGCCGTACCTCCGGCGACTCCGGCGGCAAAACCTCCCCCCGGACTTAAATGGCCGCGGATAGCTAATTCAATACCCACTAAAGCGGCAATTGTTGACCCCAAACGGGCTAAAATAATCGAAGGTTGGTCGGTAAATTGATGGATTTTACTGGCGGGTTTTTCCGTGGCTAAAAGAAAATTTGCCCCCATAATCGCAATGGTAAAAACAACCACTTCATAGATGGTATCGTAGAGACGATTACGAAAAATAACCACCGAAACTGCATTAGGAACACCGCCGTCGCGCACCAGGGATTCAACAATTTCTAAGGATGATATAGAGGAAGCAGTATTCGGAATAATTACCATTTTGACAGCGAAGGCAATGGCGGCTAGAGTATAAATCCATTTCATTAGTGTTTCTCCTCTAATTTTGGAGTTTCAATACAGGTTAAAATCGTGTTTGCTGCCGTTAATTCATTTTTAAAAATATCGTAGAGATAGGGTAATCTAATTGTGGTTTCGTAGGGGATAGTTTCTGGGTTGTCTTGACGGATACAGACGGCATGAACATCCTTATCCATAAGTGCCTGTTGCAAAGCTTGTTTATCACTGTAGGCAACTAATTCTAACCGCATAAAACGTTTACTTAAAACCGTTTGTAGTTGAGTTTTTAACTGTTCTAAAACTGTATCGGTTTCCTCGGCAATTACTCCTAAACGCATCACTAAAGAGGAACGAATCGCCACCGCGTAGAGGGTTACAGCTAACATGGTTCCCATCAAAGCTTCGGTTAAAGATACATCTGCTGCCCCTAATAAAGCATAAACTAAGGCTGCTATTGCCCCTAAAACTCCGCGAATTACTAAAGCTTGGTAGGGATTAGATTGTAACATCACCATCGCCGCAGTTAAAGGCAAGAGGGCAACAATAACATAGAGATAACTTTCATTCATCTTTAATTTTACTCTCGATCGCTAGAAGTATAAGCTAAAACGTAGCCTAACATGGTGTTCCAAATTGCTAGGGAAATTATTGCCAATAATAATAAAGGCCAATTGTGAGGAACTTTCAAAAGTAGCCCGAAAATAATCGACATGGAACCCAAAGTATCAGCGACAGATAGGCCGTGTAATTTATATAATACCGAGCGCTTGTCTAAAAGATGCACCGTTCCCCAAAACCAGAAAAAAACTCCGATAGCGATGCAGATATAACTAAAAATTTCAATCATGATTCGTTCAGTCGTTTAAGAATTTGTGCTAATAACATAAAGCCGGCATTACCGACACTGAGAATAATCACTGCAACCACTCCAATCATCCAATCATCCCGCAGAACTGACACCACTAGAATAATAATCGATGATTTACTGGAAGCACTGGCAAAGGCGGCCATTTTTTGCCAGATGTCATCATTTTTTGCCACTTCATAAAGGGGAATTAATAGGGCGACAATCATGGCAATGAGAACAATATTCATTCCTGTTGACTCCGTTTAATTACATGAACTTCATAACCCTCATTTTCCTTGTATTCGGTGACGATAGTTTTCGGGGTAAAAGTAATGAGAAATATATCCCAAAAAGCTAATCTGGGTGAGCGTTTACCCGAAATTCTCTCGAAAATAATTTCTTCTTCCTTGTGGGGACGAAAGATAATTTCAAACGCTTCTTTATAAGCTTGGGGAATAGCCATAAAAACTTTAATTATTACCTTTAACCAATCGCCTAAAGTTTCGCTAGAGGCGAAATTACGGGGCAAAAGAAAAGCAATAGCCACCCCGATCATAATATTCGCAGGGGTAAAATTAGCGGTGAGCAAAAACCACATAGTTAAACGCAGAATTATATGTCCAATCATGCCAATACCATCCAAAATAATAGAACTAACATTATACTCATCATACCGACGAGATTATCAAATTGTTCCCATGCCCGTGATAATTTGAGGGATAACTTTTTGAAAACTCCCAGATATAACCACCACCCGGCACCGATGACGGCTAAAGCTTTGATAATATTAGGAAGATTATAAGCTTCAACATAGACAGCATTCGATAAAAATAGGGCGGCAAGGAGTAGAATTATTGCTATCCAGAAACCGATAGTTAGCTTCTGTTTACTTTCGCCACCCGCGTGGGGTAAAAAGATAAATTTAGCAAAGGAAATCGCCGTCCCCACCGCCACAAGATTGATCATAATTTCTTGCCAAGGAACTAAATTTTTCATCGTTAAAGCTTTTGCCCCAAAACCGGATAATAAGGGGAATCCAGAGATAGAAAAACTAGCAACCACTAGGGCAATCCAGAGGGAATTAGGGATCGCTTGTTGCTGTAATTCTTTAAAATTGCGACTGGGTAAAACTCCCGCTAACAGAAATAGGCAAGATTTAACTAAACCGTGGGTAAGGGTATAAAAACCACTGACTACCGGGGCGGCTAAAATAAAACCTAATTGGGAAATAGTATGGAAGGCTAACATCCGCTTGCTATCCTTTTCAAACACCGCATAGGATACGCCAAAAATCGCCGTTAGCACCCCTAAAAGCCGAATTAGGGGATCCAAATCCTCTAGGATTAAAGCACAGCGCAGGAGGGGAAAAATGCCAGCTTTTACCACCACCCCCGACATCAGCGCCGAAACGGAGGTTTCC
>JAADBR010000063.1 GCA_009995705.1 Microcystis aeruginosa W13-11
TGTCCAGACTGTGGGACGCACCATGACCGAGATATTAACGCTAGTAAAAATATTTTGGCCGCAGGACTTGCGGTGTCAGTCTGTAGAGCGACCATAAGACCAGAACAGAGTAAAACTGGGGCGGCAGGTGCGGAACCCCGCAAGGGAAAGAAGCAGAAACCTAAATCGTGAGGTTTGGGAATCACCGTCCGTTTACGGCGGTGAGGATGTCAATGGGGTAAATTAGCGAATAATTGCTTAATAATGCGCTCGGTTTTCGTTTCCAAACTCTGCCAATCTAGTTCACCGGTGGGATCGAGGAGACTGGTATCGATGGTGACGGTCTCTCCTTCATCGGTGGGATAATCGAGAAAACAGACTTGAAAACAAAGTTCCCAAATATTTACAGTAACGGAGCGATCGAGATAAGTCAAACAGAGCAGATAACTGGGATAGGGATCTTGAATTTCTGTATAGGTTCCTTTCCAAAGGGAATTTTCTAACTGTTTACGCAGATTATCTAGCACCCGAATAAATGCCGGTTGCATTAACAATTGTGCCTGTTCCCAAGCGGTAATATCTTTAAATTTTGGATTCATCTTATCAGTTATCAGTGATCACTGATAACTGATAACTGATAACTGATTTAGGCTGTTACGAGGGTTGCTTCCTTAGCTGCCATCATTTTCATCAGGTCTAACATCCGGCAGGAGTAACCCCACTCGTTATCGTACCAAGAGACGACCTTAAAGAAATTGGCATTAAGTTGAATGCCAGCTTTAGCATCAAAGATACTGGAGTGGGGGTCGGTGATAAAGTCACTCGATACCACTTCCTCATCGGTATAACCGAGGATACCTTTCATCGGTCCTTCGCTGGCGGCTTTCATCGCGGCGCAAATTTCCTCGTAACTGGTGGCTTTTGCGGTTTTAAAGGTTAAATCCACCGCCGAAACGTTGGGAGTTGGCACACGGAAGGCCATACCAGTTAATTTGCCTTTGAGGGAAGGAATAACTAGGGTTACTGCTTTGGCTGCTCCCGTGGAGGAGGGGATAATATTTTGACCAGCGCCGCGACCACCGCGCCAATCTTTTTTCGATGGACCATCCACGGTGGGTTGAGTGGCGGTCATCGAGTGTACCGTGGTCATTAATCCTTCCGCTAGTCCGAAGTTATCGTTAATAACTTTGGTGATCGGGGCTAAACAATTGGTGGTACAACTAGCGTTAGAGACGATTAGGTCCTTAGCGGGATCGTACTCATTATCGTTAACACCTAGTACAATAGTACGAATCTTGTCGGGATCTTTGGTGGGTGCGGAGATAACTACCCGTTTGGCCCCGGCCTCTAGGTGTTTTCCTGCTCCTTCGGCGGTGGTAAATAAACCGGTGGACTCAACCACATAATCGGCCCCGGTTGCACCCCAGGGCAGTTGAGCGGGGTCTTTAATCGAGTAGCAGGGGATAAACTTACCATCCACGACGATGCCATCTTCTTTCGCTTCTACCGTACCCTGAAAACGTCCGTGGGTGGAGTCGTATTTGAGCAGATAGGCAATATTATCGGGGGGGACGAGATCATTTATACCAACAAACTCGAAATCAGGATTTTGGATACCCGCCCTAAAAACGAGGCGACCGATACGACCAAATCCGTTGATAGCGACTCTTACTTTTGTCATGAAAAAAAACTCCTTTGCAGCTGCGATAAGCTTAGGCACGATCAAGAAAAAAAAAATTGAGAATTGATTGGCCTGTAGAGAATCACTATACATACTAATCAGCTTTTATCGATCGCTAGATGAAGTATAGAAAGATTTTAAGTTTCAGTGCTTCAAAAGCTCTCCTAGTAGTCCCCACCACTGGCATCGAGAAAGCCTAATTAGGCTCTTCCCGACAAACTAAGGCGTGACTTTATGGTATTTTGGGAAAAACTGACATTAAAAAATCATTAAAAGTTTTCCGAGGATTTATTGTTCTATAAGTTAAGAAGACATTAATTTTACTTTAAAATCCATTTAAAAACCCCGCCCGACTGACATAAATTAGCCAAGCCGGATCAGTAAAATATAGTTTATTTTAATAGTTTTTTGCGCCACAAAAGGTTACACTCTTAATTGCAGTTTGAAAACTGACCGAGGGTTAACCCTCTCGATGGAGAAATTGTTTATCAACTCTCTTAATCTCATCGTTCATAGATATCGGAGAAATATTCATGGTATTCGCACCAGAAAGACCCTTAACAGAACAAAGTCCCCTTTCTCAAGACGAACTCTATAAAACCCATGCCTATTGGCGCGCTTGTAACTATTTAGCTGTAGGTATGATTTATCTGCGCGATAATCCCCTGCTCAAAGAACATCTCAAACCCGAACACGTTAAGTATCGTTTGCTTGGTCACTGGGGAGCAAGTCCGGCCTTAAGTTTTACCTACGTTCACCTCAACCGTTTAATCAAAAAATACGACCTCGATGTGATTTTTATGGCCGGGCCTGGCCACGGGGCGCCGGGGGTACTCGGTCCGGTTTATCTAGAAGGAACCTATTCGGAAATTTACCCCGATAAAAGTCAAGATGAGGAAGGATTACAAAAATTCTTTAAACAATTTTCTTTTCCCGGTCACATCGGTAGTCACGTCACCCCCGAAACCCCCGGTTCTATCCATGAGGGCGGCGAACTGGGTTATAGTGTTTCCCATGCCTATGGTTCTGTTTTTGACAATCCCGACCTAATTACGGCCGTGGTCGTTGGTGATGGGGAAGCAGAAACCGGTCCCCTTGCCACCGCATGGCACTCGAATAAATTCCTTAACCCGATTCGCGATGGTGCGGTACTGCCAATTTTAAACTTAAACGGTTATAAAATCGCTAATCCCACCATTCTTTCCCGTATTTCGACCCACGAGTTAGAAAGTCTCTTTGTTGGTTACGGTTACACTCCCTACATCGTCGAATGTAAGGAAGATGAAGACTTGCTGCACTGCCATCAAAAAATGGCCGCTACCCTAGAACACTGTATCAATCAGATTCGCTCCTATCAACGGGAAGCTCGCAGCACGGGAGTGGCTAAACGTTACCCCTGGCCGATGATTATCCTCCGGTCTCCCAAGGGTTGGACCGGTCCGAAAAACGTTGATGGTCATAAAGTGGAAGGATTCTGGCGCGCTCACCAAGTCCCCATGGGTGCTATGCACGAGAACCCCGACCACTTGAGAAAATTAGAGGAGTGGATGAAAAGCTATAACCCGGAGGAATTATTTGACTATACCACGGGTCAATTTAAGCCAGAATTTAAAGAACTCGCTCCTATTGGTCATCGTCGCATGAGTGCTAATCCGCACGCTAACGGCGGATTGGTGCGTAAAGACCTAAAAATGCCAGATTTTCGTCAATATGCCGTAGATGTCACCCATCCGGGCCAAGTGGAAGCGGAAAACACGGGAGTGATGGGGGTATTTTTGCGGGATGTAATGCGAAATAATATGACTAATTTTCGCGTTTTTGGTCCCGATGAAACTGCTTCTAATCGTTTAGCGGCTCTCTATGAAGTGACTAAAAAAGCTTGGTTAGCTGATACCTATCCGGAGGATTTAGATGGTAGCCAATTATCTCCCGATGGTCGTGTGATGGAGATGCTGAGTGAACATACTTTAGTCGGTTGGTTAGAGGGTTATTTATTATCTGGTCGTCACGGTTTATTTCACTCCTACGAGGCTTTTGCTCACGTTATCGATTCCATGTTCAACCAACACGCTAAATGGCTCGATATCTGCAAAAATCATGTGCCTTGGCGTGCTTCTGTTTCCTCTTGGAATCTCTTATTATCCTCGGTGGTTTGGCGGCAGGATCACAACGGTTTTAGTCACCAAGACCCCGGTTTTATCGATTTAGTAACCAATAAAAGTGCCGACGTGGTGCGGGTTTATCTTCCCCCCGATGGTAACTGTTTATTAAGTGTGACTAATCACTGTCTCAAGAGTAAGGACTACACTAATATTATCGTTGCTGATAAACAGAAACACCTGCAATACTTGACTATGGAGGCAGCAATTAAACACTGCACCAAAGGTATCGGTATTTGGGATTGGGCAAGTAACGATGATGATGGAACTAATCCCGATGAACCAGATGTAATTATGGCTTGCTGTGGGGATATTATCACTAAAGAATCTTTAGCGGCCACGGCAATTCTGCGAGAGGAATTCCCTTACCTAAAAGTTCGCTTTATCAATGTGGTTGATCTGTTTAAATTACAGTCGGAAAGTGACCACCCCCATGGTTTATCGGAATGGGATTTTGATAGTTTATTTACCACTGATAAGCCAATTATCTTTAATTTCCACGGTTATCCTTGGCTGATTCATAAACTTACCTACCATCGCAGTAATCAGGAACGTATTCATGTGCGGGGTTACAAGGAAGAAGGGAATATTAATACTCCCCTAGAATTAGCGATTCGTAACCAAGTCGATCGTTTTAATTTAGTAATTGATGTCATCGATCGCGTGCCGAAATTAGGTTCTGCTGCTGCTCATGTGAAAGAACGGATGAAAAATGCTATTATCGACAATCTCGATTATGCTTTTACCAATGGTATTGATAAGGACGAGATTACTAACTGGAAATGGCCTTATTAATTAATTAGGCTAGAAAGTGGTTTAGGTGATGATAATTTATTAGTTTACCGATAAATTTCATCTTCCTATTCCACCTAAATAAGAT
Source organism: Microcystis aeruginosa W13-11 (assembly GCA_009995705.1). Taxonomy (GTDB): domain Bacteria; phylum Cyanobacteriota; class Cyanobacteriia; order Cyanobacteriales; family Microcystaceae; genus Microcystis; species Microcystis aeruginosa_F. Next base: position 4,700 of record JAADBR010000063.1, read on the forward strand.
ATTATCGCTCTTCTGGGAGTCTGGCATTAGCTCAGGGCAAGCCAGAAATAATCAGGAATCCTAAAGGTATTTTGATAAATTTCTTTCTTTTCTTCCCTATCAGTCTTAGCGGTACTTTCAAAAGAGTATTTCTATAATCACATTAGAATATTTTCCCTCTTCTTGCCATACTACCCAACCTTTCCGGTTTTGGTTTCTAGTTGTTCCTAATACTACAAAAAGGTCTGGTCCTCTAAAGTATTCTGATTTTTTCTGATTGGGACTGTAGTAGATGCTTAAATTCCTGGTTGCAAAGTAGTCTTCTCTATCTTGCCATAACCATTCTGGGCATTTTATCAATAAAATAATCTAAGTTAGATGTAAATTACTTTCCAATGGCGGTTCATCACTCCAAAATTCGCCCTTTGGGAAGATTATCTCATCTTTTCGGGCGGTTTGGCTAGGGGATAGGGGTTGAGTTGTAGTCATGGTTATCTGCTATGAATAATAAGCTGTCCGTGCATTTAAACTGCTTGTTGAGATGAGACAAGGGGCAATAGTAAAAGGATTGGGGGAGATTCAGCTAATCTCAGGATAGGCGGTTAAAATGCGTCTTAGCCTATTATTTGTGTTAATCTCATCTTTACAGATCAAAACCCCACATCGTCTGAGGAGACAATGGCCGCCAATTCTCGGAATAAATCGCCCGTTTTTCTCGGCTGTTCTGGCAGAATCGCCATTTTTTGCCTCTTGATGTTACTATCGGCGGCAATAGGCTGGTTAATCGGGAAACAGTGGGTTAAACACAGCAATCAAACCCAAGCCGTTAAACCCGTTTTTGCTACGGAGGAAAGTAATTTTAATTCTGCCACAGATACGGCATGGCAACGGAAAGCTGAGATGAGAAAGCGCCGTCTAGAGTTGGGAATTGATGGTCAGTTTTTTAAAAATCTCGTCAATGAATTGTTTAGCCTTCGCTATGGGGATATCAAAGAGGAAAAACAGAAACAGGAACAAAGAGATATTCTAGCAGCAGAAATACTCGATCGCTTAGAACGTCTCGATTCTGGCACTAGAGAAGCATTAGGTAGCTATAACGAGCAACAGCGAGAAAAATGGCGAGAACAAGTGAATCAGTTGCGTTTAAGCGGTAGAGTCTTTAATTTACTCACTGATACTGCCTTTTTTCAGCTATTTCCCGAATTGACAGAAAGACCAAGTTTTGACACAAGCCTGGGTCAACTATGGAGTGGTTTGGCATGGAATCAGTTACTATCTTTACAATCTGGCCTATCCTACCAAGCGATCGAAAGTTTAAACGCGGGGGAAGAGGAAGTTATCGAGGCAATTCTCAGCGAGGGACAAGGAAAAGCCTATGCAATAAAATTGCGTTCCAGTGATCGGTTAAACTTAAATTTAGAGGCGGAAGGCGAAGTTTTACTATCTTTCTACTCTCCCACGGGTAATATTACCCTTTTAGATAAGTCTAGCGATCGGCAATGGTCTGGTCAATTACCCGAAGAGGGATTTTATGAATTAGTTATTCTCCCCCAGTCTTCTATCCCCGTCCACTTTCGCTTACAGTTAGAAGTAAGTCAATGACTTTAACCTTCAGGAGTCAGGAAACAGGAAACGGGAGAGAGGTTTTATGTATTCTCCCCACACCCCACTTCCCCAACCCCTAATCTGCTTTTTTACTTTTTTCCCATGTCTTTAACTTTCCAAGCTGTTATCGCTAAATTAAATGAATTTTGGGCTGATCGCGGTTGTTTAGTTGCTCAACCCTATGATAGCGAAAAAGGTGCAGGAACCATGAGTCCCCACACTTTTTTAAGGGCAATTGGTCCGGAACCTTGGGCCGTTGCCTATGTGGAACCCTGTCGTCGTCCTACGGATGGCCGTTATGGCGAAAATCCCAATCGTTTTCAACATTACTATCAATATCAAGTCCTAATTAAACCCTCTCCCGATAATATTCAGGATATCTATTTAGACTCCCTGCGAGTGTTAGGAATTAACCCAGAAGAACACGATATTCGCTTCGTGGAAGATAACTGGGAATCTCCCACCCTCGGCGCCTGGGGTGTGGGTTGGGAAGTGTGGTTAGATGGTATGGAAATCACCCAGTTTACCTACTTTCAACAGTGTGGGGGTATCGATTGTCGTCCCGTGGCGATCGAAATTACCTACGGTTTAGAAAGACTAGCCATGTATCTGCAAGATGTGGAGGCAATTAATAAAATTCAATGGAATGAAAATATCCTCTACGGTGACATTTTTCTACAAAATGAAATCGAACAATGTACCTATAATTTTGAGGCTTCTAATCCTGAGTTATTATTTAGTTTATTCAGTTTATATGAACAGGAAGCTAAACAATTAATCGATCGCTCTCTGGTGATTCCCAGTCTAGATTATGTTCTCAAATGTTCCCATACTTTTAATTTACTCGATGCTAGAGGTGTGATTGCTGTAGCGGAAAGAACCCGTTATATCGGCAGAATTCGCAATTTAGCTCGACAGGTTGCTCAATTGTATTTACAGCAACGAGAAGCTTTAGGTTTTCCCCTACAAAAGGTCTAGCGATCTGGGCATTTTTGGTGATGCACCCCCAGCAATTGTACTGCCCTTCTTTCAATAACTTCCTTTTAAGTACCTAAGCAAAATTAATTACACATATCTAACCACCTCTTGCCTCCTGCCTTTTGCCTATCTTGACTAGGAAATTAATTTTGCACGACTACTTATCAAAAATCCTATTTAAAAGTTATAGGATAGTGGGGAAGAAAAAAAGATGTTAGCGATAACATCTTTTTGGCATTTTTTACAATTTAACTTCAATATCAACCCCGGCGGGTAAATCTAATTTCATCAAAGCATCGATTGTCTTAGAAGAAGGTTGGTAAATATCAATAATGCGGCGATGGGTGCGGGTTTCAAAATGTTCACGGGAGTCCTTGTCAACGTGAGGGGAACGCAGGACACAATAAATCTTTCTTTTTGTCGGTAGGGGAATCGGTCCGATCGCTGTGGCGTTAGTTCTATTGGCAGTATCGACAATCTTCTCACAGGAAGTATCGAGTAAGCGCTGGTCAAAAGCTTTCAAACGAATGCGAATTTTCTGTTGTTGTAGCGTAGCCATAATTTCACCTATTGCAATTGTCAAGGTACAAAATAAAGACAGTAACGGAGCAGTTTTTTGTCATTAACTGCCCCGTTAATTAGTAGATTAGCCTACTTGATAATTTTCGAGATAACGCCAGAACCGATGGTGCGTCCACCTTCGCGAATAGCGAAGCGCATACCCTCTTCAATAGCGATCGGGTTGATCAGTTCCACGGTCATTTTGATCCGGTCTCCCGGCATGACCATTTCTACGCTGCTGCCGTCATCGGCGGTGTAGTCTTGGATAGTGCCAGTTACGTCGGTTGTCCGCACATAGAACTGAGGACGATAGTTTTTAAAGAAAGGAGTGTGACGACCACCCTCTTCTTTACTTAACACATACACCTCACCTTCAAACTGGGTGTGGGGTTTGATTGTACCCGGTTTAGCGATCACCATGCCGCGCTCGATTTCATCTTTTTGGATACCACGCAGGAGGATACCAGCGTTGTCACCGGCCATCCCCTGGTCGAGACTTTTCTTGAACATTTCGATCCCGGTGACGGTGGTGGCGCGAGTTGCTTTAATCCCGACTAATTCCACGTTATCACCCACTTTCACAATACCGCGTTCGATCCGACCAGTGGCCACCGTCCCCCGACCAGTAATCGAGAATACGTCTTCTACCGCCATCAGGAAGGGTTTATCTACCGCCCGTTCGGGGGTGGGGATATAGCTATCCACCGCGTCCATTAATTCATAAATCGCATCTACCCACTCGTTTTCGCCTTTTTGGGCCTTGGGATTTTTGGTCATGTAGTCGAGGGCTTCTTTCGCAGAACCGGCAATAATGGGGATATCTTCGCCGAGGAAGTCGTATTTGGTGAGAAGTTCGCGCACTTCCAGTTCCACGAGTTCCAGTAATTCCTCGTCATCCACCATATCTTTTTTGTTGAGGAAGACCACCAGGTTAGGTACACCCACCTGACGAGCCAGTAGGATATGTTCCCGGGTTTGGGGCATCGGGCCATCAGCAGCCGAGACCACGAGAATACCACCATCCATCTGCGCCGCACCGGTGATCATGTTTTTTACATAGTCGGCGTGGCCGGGGCAGTCCACGTGTGCATAGTGGCGATCAGCGGTTTCGTACTCAACGTGAGCGGTGTTGATGGTGATCCCGCGAGCCTTTTCTTCGGGAGCGGCATCGATTTCATCATATTTTTTAGCTTTGGCATTACCTAGGGCTGCTAGGGTCATAGTGATAGCGGCGGTGAGGGTAGTTTTGCCGTGGTCAACGTGACCGATCGTACCGATGTTAACGTGGGGTTTCGTCCGTTCAAATTTAGCGCGTGCCATTTACTTTCTGTTCCTTTGTTTTTTTCTTCTTCAGGTGGGTGAACAGTAATCAGTCGCCAGAGATCAGTTTTAAGTTAGCAGTTATTCGGGTTGACCGATCGAATTTAAATGATCGGTTTATCCCCACTGCTCACTGGTCACTGGTCACTGATTAGCCGTTCCCTTTACTTTTGGTGATAATCGTCTCGGCCACGTTGCGGGGGACTTCTTCGTAATGGCTAAATTCCATGGTGAAGATGCCGCGTCCTTGGGTTTTAGAGCGAATATCAGTGGCGTAACCAAACATTTCCGCTAGGGGAACTTTAGCGGAGACTTTGGCGATGCCGGTCTCGGTTTCTTGACCTTCGATTTGTCCCCGACGGGAGTTAAGATCACCGATGACGTTACCGATGAAGTCTTCGGGTACTTCCACCTCGACTTTCATCATCGGTTCTAGGAGAACGGGGGCAGCTTTCATCACTGCTTCTTTGATCGCCATGGAACCGGCAATCTTAAAGGCCATCTCGGAGGAGTCCACATCGTGGAAAGAACCATCTACCAGGGTTGCTTTCAGGTCGATGACGGGATAACCCGCTACGATCCCCGATTCGCAAGCTTCTTTCATCCCCTGTTCCGACGGGTTGATGTATTCTTTGGGGATAGCACCACCGACAATTTTGGAGACGAAGACAAAGCCCGAACCCGGTTCACCCGGTTCCAGTTCGATGACGACGTGGCCGTATTGTCCTTTACCACCACTTTGACGGATAAATTTACCCTCAGCGCGTACAGGTTTGCGGACGGTTTCCCGATAGGCAACTTGGGGAGCGCCCACGGTTGCTTCCACTTTGTATTCCCGGAGCATTCGATCGACGAGGATTTCCAGATGCAGTTCTCCCATCCCGGCGATTACCGTTTGATTGGTTTCGGGATCAACTTTGACCCGGAAGGTGGGATCCTCATCGGAGAGAGCTTGCAGAGCTTTGCTGAGTTTCTCGATGTCCTGTTTGGTTTTCGGCTCCACGGCCACGGAGATAACCGGTTCGGGGATAAAGAGGGATTCTAGGATAATCGGGCTTTTCTCATCACAGAGGGTATCCCCGGTAATGGTGTTTTTCAGCCCGATCGCCGCTCCTAGATCACCGGCGCGCAGTTCGTCCACTTCGATCCGTTCGTTGGATTTGAGGACGATCAGGCGAGCGATCCGTTCTTTGGTTCCTTTGGTGGAGTTATAAGCGTAGCTGCCTTTGGCTAGTACACCGGAATAGACCCGCAGGAAGGTTAAACGACCGAAGGGATCGGCCATGATTTTGAAGGCGAGAGCAGAGAAGGGAGCATCGTCCTTGGCTTCCCGGATTGCCTCGCTGCCATTGGGGAGAACCCCTTTAACGGCGGCTACTTCCGAGGGTGAGGGTAGGTAATCCACCACGGCATCGAGGAGCAGTTGTACCCCTTTGTTTTTGAAAGCCGAGCCGCAGAGGACGGGAACAATTGTACCTACAATCGTCCCTTCTCTGAGACCGCGTTTGATTTCGGCTTCGGTGAGTTCTTCACCTTCTAGATATTTTTCTAGGAGTTCTTCATCAGCTTCCGCTACAGCTTCCACTAGCTGCACGCGGAATTCTTCGGCCTTTTTCAATAAGTCTTCGGGAATGTCGGTTTCTTCTATGTCTTTCCCTAGATCATCCTTATATATATAGGCGCGCATCTTGACGAGATCAACGATCCCGCTCAGTTCGCTCTCTGCGCCGATCGGCATTTGGATGGGAACGGCGTTAGCTCTAAGGCGATCTCTTAATTGTTCGTAAACTTTGAAGAAGTTCGCTCCCGTTCTGTCCATTTTGTTGATAAAGGCAATCCGGGGTACTTTGTACCGATCGGCTTGTCTCCAGACGGTTTCCGATTGGGGTTGTACACCACCAACAGAGCAGAAAACCGCCACCACACCATCGAGTACCCGCATGGAACGTTCCACTTCAATGGTGAAATCGACGTGGCCGGGGGTGTCAATGATGTTGATGCGATGATCTTGCCAACTGGTACTGATGGCGGCGGCGGTGATGGTGATTCCTCGCTCCCGTTCCTGTTCCATCCAGTCGGTAATTGCCGTTCCGTCGTGGACTTCGCCCAGTTTATGGGCGACTCCCGTGTAGAACAGGATTCTTTCTGTTGTCGTTGTTTTGCCCGCGTCTATGTGAGCAGCGATTCCGATGTTTCGCACTCTCTCTAGCGGGATAGTCCGTGCCACAGCAACCTCCTTGCTTTGCTTGCCAGTGATGGGGTTTTGTTCTAGGATTTTTTACACTATTTACAATTCTATACTTTTCTTGACAGTTTTTTGGCGGCAGCATTGTAGTCCACCGACCTTAAAGTATCTTTAAAGTATCTTTCTTAGTAACGATAGTGGGCAAAAGCTTTGTTTGCCTCTGCCATCCGGTGGGTTTCTTCCCGTTTTTTGATTGTGCCGCCGGTTTCATTGGCCGCATCCATGATCTCGTTAGCTAGTTTACCGGCCATGGTTTTGCCGCCTCTGGTTCTGGCATAATGGACTAACCAACGTAGCGCCAATGTACTACCGCGATTGCTGCGTACTTCCATCGGTACTTGATAGGTGGCTCCACCGACCCGGCGAGCTTTCACTTCCACTAGGGGAGTGGCGTTTTTAACGGCTTTTTCAAATACTTCTAGAGGTTCTTGACCGGTACGTTCGCCGACGGTTTTCAGGGCATCGTAAACGATGTTAGCGGCTAGGGACTTTTTGCCTGATCGCATGATCCGGCGAATAGTCATGCTGACTAAACAGCTATTGTAAACGGGATCGGGGGGAATAGGACGTTTTTTGACGTTTTTACGGCGAGACATCGGAATATTCCTGAATTTTCTAGGTTAACTTTAACTTTTGCTTGACAGTCGGATGATTACAGCCCATCTCAAACCCTCTCCTGCGAGTTTTCAGTCTCTTGGGTTAACTTTGACCGACTCGGTGGGAGTATTTTTTTTGGTTAATCAATTCCCTGTTTATTTAGCGGCGGGTTTGGGGCGTTTGGTTCCGTACTTAGACCGAGCCTTTTGACGGTTTTTCACCCCAGTGGCATCGAGGGTGCCGCGAATGATGTGATATCTGACTCCGGGTAGATCTTTGACCCGACCGCCCCGAATGAGGACGACCGAGTGTTCTTGCAGGTTATGACCAATGCCCGGGATGTAGGCTGTCACCTCAAATCCAGAGGTCAAACGTACCCTAGCCACTTTCCGTAGGGCTGAGTTGGGTTTTTTGGGTGTGGTGGTATATACTCTTGTACAAACTCCCCGACGTTGGGGGCATTGTTTGAGGGCGGGAGATTTGGTTTTTCTTTTCGCTTTGGATCTTTCGTCGCGTATTAATTGCTGAATGGTGGGCATGATAGGGCTGTATCTAAGGTTACTCTGAACTCCTTTTACCGAAGGTCAAATCGTTGACAAAAGGCCATTATAGCAAATTGTCGCTGTTGTTGTCAAGTCGCTTATTGTGCTTTTCTCTGGTTTAGAGGTTAGAGATTGTCTTTTTCTTGGGCAGCGGCGGCACTTAATTTGAGCTTTATTAGGCGATAAAACCATATTTTCGTTGTTTTGGCTTGATAGTGCGATTTTAGCAATAATTATCGCCTGATTAATCGGCTAATGTCTGAAAAACTGTCTCTAGCTAACCTTATTTTCAGAACTGGTGTCTAGACTATTAGCTCTTAACGCTATATTTAGAGCTTTTGTACTCGATGCACCACAGGCTACCATAAAATATTGTTAACCTCAAAGGTTAACAATATTTCAAGGGTCATCTACAAAGGAAAAAAAATTTGAGAACGAATGCAATAGCCAAAGGCTGCTGAAAAAACAGTATGGAGAGAAGATGGCTAAGAAAATCAGGCAAAGACTCGATGACTTAAAAGCAGTTATGGTTCTAGAGGAAATGCGAGCGCTACCAGGACGTTGCCACGAATTGTTATATAACCGTGCTGGACAACTATCTTTAGATTTAGTTCATCCCCTCAGACTAATTTTTGAGCCGGCTAATATACCGATTCCTCAAAAAGCAGACGGAGGAATTGATTGGAAGAAAGTAACCGCAGTCGTAATTATTGGCATAGATGACACCCATGACTAATACTATTGAGAACAGATATGCACCGGATTTTATTTCTCCACCGGGAGAAACCCTTGCCGAAATCCTAGAAGAAAGAAATATGTCTCAATCGGAACTGGCCCAACGTATGGGCAGACCGAAAAAGACTATCAATGAGATCATAAAAGGTAAAGCGGAGATTACTATCGATACCGCTTTACAGATAGAGTTATTGTTAGGAACTCCCGCCAGTTTCTGGATAGAGCGCGAAAGACTTTATCGGGAATATTTAGCGAGAAAAAACGAGAATCAAAGATTAAAAGGTTATTTAGGCTGGTTAAAAAAAATTCCTTATCGGCAGATGACTAAACTAGGCTGGCTCAAGTTTTATGAGGATAAAATAGAGCAATTACGGGAGAGCTTAATTTTTTTTGCCGTTGTCTCCCCTGAGCAATGGGAGGAGATTTGGGGAAAAAATTTATCGATTGATTTTAGAAAGTCTCAGGCATTTGAGAGCGATCAAGGGGCAATAACAGCATGGTTACGTCAAGGAGAAATAGAGGCATCGAAAATTAATTGTGCTGATTACAACGAGTTGAAATTCAGAGATGTCTTGCAGCAAATTCGTTTGTTAACTGTTAAGTCGATCAAGGTATTTCAACCGCAAATGATCGACCTTTGTGCGGCAGCGGGAGTTGCCTTGGTCTTTGTTCCTGAACTTCCGAAAACAAGGGTACACGGTGCTACCCGTTGGTTAGGTTCTCAGAAAGCTTTAATTCAATTGAGCGATCGATACAAAACCAATGATCATTTTTGGTTTTCTTTTTTTCATGAAGCTGGTCATATTGTATTACATGGGAAACGAATTTTATTTTTAGAGGGGCAAGATATTCAGGATAAAATCAAAGAAAAAGAGGCGGATATTTTTGCGGCTAATTTATTAATTGATTCCAGAGATTGGCAGAGATTTATCGCCAATAATTGTCTGAGTAAAAAAGCTATTAATCAATTTGCCGAACAACTAGGAATACACCCTGGTATTATTGTGGGTAGACTGCAACATGAGCAAATTATTTCTTATCAAAACTGTAATGATCTCAAGGACAAATATTGTCTAAATAGGCAAGATTCCTTTTTGGTAACGAGCGACTCCCCAAAAGGAAAACTTCCTATCTCACCATTAAGATAACTGCTGTAAGCGGAGATTACTAAGGATAAATTTGGCAATAACTGACAAAATTGCGATAAAATCAAAAAAAGTCAGGGAGAGGATAGTTATGCTCGATCTTGCGAAATTAGCGGCAAAAATGCCAGGGATTAGTCAACATTTTCAACAGGAAGTGGCAGCTAGTCGCGAGCGAGTGCAAAGAGCTAAAATTCTTTTAGAACAAGCGCAACAGCAACAGGAAAAACTATTAGAACTCTATCATAACTGGCACGATCGCCTAATTTTCTCCGTAGCGCTACCGATCGAACCTCTCGACACCCGCGTTAGTATCCTTCCCGCTCCCGAAAGTCATAGCGTTTTTGCCACGGATGGTTCCCAAATTGCTCCTTCTCACCATGAAATCGCCTACTGTTATCTAATTAATATCGGTAGGATCATGTTGCACTATGGTCAAAATTTACACCCGCTCCTCGATAGCATTCCCGAAGTCTATTACAAATCAGAAGACCTCTACATTTCTAAACAGTGGGGTATTCGCGTCGATGAGTGGATGAGTTATCGTCGGACGGTATTAGAAAGCCAAATATTAGCGGAAATGGCTACTCGTTGGGTAAAACCCCCCGGCGCCCATTATCAACCAAATTTAGCCCTCGTGGATGGTTCTTTGATCTATTGGTTTATCGATAGTCTCCCCCCGGAAGCAAAAGATTTAATTTTGCCACCGATTTTTCAGTCTTGGGACGATTTAAAATCAGCTAGAATCCCGCTTATGGGTTATATTAGTGCTTCTCGTAGCACGGAAAGCTTAAATTTCCTGCGTTTACAATCTTGTCCCTATGATACTCCCAATTGCTTGATCAATTGCGGTGATTTAGACCCAGAAAAAACCCCTTGTCGCGTTGTCGATCCTCTCCGGGATGCTTCTCTCTGGGGTTATTTATTGGAACCGGGGCAAAGAAGTCCTTTTTGGCGCAGTTCTTTGAAGATACTCGATCTTTATGGAGATGAACATCGCATTTACTTCTGTTATCTCCATGTGGGGACGGAAATCGCTAGGGTAGAGGTTCCTGCTTGGGTGGTGGAGGAGGGAGAATTACTCGATCGCTCTTTGAGTATTTTACTGGCTCAGGTGTTAAAAGGTTATGGTTATCCGATCGCCTTAGCAGAAGCGCACAATTTAGCGGTGATTAAAGGTGGCGATCGCTTGCGTTTTTTTGCCCTTTTGGAACAACAGATGATTAAAGTCGGTTTACAGGATGTGGGAACATCTTATAAGGAAGCGAGAAAGCGCAGTAGTATCGCTTAATTGAGGAGGCAGCAGATGGGGAGTGGTTATGCTAAATCCAGTCATTGCGTGAGTGCCTCTCTTGATATGTAGCCTATACTCAACGGATTTAGTATGATTGAAGAATTTGCGTTATTTCAGCTTCTATTTTCAAGTCAGGGAGCAGGGGAGATGGGGAGTGGTCACTGATAACTGGTCACTGAAAAAGGTGGGAATTACCCACCTTAAACTTGATTTTTGCGGAATTTGTCTAGCGACTGCTACGATCTTGGTCTAAGACGCTGACGGGGAAATTATTATAACTAACGTGATGTTTGCTAGTTTTTTGAATTTCTTCTTTGATTTGATCTAGATCAACATAGCGATCGGCTACATTAATTAAACTGTCACTGGTCATCGATCGCAAACTAACCACCTCCACTCGCGCACCACGGTAACTGACGGAATCGGCAGCATATGCTAAATCCCCGTCACCACTGACAATGACTGCGGTATCATAGGAACCCACTAGAGCCATTAAATCTACGGCAATTTCCACGTCGAGATTGGCTTTTTTGGAACCATCGGGTAATTGCACTAGATCTTTAGCGATGACTCGATAACCGTTGCGACGCATCCAGAGGAGAAATCCCTGCTGTTTTTCGTTAGTGCGATCAACTCCAGTATAAAAGAAGGCGCGCAGGAGACGAGAACCAGCAGTTAAACGACAAAGTAATTTGGTGTAGTCAATTTCGATACCTAATTGCAGAGCCGCATAAAATAAATTAGAACCATCGATGAAAATCGCCACACGGCCGCGATTTTCTAACACTTGTTCGGGGGTGAAGACTGGGGCTGTATCATAATCATCAAACATTTTATTTTTCCTCGTTTGTTAAAAGTTTAGTGTTGGGTGTTTGCCAGTTGTATCCGAAAGGACAACAGACCTTAAAAAATAGAGTTATCAAAAAATTCCTTTAGGAATCGTTTAACGGCAGTTCTAGTTTAGAAAAGATCGGTTCAGGTGTTCCTAGTTGTGGATTTGTGGGTAATCCCCATTGACAGTGTTGGGAAAAAGAGACACCATCAGGGAAGTTTTCCCCATCCTCCGACCTGAAAGTATTAAAATCAATAACAAAACCTAGTTGTTGATAAATTTTACTGCTCAAGGTCGGTATTATCGGTGAGAGTAGGTAGGCAGAGAGTCTTACTGATTCCAAAACCGCATAGAGGACTTTTTCTACTGCTGCTTGTTGTTTCTGTTTAAATAAACTCCAGGGCGCACTCTCATCGATAAACTTGTTACTAGCGCGAATCAACGCCAATATTTCCTCACAGGCTTGATTAAATTGTAGCGCATCATACTTCTGTTCAACAATAACCCCTAAATTGATCCCCATATTCTTAAGATGATTGTCGTTGGGGATATCTACGCCAGTCAACTGGGGGGGGATATTTTGGCAGTATTTTTTAACCATGCCTAGGGTGCGATTGAGGAGGTTGCCTAAATCGTTGGCTAAATCCGCGTTAAGAATATTAACAAATCTGGTTTCCTGAAAATCGCCATCCTGTCCTAATTCAATCTCTTTAACGAAATAGTAACGGACGGCATCGGCCCCATAGCGAGCAACCAAATCGAAGGGATCGAGGGTATTACCGAGACTTTTGCCCATTTTCCGCCCGTCTTTGGTCAAAAAGCCGTGGCCGAATACTCTTTTGGGCAAGGGTAAACCGGCCGACATTAGCATAGCTGGCCAATAAATGGCATGGAATCTTAATATATCTTTACCGATCAGATGCAGATCGATCGGCCACCATTTGGCCAAGGCATTTTTTAGGGTGGGTTCGTCTTCGGGGTCGAGAAGGGCGGTAACATAGCCAAGAAGGGCATCAAACCAAACATAGATGGTATGCTGACCATCGTGGGGAATGGGAAACCCCCAAGCGACATTAACCCTAGAAATGGAGAAGTCCTGTAGTCCTTGGTTGACGAAGTTGAGAACCTCATTACGTCGGCTTTCTGGTTGAATAAAATTGGGTTGTTCTTGGTAAATTTGTTCTAGTTGTGCTTGGTATTTAGAGAGACGGAAAAAATAGTTTTCTTCGTCGCGCCATTCGGCGGCCAGGTTAGTATGAATGGGACAACAGCCATTATCTAACAGTTCTCTTTTTTCCTTAAATTCTTCACAGGCGACGCAATACCAACCCTGTTGGCGATCGAGATATATATCGCCCTTTTCCCAGACTTTTTCAAAAAATTCGTTAACAATTGCCTGATGACGGGGGGCAGTGGTACGACTAAAGCGATCATACTGGATGTGTAGCTTTGCCCAGAGATTGGCAAAACTGGTGGCAATGCGATCACAGTGCTCCTGGGGATCGAGTCCTTTAGCTGCCGCAGTCCGTTCGATTTTCTGTCCGTGTTCGTCGGTTCCTGTAATTAGGAGGACAGAATTGCCCTGTAACCGCTTCCATCGTGCCATAACATCCGCTACGATCGTCGTGTAAGCACTACCAATGTGAGGGATATCGTTGACATAATAAAGAGGTGTTGTTAAAGCAAATGTTTTTCGCTCATTCAAATCATTCATGAAATTTATTTTTTTAAATAGACGAGGCCGCCGTAAGGCTGATCCGCAGATGATTGGGAGATAATCCCGATATTTTATGATCCTCTAATTCTGTTTTATCCTTTAATTGTGGTCTAAGTCAATAAAAACAATCTTAAGGCCGATTTTTTTTCTCCATGACGCTGCTTACCCCCCTATCTACCTCTCGTTTAATTCTTGATACCACGCGCACGAGTCTGTTTACCGTCGGTCAAGAAAATCTACCCGGCCAAGGAGTGGCGATCGTGGTAAGTAACCATCGTAGCTTTTTGGACGCGCCGATTTTAATTCAAGCTTTGGGCAAAACTCTCCCGATCGCCTGTCATCACTACATGGGAAAAACGCCGCTTTTGCGGGAATTAATCGGAGAATTAGGCTGTTTTCCCTTTGATACCCCTGAAAAACGCCACAGGACTTTTTTTCGACAAGCAACGGATTTTTTACAGTCTGGACGATGGATCGGTTTATTTCCGGAAGGTGGATCGCCGATGTTAAATTTGACTTCTCCTCGTCAAATTAGCCGTTTTCAAAGCGGATTTGCCCATTTAGCCCTGGGTTGTCCCGTGGAGAATCTATCTGTCTTACCTGTGGCTATTCTCTCCGAGTCGGAAACTGCTATTAGTCCTTTTCCCGTGCGTTTGCTGCGCTTATTAGATACCACAGAACCTTTATTCGATCGCGATGGTTGGCATCCTGTTGTATTTTATCATCGTGTCAAGGTGGCGATCGGTCGTCCCTACCCGATTACTGAGAGCGATCGCTCAGATTATCAAGGTAAACAAGGAAAAAAAGCGATTAATCGTTTAATTGGTCATTGTCAGTCGGAAATTAGCGATTTATTGCTGAAAGGCTAAGTCAGGAGACGGTCGGCAGCCTTGAATCAGTTATCAGTTATCAGATGTGAGTTTTCAGTTTACTGATTACTGTTCACTGAAAATACTTCCCACTTCCTAACTCATAATTGATACTCCTTTTTCTATTGCGCTAATATTCTGACTAGCTCTGCTTTCTTCATCTTGCTTAAACCAACGATTCCCTTTTCCTTTGCGAGACTCTTTAATTCAGAAACAGTCTTAAGGTTGAGAGTTTCTTCTGAAAATTCCTCAATCACTGCATCTTGAGGAGTGAGATAAAAGACAGTTTTGAGTAAATCTAATTTCTTCCCTTTTGTAATCCCACACTTGAGGGCGACAATTGAGTCTAAACTCTTCCAGAATTGACGGGGAGCCTCATCAATCCTAGCAGTAGCAGTAGCTAATTTAACTGTTTTTAGTGGGCTATTCGGTTGTTCAATCAAGAACTGTAAAGCAAATTTAATTTCTTCTCTTGAAGCTGTTGACAGATTTAGTTTTGGGGTTTCTTCTCTTGCCAAAGCTCTGGATATATTCCTAGCATCTTCTGTTCTATCGGCAATAATACACCAAATTCTTTCTAGTCCAGCCCTTTCAGCCACAGCATAAACAAAGGAGTTGCCGATAACTTCATAGCGATCCTCTGATAGTTCTTTGACGATTACAGGCAGCCAGTTGCGTCCACCTGTCTGCTGTAATAGTTTAGCAGTAACTTCAATTAAAAAACTATCAGCATCGGTTCCATTGGTAATTTCTATTTCATCTAGGTATAGATACTTTAAAGTACCAATATCGGTATATTCCATCATTGTAAAAAATACTCCTTTGCTAAGTCTTGGTAGTAGTCATAAACGGAACGATTTTTATAAACGGCCGGCACGCGAGCGAAAGCAGCACTGGCTATAATAGCGTATTCTGGCAGGTGATGAATATGTAAATCTTTTTTGGCATTAGTGTATCTGGGATAAAAATAGGGTACAAGGGTTTTGTCATTTTTTAGTATTTGATTAATTTCTTTTTGGGCAAGTTCTAACTGTGGTTGAGTAATCTTCTCACCGTTGAAAAAAATTGGTAAGGCTATGGGAGTCCCATCTTTTTTTGATTTTTGCATTTGCGGCAGAAACTCCTTGATGGCAATGGCTGCATTATTAAGGGAGAATGAATTGTTATGTTTTGTGGGTAAGAGGACAACATCGGCAGCATAAACAGCCAGCTGGCTAGGAAATCGCCAATTGGGAGCTGCATCTATAAAGATGTAATCATATTCATATCTAGCTAAGTCTAATTTTCTATGGAGAGTGTATATTTGCATTTTAGAATTATACTCAAATTCTGGATACTCTGCCATTTTAGGCTCAGCAGGAACAACATCGAAGGTAATTTGTAGTTTTGTATTCTTAAAAATATAGGGACGAATCACTGATCTAAGATCAATATTGCGGTCAGTTAAAGCCTTTTCTAGTAGGCCATCTTCTGGTTTCATATTTAGGAGAGAGCGAGTTAAATCTCGTTGATTAAAATCAAAGTCTAAAACTAGAACTTTTTTACCTAAAAAGGCAAAAAAAGCTGCAAGATTTACGGTTGTGGTGGTTTTGCCTATACCACCTTTATTATTGTAAACAGTAACTGTTAATGCTTTGGGAGTCTTGTCAATTTTTGTCTTGATCAGAGCTATAGTATTATCAATGTTATCAGGAGTTAGCTCTATGCAAGTAGTGGCAGGAAAAATGATTTTACCATGTTTTCTAAATAACTGGATGTGTGAACTATTATTGATAATTCCCCATTGGGCCGCCTTACAGTTAGTCCCTAATAACTGACGCTTTAACTGATTGACAGTTGCCTTATAACCTGGACTATTTTCAGTTAGGTTAATCTCTCTACCCTTTAACTCTATCAGCAGAAAAGGATTACTCTTTGTCTGCAAAAAAATATCGTTTTCTAGGTTTCTCCGAGTGGCAAAGTCGGTGATCCCACCGCCTCCCGTGTCGTACTGCGGGACTATCTCCGTGGTTGAAAATCCTAAATATGCTATCAGGTAAGGTGCAAAGTTGGTGCTAACGATCGCTTCCGACGCATGTTGAGGCAAATGCTGAAGATAAGATTTGAGACTTGTTACTCTGGGGGTGTTATCTTTCATTTCAGAAGTTCACAGACTATAGACTAAAGTTGATGAATTGCTCTTTTTTTGAGTGTAACACACTATCACCCCATCACCCCTTATGGAAAAATCAACTAATCTCGATCGCATTGCTGAAGAAATTTTCGGTCGCCGTATGTGCGGGAGCATTATCTAATTGAATAATATGTAATTCCTCAGAAAAAGCTTGAGAAAAAAGCGTTAAATATTGATTAAAACATTCCCCATCTAAATGAGAA
>JAADBR010000064.1 GCA_009995705.1 Microcystis aeruginosa W13-11
GCTGCTGGCTTAGGAACTGGCTCTGAATTTGCCAATTTGTTGACTGTTCCTACCCTGATGGCGGCTGATTTTGCACTGATAAATTAACCAAGCCACACAGCTTGTAGGGTGCGTATTTGCGGCTACCAATTCCGTCAAAAAAACAAAATTAACAATCCGCCGTAACGCACCACCTCATTAGATTGGTGCGTTACGCTATCTCGCTTCACACCCTACGATATGTAAAAATAAAATTTGCTGTAGATTTGGACTAGACAACCGATAAATACACAAATATCAACTCCCAATACTAATCAATCTATCCCCGTAAAGATAATTGCTTCCCGTAACTTCATTGATTGGTTAGAGTCTCAGCAGATTAGTCTGGCTTTTACTACCTATCAAAGTTCTCAACTGATGTTTTTAGAAGTAAACGTCATCAAGCGCTCGGAAAAGAAACTGGTCAAACTAATCCTATTGAAAGATTAAATAATACCTTTCGACAAAGGATTTCTCTGCTGGTGAGAGAGAGTCTATCTTGTTCTAAAAAAATGGAGAATCACGTTGGGGAACCCTTTGGTATTTTATCCATGACTACAATGCTCAATTAGCAAAGGTTTGAGCTATCACCACTACAATAAAATCACTACCAGTTAACTATTGCTTATCTAGAAAGTAACTGTTATGGAAGTGAAGCGATTTTTGTCTGCGATGGTTTATCTCCAGAGACAGGATGGTTAATCGTCGTGGTTTACGACAGCAATAATCACAGCAGCCAAGGGAGAATCTATGACAGTCAGCAGTTAGAAAAAGAACCCCTTTGCTGTCTGCAATTACCCAGTGTTATCCCTCCGGGGTTTCACGGTACTTGGCAAGAAAAATCATAAAAAGTATTGATTAATGGCTTCTAATTTTTACCAAAAATATTGGCTGCATCTTGGGAGGAAATATTGAAAATTAGGTAACTATAAGCAAGATGAACAATAGGTTGACGACTAGAACGCAGCCAGTAAAAATGGTTAGAATCGGTGGTAATACCGATTAATTGATTAGCTTCTATCACCAGTAAATTAATCGGATTATCGAGAGAAACCTGTGAGGGTGCAACTTTTTGATTCTCGATAACTAAATTAAGTTTATTATCTCCGTCATAACGAATAAAGAGAGCGTTGGGATGTTTTTGGAGATACTCTTGCAGATAATTTTTATTTTGTCCCCAATCTAAATTGGAATCGACCAGAACTTGATAGCTCATTTTGCGATCAATAACTAATTCGTTAAAATAGGAAATATAATGGGGAAAATAGGAGAGATTGGAAATTAGTAGGTAAAGGGTCAAGACAATAATTAAAATGCGATAGGCTCTTTTATAAGCTGGCCAACCGGTAACAATCCGACTAGCAAAGACAAATAAAAAGGGGAAAATCATTAAAATATATCTAATACCTATTTGAGCAGTGCTAGAACTCATTAAGATGAAATATAATAGACTGGGAATAATCAAAAAAGCTTCATTCTGCCAAAAATTTAACTGTTTTCTCCAGAGAAATAAACTGATAAATCCCAACCAGATAAATATTTGGGTAGCTATCGGTACTTTATAGAGAAAAGTGATCAGAAAATATTGGGGAAATCCCTTAATTTTAAATCCTTGTACTGGATCAATTATAAATCCTAACTGTCCCAAAAGATAGGGCATTCCACTACCAAAACCTGTTTCTTGTTTATACTTACCGAAGTCTAATGCTTGCAAATAAGCAGCGGGAATAGGAATCGACAAAGATTTTAAGACAGGATAGGTTTGCAGTTGCTTAAAACTATGACTGAGAAATTGATGATTCTGCAATTGAGTGCCACTTCTCTCAAAAGAATAACCAATATTTATGATTAATATTGTTGATAAAATCAGAGCTAGTATATAGAAGATACTGCGCTTAATTACCCGTTGAATTACGGGAATATTTTTGGTTTGAATAGATTGAATAATTTCCCGATGGTAAAAACCAAGACCTAAAATTATATAAATGGGAACTAAATAAACGGCTGTTAAGCGACAAATCTGGGCAACTCCAAAAGTTAATATACTTAAAACCAGATTTTTTCTGCCCCCAAATCTAAGGAAAGACCAGAAATAATAAACGGCAATAAAAATTGAAGCAGCTCCGAATAAATCTTGAGTAATTATCCGTGAATGCCCGATAATATTAGGATCGAGAATATAGAGAATTAAAGCTAAAAATCCCGCTAACACTCCATAGAGTTGTTTTGACCAGATAAAAACATATATAGCTAAAATTACTGAGATAATAATCGTAGCAAACCGTCCAAAAAACTTATTTTCTAAGTTTATATCTTTAGAGATAGGAAAAATATTTTGTATTGTTTGATCAACTAGGGGATGCAGTGCTGAAGCTGGCATAATATTGCGATGATAAATATCTTCATCGCCCCGTTTCGCTGCCGTACCTCTGAGAATTTCTATTCCACTTTCATAATGATAACCTTCATCATAGTTGAGGGATTCTGGTAGGGGAAAAAATAAACTTGTGACGCATAAAGCCATAAATATCAGCAAGATAATTACTAAATACAATCGGTGTTTTTTTGAAAAGTTAAATCTTATTTTCATGGCTTAAATTCTCTTGAAAAAATTACTTAATTTTGTTAATAAATCCAGACCTAAAATTGAATTACCTTGCTCATTTAATAGGGGACTATAACAAGCAATAACTCCCTCATCTGACACAATAGATAATAAAGCTCCACTAACTCCTGATTTTGTGGGAAAACCCACCTCAAGGGCAAATTGTTGGGAAGCTTCATAGAGTCCACAATTAGTCATAATTTCTAGAATAATTTCGCCAAAAGGAGCAGCTAAAATCAACTTACCTAAATTAGCAAGATCGGCAATTTTTCCAGATAAACAACAGATTCGATTGTAGGTTTCTAGAGCTAAATAACGATGACTGATATAACCATTTTTTTCTAATTCTAAGCTTAGAGCTTGATTGTGAATATTAGGATAAGAGTGAACAGACTCAAGCACAGAGCGATCAAGAAATAATTGACAATTACCCATTTCATTTAACCATAAAAGCAAATTTTCACAACGAGATTCTGGCGTTTCCCCTCCTAATAAGTCCGCCAATGCGATCGCACCACTGTTAATCAGAGGATTACGGGGAAAACCGCTATCCTCTTGCAGTTGAGTTAAAGAATTAAAAGGATAACTAGAAGCTTGTTTTCCCACGCGACGAAAAACAGCGTTTTCCCCTAAATGTTTTAAAAGATATAATAACAAAAAAGGTTTAATCACACTCATCAAAGGAAAAGTTACAGTTTCATCTCCCCAAGACAAAATCTCCCCCTCAAGACAGTGAATCTGAAGAGCGAAAACCTCGGGATTAACTCGGTTCAAAACCGGTATATAATAGGGAGTCTGACCCTTCCTATCCAATAAATGCATTTCCCCAATCCAAGCTTGTATATCTTCCACCCTTAATCTAGCTAATCGGTTCATTTTTTTAATCCATGTACTCAGTCAAAGAAGCAGAATCTATAATTTTAACTCAAATTCAACCCCAACAGCAAACAGAAAAAGTTTCTCTAGAGGCAGCTTTTGGGCGCATTTTAGCCGAAGATATCAGCAGCTATTTAGACTTTCCCTATTGGGATAATTCGGCAATGGATGGCTATGCTGTCCGCTACGAAGATGTTAAAGACACTAACCCAGAAAATCCCGTTACTCTGAAGATTATCGCCGAAATTCCCGCCGGCAAAGTCCCCGAAAAAATTATTCAACCGGGAGAAACAGCCCGAATATTTACGGGAGCGATGTTACCCGCCGGCAGTGATACGATTATCATGCAGGAAAATACTCAACAAAAAGGGGAGCGGGTGGCGATTCTTGTCCCCCCCGAAAAAATAGGTCTTTTCGTGCGTCAACGCGGCACATTCTATCAAGCAGGAAATCCCTTATTAAAAGCCGGTATTGCCATTAATTCCCCAGAAATAGCAGTTTTAGCCACGGCACAAGCTACCGAATTAACAGTTTTTTCCCGTCCGAAAGTGGCAATTTTCTCCACGGGAGATGAATTAATTAATCCCGATGAAACCCTCGAAAAAGGTCAAATTATTGACTCAAATCGCTACGCTTTAACGGCATTTGTCACCAGTTTAGGGGCAATTCCCAGACCTTTAGGTATAATCAAAGATAGTCCCGAACTTCTCAGAGAAACTATCAGAAAAGCCATTAATTCTAGTGCTATCATCCTTTCCACCGGCGGTGTTTCCGTGGGAGATTACGATTATATCGAGGGAATTTTAGGGGAATTAGGGGGAAAAATTCTGATTAGCACCGTTGCTATTCAACCGGGTAAACCCTTAACCTTTGCTACTTTTCCTAACGGTTGTATTTACTTTGGTATCCCCGGTAATCCCGTCTCTGCTTTAGTTTCCTGTTGGCGCTTCGTACAAATGGTCATTAAAAAATTATCAGGATTGACAGATTATCAGAACAAATTTCTGCGAGTTATCACCCGCGATACTCTCAAATCTAAGGGACAAAGAGAAGTTTATCTCTGGGGAAAAATAGAAATTATCGAGGGAGTTTATCAATTTCAACTCGCTTCCGGACAACACAATTCAGCTAATTTAATTAATTTAGCGGGTACTAATGCTTTAGCCATAATTCCCCAGGGTAAAACTACTATACAAGCAGGAGAAACAGTAGAAGTTATGATAGTTTCTTAAAAAAAATACCTAACCAAATTTTTGGCTAGGTAGCTGGTTATAATTAAATTGAAGATAGATTTTGGGTTTGATCTCCCCTTGATAAGTAGGGTTGATTCATGAATCAACCCTACCTTCCCTTGATAAGGGAGGTGTCTGAGGGTTTTTGACACCTAACTACTTAGGTATCCATCAATTTACTTCATCGAAAATATTGCCAGATAATTTAACCAACACCAATTAATGAACCCTGGAATATAACATCGTCGCTATTCTTGGATATATCAGCTAATTGACTAATATTTTCTAACTCAATTGCGGGAGCAGTTCGTTTAATTAAACCAGTTAAAACCTTACCTGGACCCACTTCGATCGCTTTCTTCACACCCACATCTGGCAATTTTAACATAATTTCTCGCCAGCGAACCGAGCTAGTCATCTGCCGGATCAGATATTTTTTTAATTCTTCCCCGTCCTGGGTAGGATTGCTGGGATCGACATTAGAAATCACGGGAACTTTTGCTGTTTGGAAATTAACTAACTCTAAAATCTGCCGAAATTGAATAGTGGCATTTTCCATCAAGGGAGAGTGAAAAGCACCGGATACTTTTAACTGGATAACCCGCTTAACTTTCACTTGACCTAATACTAAATCCACCGCTTCAGGAGTCCCAGAAATCACCACTTGTTCAGCACTATTATCATTAGCAATAACTACATTTTCCGTCTGATTAACCACTGTCTCTAGACTGGTGCGATCAAATTTCATTAAGGCGGCCATCTTACCACCTTCGGCCGCATCCATCAAACGGGAACGGTTTTGAACTAGATTTAATCCTGTTTCAAAATTAAACACCCTGGCCGCATATAAAGCGGAATATTCACCAAGACTATGACCAGCAACTAGATCGGGAAAATGACCTTTTTCTTGCAACAAATCCGCTAAAATACTCTCCACTACAAATAAACAAGGTTGGGTATAAAGAGTACGAGATAGGGTTTCTTCATCCCCTTGACATTTTTCCAGGACCGACCAACCGAGGATTTTTGCCGCTCTTTCTAATCTCTCTTGGCCAAGTGCGCTTTCCGCTAAATCTCCAATCATTCCTAACGCTTGCGATCCTTGTCCCGGGAATATCCACGCTGTTTTCATAAGTTCTTAAAATAGATAGATAGATAGATAGATAGATGTGTTTAGGTCAGTTATCAGATGTGAGTTTTTAGTTTACTGTTTACTGTTTACTGTTTACTGATCACCGGTTACTGATCACTGAATTAATCTCCCCAACGGAAGATAATCCCACCCCAAGTTAAACCGGCACCAAAGCCAGAAGAAGCAATAATATCACCTTTTTTGACCTTACCACTCCTGACAGCTTCATCGAGGGCGAGAGGAATCGAGGCTGCGGAGGTGTTGCCATACTCGTTGAGATTACTGATCACTTTTTCCGGAGGCAGTTTCAGGCGATCGCTCACCGCGTCCATAATTCTTTGATTAGCTTGGTGCAGAACTAACCAATCGATGTCACTGGTGGTTAAATTAGCCCGATAGAGAGCTTTTTCGATGACCTCTGGCACTCTCGCCACAGCAAAACGATAGACTTCCCGTCCGTTCATCGTTAGAGGCTTATAGGTTCCTTTTTGAACCCTTACCCCCTCCTTAAGGGGCAATTCCTCCCCCTCGTAGGCGAGATTAAGAGAACTATTCTGGCTGCCGTCGCTATGGAGTTCAAAACCGAGAATGTTATCTTTTGTATCATTTGCTTGACAAAGAACCGCCCCTGCCCCATCACCAAAGAGGACACAGGTAGCGCGATCGTTCCAATCCACCCAACGGGAGAGAACATCGGCCCCGATAACCAAGACATTGCGGTAAGTACCAGTACGGATAAACTGGGTGGCGGTGACTAATGCCACCAGAAAACCCGAACAGGCGGCGGTGAGATCAAAAGCGATCGCACGATTAGCCCCGATCTGACTTTGCACTTGGGCCGCACTACCGAACAGATCATCGGGGGTAGAAGTAGCCAAGAGAATCAGATCGACCTCCCTAGGGGACACCTGAGCCATTTCTAGAGCCTTAATCGCCGCTTGGGCCGCTAATTGGCTTAAAGACACCGATTGATCCGCTAAATGGCGTTGACCGATGCCGGTACGACTTTTAATCCACTCATCGGAAGTCTCGACAATTTGGCTGAGTTCTTCATTACTAAGAAATTGCCCTGGTGTGGCCGATCCACAACCGGTAATGACGACTGCTGCCCCGAATCCGTTCAAAATATTCCCCCTTTTTCAGTTATCAGTTATCAGTTATCAGTTTCACCGTTCACCGACAACTTTTTTAATTGATGATGGTGGTCATTGTAGGCTTGAATGCGCTCAGAAACGCGATTATCGACGGCATTTTTCGCCTGTCGGATGGCGTTAAAAATTGAAGGCGCTTGGGAACTGCCGTGACTGATCACACAGACCCCATCGACTCCAAATAACAGCGCACCACCGTGTTCTGCGTGATCCATACGTTGTTTGATCTTTTTAAGATTGGGTTTGATTAAAGCCGTCCCGACTTTACCCTGTATCCCTCTAGGTAATTCCTCTTTGAGAATTTGTAGGATAACTCCTCCCACCGCTTCGGCAAATTTTAACAGGACATTACCGACAAAACCATCGCAGACGATCACATCGAATTTTCCCGATAGCACATCCCGGCCCTCAGCATTGCCGATAAAGGGAATTTGCTGGTTATTTTCCAATAATTCGTGGGTTTTTAGGGCAAGATCGTTACCTTTGCTGGCTTCTTCGCCGATATTGAGCAAACCGACTTTCGGTTCTTCAACCCCCATAACGTATTTACTGTAAATTGTTCCCATTAGGGCAAACTGCTCTAAATATTTGGGTTTACAGTCCACATTCGCCCCGACATCGAGGATAATCACCGATTTACCCGCCAACATCGTCGGCAGCACCGCACCGATCGCCGGGCGATCGATTCCTTTTAAACGACCTAAACGCAGTAACGCCGCCGCCATGGCTGCCCCGGAGTGACCGGCGGCCACCACCGCATCGGCGCGATTTTGTTTGACTAAATCCATGACCACATTAATCGAGGCCGCCGGTTTGCGACGGATAGCGGTGATCGGCTCTTCGTCCATGGCCACCACTTCCTCCGCGTGGACGATCGTGAGATTCTTGGGACGGGGATGATGCTGGAAATAAGCCTCAATCCGTTCAGAATCGCCGACTAATAATACTTCTACATCTAATTCTTCGGAAGCTCGCATCGATCCCGCGATAATCTCGTTGGGAGCGTAGTCACCTCCCATCGCATCTACCGCGATTCTTGCCCGATTTAATGCCGTTTCTGCCATTGAGTCAGTGGGATAGAAATCTTTAATAAGTTGAGCGGCGGCTCTTGACAAAAGCTGGCCGATCAAGGATTAGTGTTTTCTGATCGAGCAATTGTTAAAAATTACCAATCATTTCTATACAATAAGGCATCATTGCGATTAAGGAAAAGATGTTCTCAGTTTTTAATTTGGCAGTTTTCGGCTTTCTCTTCGGTTGGCTGGGGGGGCAATCCCAACTGATCGCCAATATTCCCCTAATTTCTTGGCAAAATCAGCCTATTTTTGACCTTCCCACCTCTCCCGATCCCCAGGTGGCAGCGATCGTGGCCGATTATCTGCAAGACTTGACTAAAAAAGGTTTAAACTCTAGTCAACAACGGGTCTTAATTGAGACGGAATGGGCTGATTTAGCTAATCATCAGGGGAATCTGCCCGCTCCTGGGGCTTCTTTAACTAAAATCGCCACTACTCTCGCCGCCGTGGAAACCTGGTCTCTCGATCATCGTTTTACTACTCGTTTTTACAGCACGGGAGAGGTAAAAAACGGGGTGTTAGAGGGAGATTTAATTATTGAAGGGGAAGGGGATCCGCTTTTTGTCTGGGAAGAAGCGATCGCAGTGGGCAATGGTCTCGATCAATTAGGCATCCGTCAGGTCAAAGGCGATTTGATCATTACGGGTCAATTCGCCATGAATTTTCAAACCGATCCCCTCAAAGCGGGAGAATTCCTGAAAATTGGGCTTGATCAATCGAAATGGTCAAAAGAAACCCAAAAAGCTTTTCAGAGCCTTCCTAGCGGCACACAAGCACCAGAGGTGAAGATTTTGGGCATGGTTCAAGCCAGTCAAATTCGCCCCGAAAATGCCCAATTATTATTGCGTCATCAGTCCTTAACTTTAACGGAACTGTTGCGTCAAATGAATATTTATAGTAACAACGTCATGTCAGAAATGTTAGCGGAGCTGCTCGGTGGCCCGGCGGCAGTGGACGCAATTAATACTAAAATTACTGGGGTAGGAGCGGAGGAAATTCAATTAATTAATGGTTCGGGATTGGGTGTAGAAAATCGCTTGTCTCCCCGGGCAGTTATTAAGATTCTTCAAGCATTGGATCGCAAATTAGCCAATCAACCGATCAAAGTCGCCGATTTATTTCCGGTGGGGGGACGCGATACCAAAGGAACTATGCAGTGGCGGGCCATTCCGAAAGGAGTGATGATTAAAACTGGAACTCTAGCCCAAGTTAGCACCTTAGCCGGAGAAATTCCCACCCAAGAAAGGGGTAAAGTTTGGTTTGTAATTATGAATGCTGGTAGTGGCAATATCGAGGGATTCAGAAATCAGCAGGATCGGGTGTTACAAGCTTTAGATCAACACTGGCAAATTCTTCCGGAAGCGACTCAAGGCTCGATTCCTGCAAGGGCCTTTCTAGGTGATCCCAGTCGAATAAGTCAAGGTTTCTAGAATTGATTGGCTAAGAGGTTATGGTGATGAGCAAATCTGATCGAAGGGATGGCGTACACTATAGGTCCTTACCAATCATACCGGCTGCAATGTAGGGGCGCAAAGCTTGCGCCCAAGCCGAATTTTTAGGGATAAAAACACATTTGCGGTAAACCAAGGGATTCTTCCCAACCCATCATGAGATTGAGACATTGTACCGCTTGTCCCGATTGTCCCTTAACTAAATTATCGATCGCTGACATCACGATCACTCGATCGGTTCTCGGATCCACTTCAATACCGAGATAACATAAATTAGTACCACAGGCCCATTTAGTTTGTGGATAGACTCCCCCGGGTAGGATTTTGACAAAGGGAGAAGTGCGATAAAAAGCATTATAGATAGTGATTAAATCATCCCGCACCAGATTGGGATCCCGCAAAGTTGCATAGACTGTGGACAGGATACCCCGAACCATAGGCATTAAATGGGGAGTGAACTGCACGCGCATCTCATGACCGGCTAAATCGCTGCAAATCTGCTCAATTTCGGGAGTATGACGGTGTTTTCCCGCTACATTATAGGCCCCGATCGAACTATCTGCTTCTGCCAATAACATATTAATCTTAGCTTGTCTGCCCCCTCCCGAAGTTCCCGATTTGGCATCAATAATCGTGGTTTCCGGGAGAATTAAACCCTGTTTTAACAGGGGAGAAATCGCCATTAAACTAGCAGTAGGATAACATCCGGGGCAACCGATCAAAGAGGCATTTTTAATCTCTTCCCGATAAAGTTCCGGTAAACCGTACACAGCCGTAGATGCGATCGCTTGATCCTGACGTTCCTTGCCATACCATTTACTATAGGTTTCTAGGCTAGTAAAACGATAATCTGCCGACAGATCCAAAACTTTACACCCTTTAGCGATCAAAGGAGGGGCTAAATCACAGGCTAAACCATTGGGTAAACCCAAGAAAACCACTTGACAACGGGAGGCAATTATCTCCAAATCGATCGCCTCCACATTAAGATTAATGCTATGACCGAGATGGGGATATAAATCACTGTAGGGTTTGCCGGCGCTACTATCGCCCCCCAGATAGGCTAATTCTACTAGGGGATGTTCTTTGAGCAAACGTACCAACTGTACGCCACCATATCCAGAAGCGCCGACAATACCCACTGAAACCTTCTGTTCTTGCGTCATTTCCCTTATTCCTAAAAATTCTTATCGTTAATATAACGCTTTAGTATGGCTGAATTTTAGCCTAACCAGTGGGATTTAAATCAAAAAACTTCCTGTAAAAATCTAGTATCTCGGCCGGGTTGTCCATAAACCGTCAATTTCTCTTGATCAATAGGCTGTTATCTTAATGATGAGTTACAAGGTTTTCCTTTTAGGGAACCTGTCATCGGGAGATGAGTCCAAATGAGGTTAAACTTCATCCTTAGGAGAAAGGCTGTAATTCAATCCCCCATATTTACAATTTTGATCGCACTGTAAATTCATAATCTCCTCCCGGTTCTAATTGATAATCGTAGCGTTCTAAAAACCGATTCAAGGGTTCAAAAATCAAAGCCCTACCTAGGGAAGGTTGTACTAATAACTTGCCTTGAAGAAAATGCCACTGAAAACGCCATTGATATTGTTCTGTCCGCACTTCTCCCTCTAATTTACCCGTTTGCCAAGATTGCTTAATTATCCGCACATAAGCCGTGCTTTCTGGTCGATTGCCGCCACTCACCTGAACCCTACCTATAGATTAAATATCAAACATTAAGATAGCGAATTAATCCTTGTTTGTCATTACTTTAGCTAATTTTCTCGACTTTATTCTGAGGAAGTTACTTTATCAACCTTAGAAACCAAGACATTTAATTGAAAAGGTCGCCCCATTTCCTTACTAATGAATTCTTCCAATAATTCTACCTGTCTAGGAGTAATGCTTTCGGCGGTTCTTACTACTAATCTCACCCGGGGAGGTTGATTGAGCCAATTAATCGAAGATTCCAATAATTCTGTCCTTTGAAAAGTAACTGTTCGTTGTAATAAAGCTTTTTTGATCAACCTTTCTAAGCGAGCTTGATTGGCCAGAGTTGCAGAACTTATTCCTAAGGGAATTAGCAGCACTGCTGTCAGGATAGAAGTCAAAATTAGAGCGTTACGCGCCCGATGAAAATTAGAATAACCCGCCAGCAAAAAGACCAACAAACAGGAGAAAGCAATGCCTAATAAATTGGTAATATATAACAGAGTTGCCCCCCAACTTAGGACCCAATTGCCTTGGGATAATCCTAAACCAATCGTACAAACTGGCGGCATTAAAGCTACGGCGATGGCTGTTCCCGCTAAAGTACCTGAAATTTTCGTTTCTATTTTAGCATAACCACTGATTGCCCCCGCGGTAACTGCCACTCCTAAATCTAAAAGATTCGGTTGAGAACGGGCTTGAATTTCACTACTAAATTCGGAAATTCCGATCAATAGTCCTAGGAACCAAGCTATCAATAAAGCGATAATCGTACCGACTAAAATCGCCAAGGCTGACTTACGAATTAATCGCCAACTGCCAATTAAACCACCAAAAGCCAGACTACGAATCGGCAACATCAAAGGGGCAATAATCATCGCTCCAATAATCACGGCCGCACTATTGGCGACTAAGCCAAAAGTAGCGATCGCACAAGAACTAACAATCAAAGCTAGATAGGGAAAATCGAGGGACGCTTCTAACCATAAATCGCGCCACATGGCCCGCGATTGTTGCCAGGTCAAGGGTTTTCTTGAGAACCACGAGTGGGGCCGTTCTTTTCTAGTCATTAGGCTGAGTAAGATTGACTTTGATTTTACTGAAATAGCACGGGAGCATGAAAGCCATTGTCTTTTTAAGCAATGGATGAAATGCGACTCGACGGGTTTTAACCTATCCTATCCTTTTTCTCTAATTTTAGACTATCAATCCAGTCTTCGATGAGTGCCGTTATAGTTTTATCCTTCTGGACAGCATATAAATAAAGCTTATTTTTTTTGCGCTCAGATCAACGAATTGTTAATGATTTGGTTTTTATACATACATACATCTTTAGTACGTTAGGCTAGTATAACATCAGAAGGTAAGAATACAATGTATAGATGCCAGCAAAATCTAATGGCTTCAGATAAACATTTAAAGGCTATCCTTGAGTTCATTTGTGCTGAGTCTCATAGGCTGACTAACTGTGGTATTTATTATGCCCGTCAACTTTATTTTAAAACCTAGAAATTATTAGCAAATTTGATTGAGAGAAACGGTATAAAAACAACAAACACTATCAAGTTTTCGCCTCTCAGGCATCGCAAAAAATACTTAGAAGCATTGCTGAGTTCTTTCAATCATTTAAAGAGCTAAACCAGGAATCTAGAAAGGGAGAGTTAATACAGAAAAAAGAAGGTTTGTTCCTTGTCACCTATCCCAAGCAAGCCCTAAAATTGGTTGATAATCAAATTACAATCCCTCTAGGAAAAACTGTTAAGCAATGGTTTGGACTTGATAGCTTCTATTTGCCAATGCCCTCCAATTTGAGGTTTCAAGAAATGGTAGTGATTTTATGTAGTGGTGATAGCTCAAACCTTTGCTAATTGGGCATTGTAGTCACGGATAAAATACCAAAGGATTCCACAACGTGATTCCCCATTTTTTTCGAGAAAGATAGACTCTCTCTCACTAGCCGAGAAATCCTTTGTCGATAGGGAAGATATAGGAAAAGAAGAATTAGCGATCTTTGAAAAGAGGGCGAACGACGGGACTCGAACCCGCGAGTGGTGGAACCACAATCCACTGCCTTAACCACTTGGCTACGCTCGCCGTAGACTTTTTCAAGTATAACACAAGACGAATGGTTGACAAGAGGTTTTTTATCCTAATTCAGGCTATGGTTAGGGTAAGTGAGTGATGATTTGAGAGCTTATGAAATTGGCGCGGTTAGGGGGAATGGTGTTAGGAGTGGTTTTAGGGGGAATTGCGGGTATATTGCTGACAACTAACCCTAATCGTCAAGATTACGAACAATACGCTTCCCAGAGGTTAACTAGCTATCTTAAGGATAATGTCTGCGCTCGGGCGCAGGCTTCCCCCGAGGTGCAAGCTCTCTTACGGGGTTACTGTAAAATGTTGGTGGATACGGGTCATCCTTTTTTACAAGAAGCGATCGCCACTAACACCACTAGAAAGAATTTTCTCATTTTCAGCGTTTATCAAACGGAATTATCGTTCCCTCCCCCTTTACCTAGTTATCAATTCAGCACCGTCGGTTTTTTGAATAAATTATACATCTACGAAGCTTTAGAACTGTAGTCAGACAATTGAAATTTTCTGAGAGTAAATCCCGATGGTAGTGATTTTATTGTAGCTCGGTGATTGGGATTTCCCCCATTTACGGAAAAAAGCAGACTTTGCCATTCTAAAAGTACAGGAGTCGGGATACTGAGAGAGCGGGGATTGTCTAGGGGTAGGGAAAGCTCGATCGCTTCGGTAACGGGTAGCTGCGTTAAGATATCCTGCATCTTGTATTGACCAACGTTAGCTGCGGGTGATTCTTGGGCAAAAGCATCCTCAGCCGCTAAAATTTGACCTTTAGCAGTGGTTATCGTTAATCTTTCCGGGTGAAGAAACTCAATCCCCTCGGGAAATCCCACCAAGCGCAAACTAATTTCTACCGTTTCCCCATCTTTAACCCGTTTGAATAACACCACCTGCCAAGGACTACCAGTATCATCGCGCAAACTATGACGGGATTGATACAACAGCTGCCCGGGTCCTTCTAGCTGTTGTGGAGTTAGAGCTAGTGCGGACAAGGAAAAATCGATTTGAAGGCTGATAAATAGCAAAAAACTCACGAGAACACAAAAGAATAATAGAAATCGTTTCATAACTTTGTTGACATTAGCTCAAAAATATGGTAGGAGCTTCAGCACTTGAGCTAAATTAACATAATTATATCACTATATAGTTATTTACTCAGAAAAGCTGCTATCAAGGGGAGTGAAGCGGCTTTTTTCCGCAAAGACATTGTATGATTGATTAGATAAATTGATGGTTGCAAGTAACTTCGAGATGACTAACAAATCCGATGAATTTGCCAGAACAGAAATCAGCGATAGTCTGAAAGACAAAGCAGAGCAAGAAATCCGCGAAAAACAGAAAATAGTTGATTACGACACAAAGGAATATCCTGTGGAGGTTTTAGTTCAAAAATATAAAGATGGTTTAGAGGAAGACATCAATGAACTTTATATACCAGATTACCAAAGAGAGATGATCTGGCCAGAAGCTCACCAGTCGAAGTTCATTGAATCAATTTTTTTAGGACTACCCATACCCTATATTTTTGTGGCAGATTTACGCAAGGAAGAGGAAGAAGATTTAGGGAGGTTGGAAGTTATTGACGGAACTCAACGCATTCGGACTTTAAGTAGATTTCTCAATGATGAGCTAGAATTATGTGAATTAAAAAAGTTAAAAACATTAAATGGGTTTAAGTTTAGTGATTTACCATTAGGGAGACAAAGGCGCTTCAATCGTTCTACTATTCGCATGATAGTGCTTACAGAAAAAGCCGATGAAGAAGTACGCAGAGACCTGTTTGAACGTATCAATACAGGTAGTATCCCCTTAAATGATATGGAAAAACGGAGAGGTATATCTCCTAGCCCCCTAGTTAATTTAGTAGCAGAACTTGCTCAAGAAGAAAAATTTATCAAACTTTGTCCCTTATCGGAAGCGTCTCGTCGCCAAAGAGAACCAGAAGAATTTATATTACGTTTCTTTGCCTATTTGGACAATTATAAAAATTTTGGTAAAAGGGTCAATGAATTTTTAGATGAATATCTGGAGGAACATAATACAATTAATCTTGATCAAGAGAAGTTTCGTGAGCAATTTTTAATCATGTTAGATTTTGTGGAGAAATATTTTCCCAATGGATTTTCTAAAGCAAAAGGCCATGTTAGGACTCCCAGAATTCGCTTTGAAGCCATTTCCGTGGGGGTTGCCTTAGCCTTAAAAGAAAATCCCCAATTGGTTCCCAAGTCAATCGATTGGTTAGACTCAGAAGAATTTAAGGAATATACTACTTCTGATGCCAGTAATTCTCGACCTAAAGTAATTCGTCGTATAGAATACGTTCGTGATCATCTTTTGAATTAACTATGCAAACAGTTTTGATAGATTTTCGAGAACGGGTAGAAGAAATTAATATATATTTCGCATTTTTAGAAAAATTAGGACAGGAAACCACACAATTATCGGTATTAAAAGATGATGGACAAAGGGAAAATATCCCCC
Organism: Microcystis aeruginosa W13-11; assembly: GCA_009995705.1. GTDB lineage: Bacteria > Cyanobacteriota > Cyanobacteriia > Cyanobacteriales > Microcystaceae > Microcystis > Microcystis aeruginosa_F. Next base: position 15,824 of record JAADBR010000064.1, read on the forward strand.
TAGACTACCAATTAATTAAAACCCTTAAAGCCAATAGTTTTTTACTACTCTATAATCTGGTTGAATCAAGTATGAGGAATGCAGTTACCGCAATTTTTGATGAACTCAAAAATAGAAGAGTTTCCTATAATTTGGTAAGTACCGAAATTAAAGAAATTGTTATTGAAAATTTCAAAAAACGCTCCCCAGAGAATATTCACTCTAACATCAGAGATATTTCTACTGATATTATTGCAGCTGGATTTCAAAGTCAGGAATTATTCTCTGGTAATATTGATAAAAAAGAAGTTAGGAAAACTGCGAGAAATTTTGGATTTTCTTGTGATACTGAATATAACAAGACCAAACATGGGGAAAGCTTGGATATGATCAAGAACAAACGTAATGATTTAGCTCATGGAAATAAATCGTTTGCTGAAATTGGTAGAGATATTACTGTGGAGGAGTTGCTAACAATTAAGGAGGAAGTAATTGCTTATCTGGAACAAATATTAAACAATATTAACCAATATATTACCAGACAAGATTATTTACATAGCTCTCAGATTAATGATCGATAAATATCTGGATATGATTTAAGATACTCAAGGCAATAACTTCAGCTAACTTAACGGGGACAGCATTACCAATCAAGCGACCAATCCAGTCAAAAACTACCGGTTCATCAGGAGATAAAAATTGATAATTTTGAGGAAAAGTTTGTAATAAAGCCGCTTCCCTTAAAGAAATAGCTCGATCTTGCTCTGGATGTCCAAATCGACCATTACCATAGCCGAAAAATTGCGTTGTAATTGTTGGACTTGGCTTATCCCATTCCATACGACCATAGACACTAGGATAGGTTTTACCGCTATTTTTTAAATGACAACTGGCAATTAATTCTTCTGGCCAATCACTCCAAGTACCCCCCGGTTTGGAAACTCGAATACGACGTAAATTTAGTTCAGATAAATTACTACATTGGTGCAGAGGATCAAAATCAGATTTTTGTCCTGCTTGCAATGGTTGAAGATGAGTGATAGTCTTGCGGACTGTTGCATACATTTCTGGACTATGAGTGGCAGGAAGTAGATTAATGCTACCAAAGCGTGAAGCCAATAAAACCAAGCGTTTTCGAGTTTGAGGTATGCCATAATCCAGACAATTGACCCTAGAGGATTCAATAGTATAATTTAAGCTAATTAATTTCTGAATAAACTCCTCAAAAACTGAAGTATTCTGTAATTGTGGAACATTTTCCATAGAAACAATATCCGGTTGACAATCTTGCACCAAACGAGCAAAATCTTGGAGAAGTTTCCATTTCATATCACGCTGCTGGTAACGTCTTGAATAAGTAGAAAAAGGTTGACAAGGGGCGCAACCAGCTAAAATTTTCACTTTGCTGCCGTAAAAATGACTTGCTAAATCATCGCCGCTAACATCCTCGATATTTTTTAAAATAAACTGGGCGTTGTTATTATGTTCGTAGGGAAATTGACAAGCTGGGTCGATATCATAACCCGCTTTAACGATTAGTCTAGCTTTCTCAAAACCATGGGTTAGCCCCCCAGCCCCACAAAATAGATCTACTGTAGAGATATGGTCAGTCAATGACAAGTTTTATATCCTCCGCTCAAAGATAGGAACAGCCTTTGATCCTAGCCCATTGATCGAAAAACTACTATGGGGTCCACCGGTAGCAACAAGGTGAACAGTCACAGAACTTAACGGCCTATGATTAAAGAGACGAGGAATCAGAACCCTAAATAAATCCTCGCTCCGCCATTGCCTTGATTCTCCCTGATAATTATGGGACTTTTTGCCCTTCACCAAAACCTCCGTCAGTGGTTTAAATCCCAACACTTCGGACGTAGCGCCACCGATAGTCGTTATGCTTTACTGGTTGCCTGTTTCATCGGAATTCTCTCCGCCCTTGCCGCTATTATCCTGAAATTGGGCATTGGTTGGTTAGGTGGTTGGCGGGTGCATCTAGTAGCCAATTCCTCTCCTTTCCTAGTTTTGCCCCTCGGCGGTTTTCTGCTTGGTTACAGCGCCGGTTGGATTGTGGAACACTTCTCCCCCGCAGCCGCCGGGGGGGGTATTCCCCAAGTAAAAGCGGCCTTAGCTAAATACCCTTTGCCCCTATCTTGGCGCGTCGCCCTAGTAAAAATGATCGGGGCGATCCTGATCCTTGGTGGTGGTTTAACCCTTGGTCGTCGGGCCCCGACGGTACACATCGGGGCAGCCCTAGCAGCCCAATTAAGTGTCTGGCTGCCCACCAGTCCCGATCACCGTCGTCAGATGATCGCAGCCGGGGCAGCTGCCGGGTTAGCGGCCGGTTTTACTACTCCCATCGCTGGAGTCCTCTTTGTGATCGAGGAATTAATGCGCGATGTTTCCAGTATGACCCTAGAAACGGCGATTGTGGCTTCCTTTACCGGGGCTGTGGTTTCGATGATGCTGCAGAATACCCCCTCGATCATCACTGAATACACCAATATTAGCTTCTCTGCCCAAGAAATACCCATTTATTGCCTTTTGGGGGTTTTAGCGGGCTTATTGGGGGCTTTATTCAATCAAGGCATCCTTTTTTGTAGTCAGCTACAGCGGCGTTGGCGGTTATCTCTGGCTTGGCGCATCGGTCTGGTCAGTTGGTTATCGGGAACGGTAGTGGCTTTTTTACCCGACTTTTTTCGAGATAATACGGGTTTACGCGAATTTTTGCTGGCAGGGGAATTAAACTGGCAGAATACCGCCCTCGCTTTTGTGGTCTATTTTTTCCTGACGATGATCTCCTATAGTTCCGGCGCTCCGGGAGGACTGCTCGCCCCCGCTTTGGTGTTGGGCTCCTGTTTGGGGTTTCTGGTGGGGGGAATCGAGACGAAAATTATGGGTTTCGGCAGCGAACCTAGTTATGCTTTAGCTGGTATGGGGGCTTTTTTTACGGGAGTAGTCAGGGTTCCGGTAACTGCGATCGTGATTGTCTTTGAACTGCATCACAATTTTAATGTGGTGCTGCCCCTGATGTTGACCTGTGCCGTTTCTTATATCACTGCCGAAAGCATTCTACCCGGTTCTCTCTATCAGCATTTACTTTCCGCTAGTGGTATTATTCTCAACGAGGAAACCCCTGCTAATGATGTGCTGGCCCATCTGTCGGCTATGGATGTGATGCAATCCCAGGTGGAAATTCTGCAGGCGGATTTACCTCTAGGGGAAGTGGTGAAAATTATGTCCCGTTCCCATCATCGCGGTTTTCCCGTGGTGGAACAGGGGCGACTATTGGGAATTTTTACCCAAAGTGATCTGGATAAATGGCGATCGAAAAACAGTCAAACCGTCCTGCGGGAGATCATGACTCCCAATCCCATTACTGTGGCTCCCCAGGCAGCGTTAAGCGATGTTTTATTTCTGTTAAATCGCTATCAACTTTCCCGTTTACCCGTTACCGATGGTCAAAAACTGGTGGGGATCATCACCCGCACTGATATTATCCGGGTGGAAGCTGATCAATTGGGGGGGGTTTGTCAACTGCCCCAACCCAGTACTCCTTCCTATGTGGTTTATCAAACTCGTTCCCCGGCCGTGGGAATAGGCCGAATTTTGTTACCCATTGCCAATCCCGACACCGCTACCGCTTTGTTTAAAATTGCTGTTGCTGTCGCCCGTGAACGCAATTATGAGATAGATTGTCTCTATGTGATTACTGTGCCTCGTCTTAGTTCTCCGGCGGAAGTCCGGGTAGATACGCGGGAAGGACGCAAATTACTTCATCGTCTGGAAAGATTAGCCCGACAGCAGAATATCTCTGTTCATACACAAATTTCCGTTGCTCAAGATATCGCCGACGGGATTTTGGCCACGATTCGCGAACGACACAGCAATTTATTAATTATGGGTTGGACGGGGGAAAGATCCACCACTGGGGCAATTTTTGGGTTTTTAGTCGATACTTTGATTGCTCAGGCCCCCTGTGAAACCATCTTGGTAAAATTGGGAACAAAGGATTGTTTTCCCAATGATCCTAATCGGGAAAGGATTTGGCTGATTCCCACCGCTGGCGGTCCCAATGCCCAACGCGCTTTAGCATTATTGCCTAGCTTGCTGTCTTTGTCCGAGTCTTCGGATTATCCCAAACTTTGGTTATGTAAAATCTATTCTCCGACGGAGTTACCGCCAGATCTGTCTATTTTGGAAGTTTTACAAGCATCTTTACAGAAAGCGATCGCACAGCCGATTGTACCTTTACCGATTCCTTCGGCCTCTCCAGCCGAGGCAATAATTAATCTGGTAGAATCGGAAGACTGTTCCTTGGTGCTTTTGGGTGCATCTAGGGAAAGCTTGCTCAATCAGTTATTAAATGGCAATATCCCCTCGACGATTGCCCGTGCGGTTAATTGCACTGTGATTCTCGTGCGAGGGGAGTTATCAGATTAGGTTATTAGCTAGGCGGAAGCTAAAGTTAAACTTAAGGGTACGGTATTGTCAATTTTCGCCCCTTGACTTTCCTCTAGGGAATGGGGGTAGAATGCTTCCCCGTCCAGTTGACCGTCGGAGTCATCGTCATCCCCATCGCTGATATAAAGGCGTTCACAGGGGATATTATCGGAAAGGATGGCACTGGCCATCATCCCCGTATGAATCTCTAAGAAAGCATCCGCTAGGGTCTCAAATACTAAACGCTGCCCGGGGAAAACCACCCTTTCAAAATACCAGTTAGCAATATTGGTGATGCGAACAATTTGAATATGACTGGTCGCATTGACATAACAACAAAGAATACTATTTTTCTTGCTGTTGGGGAGGGGATCGAGAATCTGTGCCATAGCAATTGAGGTGATCTTAAAGTGGGTTTGTCATCGCTCCTTCACCCTAACATCCTTTGATCCCCGATAGCTGTAAAGATGATTACATTACTCTGATAAAAATCTACCGATAGCTTTTTCTGGTGATAGAGGGCGGTTTTTATTAAAAAATCATTAAAATTAACTAATGCCTAGTTTTGGCTATTTGTCAAGGGGGTAACTGCGCTTTTTTGCTGTTTTTCTCGATTTTTTGCCCAGCTATTTAGGGTCTGCTGAAAAAGGTTTTCGTGGGGTATGGGCTTCGGCCGTGAGCTCAGCCGAACGGGTGTGGGGTTTTTCAGGGGGTCAATACCTAATTTTCAGGGAAAAAGTCTAGGAATTTTCCCCCCGCTCACTCCCAGATCTGGTACTTTTTGTCAATCAAAAAGTCTAAAATTCTTACCCAACAAGGTTTTTAGATTTATTCAGCTGGCCCTAAGTATGCGCTCTCTGATTCTATCTTTTAGTCCCTGTTCGTTAACAATATCAACAACATTGTCAAGTTGACTACCGTTTAGCGGACTAAGCTGTACTGAATTTAAACTGCGTATTGAAAATTTTAGTACAAATGCTCTAACTGCCTCTTCCTGCTCCCTGCTCCCCTGCAATCTTAGCGAGTAATTGAGATAGTCAACAGCTTATTAGGCTTTTCTAGGTTCTGTGTGAGCATGGTATAATAGCAATACAGAACCGGAGGTGGGTTATGTGGATAAATTTTGATCAACTCCTCGATTTACCAAATGTAACAGTGGTCAATTATCAAAAAATTGATCAGACAATTTTCCTAAAGCTTGCTCTTTTAAATG
>JAADBR010000065.1 GCA_009995705.1 Microcystis aeruginosa W13-11
GCTCAACATATATTTTAAAGGTTGGCGGTCACTTTTCATTTTACCTGATAGTGATCGCTTTTACTTTTGATATTCTGATGGGAGAATGAAACAGCCCTACCTTGATAAGGGGGGATCCATCTTCAATTTAATTATAACCAGCTACTTGTTATCATAATAAGAGTAACCATTCTTAGATGGACTGGTCTATGAAAAGTTGTTTATGTCTTCACCTGATGGCTAATAAGGAAAAAGGGTTTGCCTTGCCTCTTGCCCTGTTAATTGGACTTATCCTGATGGTGACAGGAATAACTATGATGATTCGCGCCCAAGGAGACCAATCGAAAGTAATTGCCCAAAAATCCCGGGCTGATGCTTTAAGAAGTGTCGAAGCTGGGGTAACTCGCGTGCGGGATCTACTGAATAGCGTGCGAGTTATGGCGACAGTTTATAGTAATTGTCAATCTGGGGAAGACTGCTGGCAGACCGCTGAAGTACCTAGTGGTAATCCTAGTACCAATTTACAAAGAGATTTAAAAAAATTAGCCATTGCCACCGCCTGTGGTAATCCCAGTCGTGATAACGAAATTGCCCACAAAATCCTCGCACCCACAGAACAACGAGCAGAAAATCCAGGATTAGGAGATTTGGCTAGTGGTCAATGGTTTGATCTCGGTAATAACCGTTATTATCGCGTGGTTGGATACAATTTCAATAATACCAATCCCCCCCCTAACGGTTTGGGTTGGGGAGTTCTCACCCTCGAAGGACTTTCCCGCACCGGTGCCACAACAAACCTAACTATTGATGACGATAATGCCGCCTCTCTTAACCGTGTGGTGGTAAGTATCCCGATTCTTCCTTCTCTTCCCCTCGCATTCACTCGCACCACGGTTCCCGCTTTATGGATAAGTGAGGGAGCCACGGAAAATGTCGGTCAAACTAGCCAGATTACGGTCGGCAGTCCGGACTATTCCGGCGGTGCTAACTTTCAAGGGGATGTGGTGATGAGCGGCACCACCGTTAATAGTATCAACTTGAATGTCGAGCCGACGGCAACTTTGCAACCAGAGCTAGAATGTTTTATTAGCACGAACAAAATTCAACAGCCCACACCTGCAGCCAATCCCTATCCCCCCTACAAAGCGCAATTTGTCGGTGTGTTTTTCCCCGATTTACCGCCGATTCCCGAAGGTATTCCAGACCTAGGAAACCTTACCAGTTCTGAAACTTTTCACCGACCGGGAGACACACCATCTCCTAGCGGAGTGTACGAGTATATCGTTAATAATATCAACTTGAGTGGTAGCGATAAGATTACCATTACTCCGGGGCAACGGGTAGTTTTTTATGTTAAAGGTAATATTAACGGTGCCATCGAACACAATTGTGGTACTACGACTGGCTGTAAACCGAGCAATCTACAAATTTATGCCAATAATGAATTAAATTCCACCGCGCCGCAAATTTGTCTGACAGGAAACCAAACACTACAAGCGTTTATCTTTGCTCCTGACTATTCCCTCGGTAAAACCGGTACCGGTGCTTTCGTCGGCGCCGCTTGGGGTAAAAGTTGGGGCAAAATTCCAGGCTGTGCCTCACCTGACGGTGCTGTTGCTGTGACCCAGACCGAAGGGGTAGAATGGACTGACTTAATCACAAACCTGAGACCAGCTCCTGTAAACACCTTGCCCCAACTTGGTAAGATTGCCAATTGGTTTGAGGAACCCATACCCCCTCCCTCTCCCTCTCCTGGTCCCTAAAAAAGTTTAACTTATCGGGTTGATGAGGGGGGTTGAGGATTTCGGTTCAGGACAGGTTTTATTGGTGAAATCACAGCGATAAATTGCTGGTTTTTGCCAACTGAGGGGAATTTCCAGCAAATCCCTCGAACCGGTCATGGCTTGTCCCAGAAAGAGAGCCAGAGCGATACAATTGAGAATTGTATGGGCAATGCGCCAACGATGGGAACGGTCTTTATAGATATCTTCGACAATGGCCAGAGAGAAAATCATCAGTAATGATGCCGCCATGCCGATATAGTAGTGGGACCAGTACCATTGGGCCGAGAGTCGCCAGACCCCATCCTGAGAACCAATAATAATTAAACCGATGCCAGTCAAGGTGGCAAAAATTCCGCGCCAGAGAGCTTGTCTAGCGCGGTAGAGACAGACCAAAGAGGCAATAGTGACAAAAAACATCAAAATCACAAAAAAGACCTGAAAGGAGTCTAATTTTCCGTCTTTTTGTTTATCGACAAAACCATTAAAACCGTAAACGACCGAGTAAGCTAGTGCTAACAGGTTAACCCCTACCACTGTACCCGTTAACCAGCGGCCTAAGCGTAGATGTTCGGTCCCGACCACTGGCGGAATTTTACTTTTATTTCCCGCAGCGGTTTCTAGGCGACGTTGACGGGTTTGCCAAGCAAAGTTAACTACGAGGCCGATAATAGGGAAAACGACCACTATCGCTAGGACAGGATGAATGAGAGTCAGAAAATCGACGAATTGCATATAAGTATCCCGAAAATAGTCAGCAGAAAATCTTCAATAGTTGACAAGCTATAGCCTTGTTTTTTTTAGCTTATCGCGGTTAATATCCTTACTGCTGAGTTTTTTTTTTCGTTAAATTAATAGCCTAGGAACCTCTTGGATTATCGGCTAATCTAAAAGCAGCAATCCCTAGATTCAATCCTGACTATGAAACTACAAGAACTTTTAACCAATATCACCCCGGTTTCCCCGATTTCCTCTCCTATCGCTTCTATTACCGAGATTACGGGAATTTCCACCAATTCCCATGCTTGTCAACCGGGAGATTTATTTATCGGTTTACCCGGTACTCGCGTCGATGGCGGCGAATTTTGGGGTTCTGCTTTGGAAACCGGGGCCGTAGCGGCGATTATCTCCCCGGCAGCCGCAGCTAAATTTCCCCCCCCGGAGGATGCTTGCGTAATCGTTGTGGCAGATTTAGTTACTGCCACTGCTGCGATCGCTGCTAAATTCTATCATTATCCTGCCCAAACCCTAAAATTAATCGGTGTGACGGGAACCAACGGCAAAACCACCACCACCCATCTAATTGAATATTTTCTCAGCCAAGCAGGGATTCCCACCGCGTTATTCGGGACTCTTTACACCCGTTGGCAAGGATTCCAAGAAACCGCTAATCATACCACCCCTTTCGCTAACGAGTTACAAGCCAGTTTAGCCAAAGCAGTGAGTGCCGGCAATGAAATCGCTGTCATGGAAGTTAGTTCCCATGCACTGGCCCAGGGACGGGTACAGGGTTGTACTTTTCCCGTGACGGTGTTTACCAATCTCACCCGGGATCATCTCGATTATCACCTCGACATGGAGGATTATTTTGCCGCTAAAGCTAAATTGTTTAGTCCCGATTATCTGCAAGGTAAGGCGATTATTAACCTTGATGATGCCTATGGTCAACGTTTAGCGGCCTCCTTGTCTCCCCAACAGGTTTTAACCTATAGTGTGTCCGATGCTCGTGCCGATTTTTATACTAAAGATTTACACTATCAACCCACGGGAGTGGAAGGGGTGATGGTGACTCCCCAAGGGGAAATAGCCTTTGCTTCTCCTCTGGTGGGTCAATATAATCTGGCTAACCTCTTAGCGGCGGTGGCGGCAGTGTTAGAATGTGGTGTGGATTTAGGGACGGTAATCGGCCAAATTCCCCAGTTTTCAGGAGTACCGGGGCGGATGGAACGGGTTAGCATCACTCCCGACCAAGATATCAGCGTCATTGTCGATTATGCCCATACTCCCGACAGTTTAGAGAATGTTTTAAAAGCTTCTCGGCCCTTTATTTCCGGTCGGATGATTTGTGTTTTTGGTTGTGGCGGCGATCGCGATCGGACAAAACGGCCGTTAATGGGGAAAATAGCGGCTGAATTAGCAGATTTAGCTATAGTTACCTCGGATAATCCCCGCACAGAGTCTCCCGAACGAATTCTTGAGGATATTATCGCTGGCATTCCCCCAGAAATTACTGTTCAGGTAATTAGCGATCGCGCTTTGGCCATTGACACCGCTATTCAAGCAGCACAACCGGGAGACGGAGTAATTATCGCGGGGAAAGGTCACGAAGATTATCAAATTTTGGGGACGGAAAAAATCCATTTCGATGACCGCGAACAGGCCCGGGCTGCTTTGATGAAAGGGTGTTGAATTATTAAGAAAAGCTAAGATTAGTTGACAATTAGCAGAGGTGGTCAATTTTAAAATCTGTGGTAAGCTAAAAGAGTTAAGGGAAAAATCCCAGTTGACAAGCAAACGCCATCTTGATAAGTTGCCCCTGCGTTAACTGAGCAATGACACAAAAGAGTGTTACAGGCGCTTTTAATGTTTCATGCCTCTGGTTTTGGACTTTCGGAGATACCTCCTCTTGAGGAGAATCTCTGAGAATGCATTGTTGAACTGTCTTAGCAAAAAAGTATTGGTCAACTGGTGACTGTACATGACCTACTGCCTTAATCCCGACTGTCCTCAACCGAAAAACGCCGCAACAGCGTTAATCTGCGAGAGCTGCGGTTCAAAACTGCTTCTGCACGACCGCTATCGAATTCTAGGCATTTTAGGGAAAGGAGGGTTTGGGGCAACCTTTGTTTCATCGGATTTATCCCTACTAGGTACCCCCCTGTGTGTGGTCAAACAGCTGCGACCTTGCTCTGATGATGCTAATGTTTTTCAGATGTCCAAGCAACTTTTTGAGCGAGAAGCGGAAACACTAGGAAAACTGGGGGTTCATCCACAGGTTCCCCGATTATTGGACTATTTTGAAGATAATCAACAGTTTTATCTAGTTCAGGAATACGTTAAAGGTCATAACCTCTACCAAGAGATAAAAAAACGTGGACCGTTTAGCGAAGCGGGAGTCAAACAAGTTTTAAGTGAACTTTTGCCGATTTTGAAATATATCCACAAACAAAAGGTAATTCATCGGGATATCAAACCCGCTAACCTAATTCTTCGGCACACGGATCGAAAATTGGTTCTGATTGACTTTGGGGCTGTCAAAAATCAAGTTAACAATGTTATTGCCAATGTCAATTCTCAAGACGCTTTGACTAATTTTGCCGTGGGTACCCAAGGTTATGCCCCTCCCGAACAGATGGCCATGCGTCCAGTCTATGCCAGTGATATCTATGCCGTGGGAGTTACCTGTATCTATCTACTCACGGGCAGATCTCCTAAGACTATCGAAGTTGATGTCAATACAGGTGAATTACTCTGGGAAAAATTAGTCAAGGTGAGTCCCCAGTTTGCTAAAGTCCTGAAAAAAATGCTGCAAGTCTCCATCCGTCATCGCTACAAATCCGCCCAGGAGGTAATGGATGCTTTAGACATGACCGCTTATGCCGATAGTCTAGCCCAAAGTTTAATCGCGGCTCCAATGGTTACTTCCCCGAAACCACCACAGGATTCAGGTCAAATAGCCACTTCCTTCATTTCTAGCCCTCTCAATTCTAAATTTCGCCCCAAAAATAAAAATCCAGAGGCCTCTCCAGACAATCTGCCGGGGGCACAGATGGCCTTCTCAAAAACCAATACAAATATACTATCTAGAAATAAAGACCACAGCAGCCCAGATATAACCTTACCGAAGAGAAAACGCCGCTTAGATGAAAAAGCGATTCTCGATGCTTACAATAACGGCCAGCGCAATTTCGCCCGAGAGGAATTATCGAATCTCAATCTGTCTAAAGCACAACTTTTGCGAGTAAATTTCTTTCAATGCAAATTAACAGGCACTAATTTACAAGGGGCAGATCTGTCCCATGCGGATCTGGGCCGGGCCAATCTCAGTCAAGCTATTCTCAAAAATACCAATTTAGATAATGCCTATCTCGCTTATGCAGACCTAGAAGAGTCCGATTTGCGCGGGGCTAATCTCACCGGCGCCCGTCTTCGCTACGCTAATCTCAAAGATGCCAATCTTTGCGGGGCTAATCTCTCTGATGCCCAAGTAACTCGAGAACAAATCGCCATGGCAAAAACCAATTGGTTAACAGTTATGCCCAATGGTAAACGCGGTTCCTGGTAATCTTTTTTCAGTGATCAATAATCAGCAATCAGTAAAAAGACAGTAGGAAACTTCGATTTAATACTGTCACTTAAAACTCAAATCTGATCACTGATAACTTACCCACTGATAACTGATAACTGATTTAACCTCGGCTTTCCTTAAAGGTTTTGTAGGCGGTTTCGGAGTTGAAAATATGACAATAATCAACGATTCGCTGCATTAATGCCCAAGAAAACTTGGTTTCTTTCAGGTGACTACCCCAATTTTCTTGGAGACTGGCGTGAACTTTGCGGAGGTTATAGGAAGGAATCGCGGTCGAGATATGATGGGGGATATGGACATTAATATCGTGACAGAGAATTTCTACCCAACGGGGATAGCTACAGTGAACTGTTCCTTCTAGTTGCGCTAAAGCTTGATTCCACTCTTCGGGATAGTAAAATTGAATATCGGGATCTGTGTGATGGACAAGGGTAAAGGTACTCATCCAAAAATGATAGACAAACCAAGGCACCACCCAAAATTTAACCAATCCCCAGACACCAGTGTAGAAAATTAGGGTTGGGAAAAAAATAGCGGCAAAAACTAGGACGACAATCATCGAAAAGCGGGCTTTTTCCCGTTCGTTCTCCTTGAATTGTTCGATGTTGAAGTGTAGAACAGCCCAGTGGGCGATCGAACCAAGCCACCAGAAACGTCCGCGAATGCCGCGATAAAAGAGACGCACTAGGGGATTGGCCGAGTTAAAAGCTTCTAATTCCCACGGATCCCAAGCATTATCTATCGTTACCATGTTAGTTTTAGCATGATGGCGATCATGGAGGAAACGCCAACAGTGGAAGGGATAGATAAGCGGTAAGAGGAAAATATGACCGACAAGATCGTTAACCCAGGGTCGATTAGAAAAAGACCGATGACCGCCATCATGGGCGATCACAAAGAATCCCGTTAAAGCTGTACCCGTGAAAATCCAAGCTAAAGGCAGTAAATACCAGGGAGAATAAACCAGCATTGCATAACCAGCAATGACCGCCAAAATATTCGTAATTACACCAAACCAAGCTTTAACTGGGTCTTTCTGGAAATATTCTTTGGGAATGCTTTGAATAATATCTTTCAGTTTAAAGTCTGGCTCGATCGAGGTGATCAACTCTCCATGCAATTTATCCGTCGTTGCCGTCATGAAATCTCCAATTACACTTAGGTGAACCCTTGACAAGAAATCAGCTAGGAGGTTTGGCTCAATTCTGCCCAATACCACAAGCCGATTGTTTTGTCAATATATTTTTAACTTTAATTAATAAACTTCCGCGAAGCTTAATAATCCTTTACTTTATATACCATAAGAGGAGATTTTCTGTTTTGGCAAAATTTGACAGCGGGTGCATCTCATTTCCGTAAATCTACCAATTGCGATTTTTACGGGGAAACCCCCCTGCTAAAATCGGGCGTTGTTTCTGATTTTACCACTCAATCCAAGCTTTTGGGGGGTTCTACCCCCCAAACCCCGGAGCGCATTAGTTTTTCGGTGGGATGCTTACACGCAGCTGCTGATACATTTGTTATCATCTAAGAGTCACTGATAATTACTGATTGTCGGTATTCCTGCAAATCTGAGATGCACCCTTGACGGCTGCCCTTTGCCTTTTGTCTTCAAAAACTGATAACTGATAAAACAACCTAAATATTGACTATTTTTAGGCATTTTTTAGCGATTAGCGGTGTTTTCTAGGGATTTAATCTCCTCCTGTACCTTACGGTGTTCGCGATTTAACTGTTTTTTGACCGATTCGGGGAGTTGTTCCTGTTTTTTCAGGGCATTATTAAAGTAATCTAGTGCCAGTTTCAAAGAGCCAGTATTTTTATCCGTATTGCCTTGAATTCTCAGGATTTGACCCTTCAGATACATCAATTCTGGATTATCGGGGGTCGCTTTCAAAGCGTTATCGATAAACTGCAAAGCCTGATCATACTGCTTTAAATCCCGGTAAGCTAGAGCTATACCTCGATCGACCAAGTAATCAGGACTTCCGTATGTTTCTAGCCGTTGAATTGCCTCTTGGGGACTAGAAAAGGGCAGATTAACCGCTAAAATCAAATCCATATAACCCTTTAACAGGTTTAATTCTGGATCCGTAGGATTAACCTTTTCTGCGGTTTCCAAATACTGAAACACCTGTTGTAGTCTGGGGATAGCCGATACTGCACCTTCGGTTTGAAAAACGTAGGTTCCCTCCAAAAAACTACCCACCGCGAGATACAAATTTCCCCTTAAAGGGTCGCTGTCCTGCATTTGTTTGGCCGCTTCCTTAGTTTTCTCGGAGTAGGTTTTGAGGGTGTTCCAATCCTGGTCGGTAAAAGCAAGAGAGGCACGCATAGCATGGGACAAAGGTTCTTGGGGTTCCTTTTCTGTGGCCTCAACAATTAATTTTTTTGCCTCTAGATAGTTACCTTGTTTAAAAATAGCGTTAAAAGCGGCCTCGGTCTTATCACCAATCGGTCGGGGATTGGTTTTGCGGAAAGGATCTCCAGCTAACCCGGGACCAATCCAGTTAACCACTACCATAACAGCCAGCGAAGCACCGATCGCCATTTTTTTCGTTAAACCTAACCTCAGCACCATGGTCAAAAGTCTCCTTGAGCGAATGAAAAAATCTGTCACAATAGAAACAGGTTTCTAGACTTAATTTCCAGTTATTTTCCTGTCAATGCTTTATCTCAAAGATGTGGTTTATCATCCTCCCGCTGCCCTCAATCCCATTTTACAGGGGATTAATCTCGAATTAGCATCCCAGGAATTAGGTCTGATTGTTGGCCCCAGTGGTTCCGGAAAAACGACTCTTTTGGAAATTCTAGCAGGCTTTGCCGATAAAACAGGAGGGACGATTCACTGGCGCGACCAAGAATTAACCGTGCTGCACCTGCAACAATTAGGAGGAATCGTTTTTCAGTTTCCTGAACGTCATTTTTGCGGTAAAACCATCCTTGAGGAGTTGCGTCTCGGTCATCCGGAGATTAAAAGCGATCGCCTGACGGCGGCCTTAAAGGAGGTAGGATTAGAAAACATTGCCCTGGATACTTCTCCCCACAATCTTAGTGGGGGTCAACAGCGTCGTTTATCCCTCGCTGTCCAGTTAATCCGGCAGCCTAATCTGTTACTTCTCGATGAACCTACGGCCGGTTTAGATTGGTCGATGCGTCGTCAATTGGCTAAACTTCTCGCTAGTCTCAAACAACACTGGACTTTATTAGTAGTTAGTCACGATGCTGGGGAATTATTGCCTATTGCTGACCGTCACTGGAAAATTGAACAAGGACATTTGAGGGAAGTATTGACACTCCCATCGCACTCAAGCGAGGGATTCTTGGTTCAACCAGTCCACTTAAATTAGGGGTTCCTTGCGTTGCCTAACCCACCAGGTGGGTCTTCACCCGACATTTAAGATAAAGTGAAAAAACAGATAGTTGAGATTTTAGGGTTTTGGAGTATTAGTTGAAATTTTCCCACTTCCCTATCTCCTGACTTAAAAGAGTATGAATTGTCTTCTGAGCAATTCTTAAAACTCCGAACCAAGTTAACTTGTGGATACTTTGCACAATTAGCATTTATATCTAGATTGCTGCAAAGCCGATTATCTTCAAGCATTGTAATGGCTAAATCGCTCTAGATTGTCTCTTCGCTCAGTAAGTGAATAGCGTTGTCCATCAAGCATTGGATGTTCCCTATTATCCTATGCTTGATGGGGTTTTATTTACAATCCCAAGCTCGCCCTGTTTTTCGGTATCTATTGGTTGATTGTTGAAGGTTTTTATCGATCTGATTTGGTTACGATAACAACTCCTGACGGTATTGGCAATGAATAATGCCGGAGATGTTAGGGCAATGTAAGGCATCGCAATTTAGATTTAAGTATTTTGAAAAGGTAAAAGGTGCATGAAATGCACCCTACGCAATCGGCGATTAAACTTGTTTGTCCTCTAAACGTTGAAATAACTGACTTACAGGAGATTCAAGGTATTCCTCCCGTTTTTGCATGGATTCAATAAGTGGAATCTTATCTTTAAGGTCGGGAAAATTGATAACCAAATTGCCCAATCTTATGCCCAATGGTCTCAAATGTCCACCGTTTAGCTTTTGCTGAAATTCTTTAGGTGGTTTTTTGAAATCACTCTCAAACCACTGACAAGTTGATAAAGCAATTTTATCTGTTTTAAATGAAATTAATCCCAAGAGTCCAAATAAATTAGCTTTTTTGATTAAGGTGTAGGTTTCATCTGGGGTTGGTTTAACATTCAATCCCAAACCGATAAGAATACTTGCAAAAGGCTGCGGGACAGCACTATCAAGACCTGTATTGACAGGAGCTAATAACAAAGAGGGTTGATTTTTAATGAAAATGCTAGTGATTTCAATTTTACCTTTCAACTCTTGATGATAATTGGGATCTTGCTTGATGTATATCTTGATTAGTTCCTGAGCCTTTTCCCGTTTTACTTGTAAGTCATTAATCAGAATTAAAAGTCCCGTCAAAAGATCGTCAATTTTTCTCTGAATTTTTCGTTGAGAATCTTTTTTGTTTGCTGTTGAGTTAACAATATCCTCAAGAAATTCCCTCAAATATTCAATATTCTTATCGTAATCAGAACTATCAGGTTTTCCCAGAGTAGGTAAAGCACTAAATACTTCCAAAAGGGCAATATATTTACAGCCAATACTATGACCAATCCAAGAAAAGTTGCGATCGCTCAGATAAGCTTCGTAATTATAACCTTCAAATATTGCTCTTCTAATAAGCTCTGGCATGATCTCATACTGTTCTCTAATTAAAAAGCCAGATTCGGCATAGTGGTCAAAACTAAAATTAAAGGGTAAAAGAACAATTGTGTACTCTTTATCAAACAAACGCTGAAGTAGAGAGCGATAGAAAAACATAGGAAAAAATGTACCAAAAAAAGCACCCCCAATAAATTGAATCACTCCTTTAGGGTTTGGATGTAGAGCGACCCAACTATGAGAAACCGGTTGAAATCGAAGTTTTTCTGTCATGTTCGAGCCTATTAACTGGAGGTAAATTTCATGATCAAGCACTAATAAATACACTATGGAGAAGATATTTTTAATTATTAGATATCAACTCCACGGTAATATAATTTATTTAATCTCATTCCTACACGAGATGTTTTATCAAAATTTATTGTGTAGGGTTGCTGGGATCATATTCTTTTCTTGCATTGACTAAATAAATGGAATCACCCTTGGCTGAATAAACAAAAGGTGAATTTTTTGCAGGCTGTTGTAGATTTCGTGGTAACAAGTTGAAAATATCTGTAAAATCTACAGTAACTTTCTGCGTTTTACCATTAACAATTACTCCTTGAGCATTAGGTTGACAGTTGAGTTCCTTAATCTTAGTTTGAGCTTCCTTTTGTACAGCAGTATTAGTAGTGACATAAACCAGATATCCTTGATCGGAAAGGGACTGCGCTTTTGCATTTGCATCATCTTTCTGATTGAAGAATGCAATCTGTGTTTCTTGGACTTCAACGGGACAAGTGCTTAATTTCGGCTTTCCTGCGACAACCGCATAAAGTTTAGAAGTTTGAGCAACCCCGTTAGTTGTGGTAATAGGGCCAGTGAAAGAAATACGAGTATTAGTACCAGGAACAGTGGGCTGAGTCGTACTAAAATCAAGATCGGCACTCTGAAATGATCCATCGCCTAGTTTATCATCTAGATCTTTCACGTTGAGAGGAACAGAAATACTGTAATTAAGCTTCTCTAGTGTATTAACTTTCGTTTGTTGAGAAGCCGCATCTGGATAAAAACTCGTTAAACCTAAATCGAGTTTGTCTGTAAAAACAGATTGAGCAAACGCAGGATTACCAACGGTAAAAACTAAGATTGCCAAAACGGAAACAATCATCGCCTTTAAAAAGGCAAACTTTTTCTTGTTCAGATTTAAGATCATTGAATTTATCCTCAATAATTTACGATACTTGGGAGTAATGTCCATTCATACAAACCGGACTATGTATAACCCCTAACTATCGAGTTTATTTTTCGCCTAACTCTTAACACAACCGAAGTTTAGGAACTTAAGGAAAAAGTTAGTAAAATTCCCCAAACCCTTACCCTGCCTAACTTACAGTCCCTCCAACCTCCCACAAAAATCCTTAACTTGGGAAAAATCCCCAACTTTACCAACTTAAGCCCAAGCATTGTCAAAATATCCTGACAATCTCTCCCCACTCCGACTCCCCAAACTTTTGCTTCATCCCCAAAACCACAAAAACCGAGATGGAAATATCCCACTTTTGTCGTCTGGACAGGCTAGAGAGCTTACCCCACAGTAAAAATGAGTAGCGCATCTTGCCTGAATAAACTTGGGACGATCCCACAGCGACAAACCTATAATGAAAAAAGGCCAGGCCTTAACAACCATGAAATTAACTTTAAAACCCGAACACCAAAAGCTGATCGAAGCCAAACTAGATACAGGGCGTTATGCCAATCCAGATGAAATCATTGCCGAAGCCTTGCAATTACTCAGTAAACGCGATCGCTATCAACAATGGGCAATCGAGTTTGATCCCCCTCAATCCCCCTTAAAAAAAGGGGACTTTCTTGAATTTGTAAGAGGTCTATTGATATTGCTGCCGAACAATTAGATCGAGGCGAAGGAATTGACGGAGAAACCGTGATCATGAGAATTAGGCATCGTTGGGAAATTAAAGAAGCATAACCGCGATCGCCTAACCCTAACTTTCAAGAACAATATAGACACTTTTCTGCCGAACCTCTTAAATTCAGACTAAACTATCACTGCAATATCATAGACTTAGTTAAGAAAATTGTTAGAGAACCTTAACCATGCTCAAACATTATGACGTGACCTGAGAGGGCGATCGCTTGTTGAATCATGTGGAAAATAATGATAGAATGCAAAAGGTGTAGATTTCAATGTGAAAGCGATTTATACAGAAAGCTTAGGAGTTAATTTATGCGAACAATTACCTTGCAAATTGACGATAGCATTAGTGAAAAATTTCTATGGTTACTTGCTCGCTTCTCTAGAGACGAAATTAAAATTCTGGAACAATCAGATTATGTCAGTGATGACGAATATCTAAGGGGAATCGAAGGAATGATTCAAAGTATTCAGGCAGCCCGTGATGAATCTATTGAACAGAGCTTAAGCTTAGATGAGTTAGATTGGTAATGTATAAAATAATCTTTATGACCCAATCTCAAAAAGATGCCAAAAAGATTGCTTCTAGTGGACTGAAATACAAGGTTCTTGAACTTATCAAAATAATTGAAGAAGACCCATTTCAATACCCACCAGATTATGAGTTATTAAAAGGGGACATGAAAGGGTTAATTAGTCGTCGGATCAATAAACAGCATCGGCTAGTTTATGAAGTCTTTGAATCGGAGAAATTGATCAAAATTTATCGAATGTGGAGTCATTATGACTAGATCATTTTGAGGCTGGAGAGCGAACGCTTTTTAGGAGATAGAACGGAGTAATGGCGTTTTGGAAAATATGGGAAGTGCGCTCTTTTTTTGGGAAATGTGGGAGTGGGATTATTTAGCTCCACAGAATCGGGCATCATTTATACGAAATTGGGCGAATTACTGAAAAATCAGACGACATTGTTCTAGAATTAGTAAGTTGCCTTGATTTAAAGGTATGTAAAAAAGATTTTAATTTAATTATTAATCAGTCTGTCATTATTAACTAGACTCGTGATCCCTTTGATTGCTTAATTGTTAGTAACGCTTCAGGAGATAACCACATTTTGCTAACCAAAGATTATCACATTTTAAATCATCATGAAAATGCCGTATGGGATTAATCACAATCTATGGGAAATTGATGAAGCATAACGGCGATCACCCCATTCAATTGCTAAATAACGATAGACTCCCATAAATTAAGATCATAGTACATAGTAAATGTTCAAGGAGAATCATCAGCGAATTCACTCAGTTAAAATCCTCACTCCTAGTAGACATCTCCAAAAATTATAACCCAGTTACAGCCTGCTTTTAGCCTGTGTACTAACTAAACAGTTCGATAGCTGAAATGTATATCTATCGTTGCTAATTCAATTTTACTGAAAAAATATGAGGCAATTAAAATAATTTTTATTTGGATAGATTCCTCAACTAGAAAGACTTTTAGTCTTGAGATAATATTAGGTCGAGGTCTAGTGCAAACTTTAAATCTTGTAAAAAAAGTAATTTTTTCTATTCCCATCGATTACGATAATGGAAAACTACGCTGACCTCTAGGTTGATGAGGCAAATTATGGAACAATCAAAGGCTAAATCTTCTCGCCAACGCGGCGTAATCCTAACCTCCATCGGCTACCAAAAGCTGCACCGTGCTAAAGTGAATTGGGAAATAAAACAAAACACTCGCTGCACCTTAGACATTCTTAGCCAACAAACTGGACTGACCGCCAATACTCTCAGTAAAATTTTTAGTCGCTCTGTCGCTGTTGATAAACGTAGTCTGTGGGTCTGCTTTTCTGCCTTTAATCTCGATTTAGACGGTCAAGATTACTTATCCAGTTTTACCCTTGCCCACAAAGACTGCCAATTTTCACATTGGGGGATAAATATGAACTGTTAAAAAGACGGTGACAGCTAATAAAGGCGTTCACCACCGGCCTAACACCGTAGGCAGCGGCGATTACCTGTTCGCGGACTGAACCAAAAACCTTACTGATTAAGGTGGCAACGGCGACAATTCCGGCAATACCGGCTAAGGAACGGGTAGCTTTCTTATTAATGACGACACCTCGAAAGAAAACAACTGCATTGATCGATTCTACCCGTTTCTGTGTTCCCGCCGAAAAGCGATCGCTAGTTGTTAAATTTAATTTGACAGGAGTGCATAACACCCATTTCCCCACAGACATCCGTATCATACCAAGAGCCAACAGAACCATAAATATTGATGGTTCTACTCTTGATCACGAAAATCGCCCGTTCAAGAAAACTTAACAATGCCCACCAGCGATCGCACTGACCTCCGACAAGATCGGCGATCGCCCTCAAGAATTACCCTAAAGTGTATCTCGGTATTCTTCAAGTAGGGCTAAAATATCTGCTAGTTGGTTTCTGTGGAAGTTGTTGGAGTTAAGTTGGAATCGGATGATTGCACTACGGTATCGAGTTTCGATTCGAGTTCGGCGAGTTTCTCGTTCTGTTTTTTCAAGTCGGACAAGCCCCCGTAGGATTTGATCCAACGTAACAAAGCTGAAAGTAATCCCTGCGAAGAGAAGTCCGAACCATTGGGGGATGATAATTTGTTCGTTGCCGAGTTGGATTGAGTCATAGTTGAGGATTATTCCTGTTAAAAAGACAAATAGAGTGGTAAGGATACCGATAAAGGTCTGAAAATCAGGCATTAAATTTTTGTTGACTTAATTTCATTTTAGCATTGAGTTTTCAAGGCAAATTGTTTTGAAAAACGCCCCTTATCAACCATCAACAATCAAACCGCGACCGCAAAATTTAGAAAATTTTGCAATACTAAAAAATACTTGCCTTAGTCATCAACATTTTTGACGGGTTACACGATGCTAAACCATCCTATGGGATCAGCGATCGCACTGAGAAGTGTTACAACTGCTTCACTCATAGCTTTAACTGATAGCTCGTAGACTATTTTTTATCCATTGGGGTAACATGGTGATCGCCGTTGCCAGAGCTAAAATAATCGCGGTTTTAAAGTTTAATTAATAGGAAGAGAGCGATCGCAGTGGATGAAAGTGTCTCTAACGCGATCGCCAAAGGTTTAGGGATGCGAGGGATTGATGTTACGATGTCTTCAGAGGAGGAACTGATTGGGATACTCTGATGAAGAACAATTAATCTGAGCAACTTCTCAGGGGCGTAGTCTTTATAGTTCTAATGTTAGAGATTTTTATTATTTACATACACTTTTCTTGCAACAAAAAAGAAATCATGCAGCAATCATTCTAGTCCAACAACAAAGATATTCGATAGGGGAAGTTATGCGAGGCATTTTACAGCTAATTGCCACTAAATCAGCCAAAGAAATGATCGATCAAGTTGAATTTCTTAGTGCTTGGATTACTTGATGATTGTTATGAGGATTTGATAGACTGTTTTAAAAATTCTAACCACGACCTATTATCATAGCCCCTCATTATTCAGCCTTGATTCAGCGCGATCGCCTTTCTGACAATCTTACCACCAATCCCCAACTCTTGATGATTTCCGATGAATCGCTTATAACTGAATTAACCGCCACCATCTACCACGCTATGAATGAACAACGCGCCCAAGCTCATCTAAACCTCATTAATCAGCTATTATCCTGCAATAATGGAGATGAACCCCGCATTGTGCAGCAAAATCAGGAATTATTGGATCGGGGGTTGGTTGAGGTAATGGTAGCCGTAGCCGAATGGTTATGCTATATTGGTGCTAAAGACATAGAATCTTATATAGATTAATTAGTTGAAACTGAATCAGAGAAAGTTATGTTAACAGAGATCAATATTGGCACTTTCATAAAAAGCGATCCCAAAATTCATGGAGGTTGTTCTATTATCGCGGGAACTGCTGTTACTGTACGAAGAATAGTGATCTGGTATAAATTAGGATATAGCCCTGAAGAAATTGCCGATGAAATCCCTCATCTTTCTTTGGCACAAGTTTATGCCGCTCTAACTTACTATCATACTAACAAAGAAACAATAGAAGCAGAAATTATAGCCGAAGCCGCCGAAGCAGATCGCCTTGAAGCATTACAATAATAGTTTTGCCCAAATTTTTATTAAGGACGGGATGATCTTAAAAATATGCAATATCAAGTCAATCTCAAACAAACAGAAGAGGGATATGCCGTTTGGTGTCCTAGTTTACCCGGTTGTGCTTCTCAAGGGACAACTAAAGAAGAAGCACTCAATAATATTCAAGATGCAATTCAGTCTTATTTAGAAGTGGCTGAGGAATTAAATCAAGGGATCGAATCTTATTATGTAGAAGTTGAATTAAATCATGCCTAGTCTTCCTGGAATTAATCATCAACGAGCAATTAAAGCATTTGAAAAAGCAGGATTTCAGATTGTTCGACAGGGAAAACATATTATCATGACTGATGGACAACATATTCTCACTATTCCAAGGGCTAATCCAATCAATGCTTATACAATGGGAACAATTATTAAAGGTTCTGGATTAACTATTGAAGAATTTAAAAAACTTTTATAAAACAATCTCAAACCACGAACGAACAACGCACCCAATCCTATCTAAATTATGATTTTTTTTGATTATTTGATTGACCAGGATTTTTTGCAGCTATTATCCCTGTGATACAATAAAATATGCAGCATTAAAAAATCAAATCAAAGAGTAAGGGGATTATTTGCCATTAGTCAATATGTTCTACTTCGGATTCAAGTCATTCAGGAAGAATTAGAAGCCTAAAAAAAACGGTCATTCATCATCAGACTCAAATTAAAGGTTTATGGAAAAATTTTGTGATCAGTGATGACGATTTAGAAGAAGCTAAAAAAGCAGTTTTTCGAGATTATTTCACACTTCATTTTTATAACAAACGCTATAGTTATCATTAATGATCTTTTTAAGAGTTTAAATCTTTAAAGGGATTGATAACCTGTAAGCTATTATTGATAATTAAACCATCTTGCATATCTTCTGAGTAGAGAATAGTTGCATCGCCTAAAACTGCACTAGCAACAATCAGGCTATCCCAAAATGAAATTAAATAGCGATCTCGTAATTTCACGGCATACTCAAGGGTTTCGAGGGAGACAGGTAAGATTTCACACCCTTGGGTAAATTCTTCAAGTAGATTTTGAATCTGTAAATTATTAAACCCTGCTTTGCGGATTAAATTTGAGCAAACCTCATTGACAACTTGTGTACTAATTATCAAGTTTCCTTGATTCGTAGTATTTGTAGCTATTTGTTGCTTAGGGATGGCATTAGGATCGCTACAATTAACAATGAAGCGATACAGCCAAATATTAGAATCAATAAAGAAGGGTTGAGATTCACCAGCGTTCATTCGCTTCTTCTCTGGTAAGAGGATGGAAGTCTTGAATTTTAATCGGATTTGCTGTTAACTGGGCGATTATCCCCGTTTCTGACCATTTTTGGGAAGTAAGCTGGGAAATTGAATTCGATTTTATAATGAGTTTAACGCACTGTCCTTCATTGAGTTGGAGATTACCAAGAGGACGTAAAACGCCATTTTCAAAGACGGCTTCACAGTTTTGTTGAAGCATAACTCAATCCTTAATTCTAAATTACTATTATTTTAACCGATGATCGTGTCTAAATTATGATTTTTTTGATTGTTTGATTGACTATAATTTTTCTCGGCTATCATCCCTGTGATACAATTCTGATAATCTCCCCATTAAATCCCTGTACGGGCGAAGCATTCGGACAATAACATAGTAACCGTTCAGGGGGGTAGAAGAATGATCGCCAAAAAAGGGCATCAAAATCTGATAAACTAAGTGACATGGAAGAGAAGTGTGTCAATCATAAGGAGCGGATCTCCCTGGAAGATTGGGAAAAAACCCCAACCAGTGTCAGGAAATTGGTGGAGGAGATGGTGCTGCAAATAGAACAACAGGATCAGAGGTTAAAGGAAGTCCTGACAGTTCAGGAACAGTTACTAGAAAAAATCAATTCTTCATCAAAAAATTCCTCATTACCCCCATCGAGTGACCCACCGGGATTAGGAAAAAAGCAGACCAGACAGAAAAGCCGTAAAAAACGAGGTGGTCAACCGGGTCATAAAGGAAATAGTCGAGACTTATACCCCATAGAAGAATGTAGCGAAGTAATAGACCATCATCCACAAGCATGTGCCAATTGTGGAACTACCCTCACAGGAGAAGACATAAACCCCTATCGTCACCAGATAGTAGAAATTCCACCCATCAGTCCTATAGTCATTGAGCATCGTTTGCATCAATTGACCTGTACTGGATGTGGCACGAAGACTCGTGCCACATTACCAGAAGATGTGAACCCAAGTGGTTACGGAGTAAGAGTAGTAGCATTGGTGGCACTGCTAAGTGGAGTGTATCGCAATAGTCAAAGAATGGTACAAAGTGCCATGGCAGAAGTATTGGGAATTTCAATATCATTGGGAACCGTCAACAGACTGCGACTGGAAGCGAGTAATGCAGTGGCAAGCTGTGTGGATGAAGCAAAACTTTATATCCAAAGTGCAAACACTGTCGGAGCCGATGAAACCAGCTTTAATCAAGGAAATATTGATGGTTTTAACCCGAGCCAGAGAAAAGCTTGGCTGTGGGTTGCAGTCACACCCCTAGTCACATTTTTTGAAATTGCCCTCACCCGTTGTACTCAAGGGGCAAAGAATTTATTAGGTGAGAACTTCAGGGGAATTTTAAACTCTGACCGTCATGGTGCTTACAACTGGGTGGACTTAGAACGTCGGCAATTGTGTTGGGCTCACTTGAAACGGGAATTCATCAAAATTTCGGAACGACCTGGAGTCTCGGCAGAATTGGGAACGGCACTGGTTAAACAACAGGAGAAGTTGTTTGAACTTTGGCACCGAGTCCGTGATGGGACTTTATGTCGTAGGGATTTTGCCCAATTGGTCAAGGATATTCGTTCATCAATCAAGGCAACTTTAACTGAGGCTGATTCCTATTCCATCGGGACAAGGGAAAAAACCCCTCTAGCCAAAACAGTTCGCACTTGTCGTCAACTGCTCAAAGTTGAGTCGGCGGTGTGGTTGTTTGTGACAACTGTTGGTGTCGAACCCACCAATAATGCAGCAGAAAGGGCGATTCGTCCGGCGGTGATCTGGAGACGTACTAGCTTTGGTTCTCAAACTCAAGCAGGTAGTAATTTTGTGGCTCGGATGTTAACTGTCGTGACAACCCTCAAGTCACAAAAACGGAATGTTTTGGAGTTTATGACGAAAGCTGTTGTGGCTGCTCGCAGTGGTACTACTGCTCCTTCTTTGCTTCCATCGGTTACTACTTGTTCTGATGAAGATGACTTTTTGAAAGTTGCCTAATTTTATGGCTTGATGGAAAGGGTTTGTCTTTCTTCTTCTTTAGACCCCCTGAACGCTTACGATTAGATGCTGCTAGAATGCAATTGATTTCAGGCTTTGTCGATACCTATCTCAATCTCAACTCGTCCGAGGAGATAGAATTTCAACGGGAGATTAGCACATTTATTCAACCTGAACAGGAGGGAGTTATGCAGATTACCACCAGTTGGATGCGCCGTGGTTTAGAACAGGGTTTAGAACAGGGTTTAGCAAGAGAAAGAAATCTAATTGTTCGTCTGATTAAACGTAAGTTAGGAGATATTGATGTGGATATAGAGAGTCGGATTATGACCTTGAATATTGATGATCTGGAACGAGCAGGGGAAGCTTTATTTGATTTTTCGACAGTGGAGGATTTAACTAATTGGTTAAATGCTTTAGACGCTTAGTATTTTTCTATTAAACTTCACAGAAGGATATTTATTATTATGGCTATAACTTTTGAAAATGCTATCCAACAAACTCAAGATTTACTAAGTCAAATTGAGTTTTTAGATACCGATACAATCACTCAGAAAATTACTGAGTTAGTCTCCACAGAAAATGGAGCTAGAGGTTTTTTTGTTACTTACTTAACCAGCGATTTATCCCATAGGGAATATCCTAGTTTAGAAGTAATCACTGCTTTAAAAACTTCCCCGATATTTGTCAATGAATTATTAGTCAAAAATCTGGCTATGTCCACGGCAATGGTCATCTATCATCGCAGTCAAGGAGATCAAGAAAACGCTCAAGGTTCTGAGAAAGTCCAAGAAAAAACTGGTCAACTAATTAAGCAGTTATTATCGCCAGCCTTGGGGGAAAAATTACAACAATTAGCTACCAGTTTAAACACAGGACAAGGAGAATATCAAGCCTTTTTAAAACGCTGGGGATATGACGATTGCCAACGTCAAGCGATCGCAGAAATTATTCAAACTTTTCTTTAGTAACTAGCTGATTTTTTTCCAAAGATTTCGCCCAAAATAGGGAACGATCGGTTAGAGGAATTAACTCTTTTACCTCTTGTTTGCTGCTAAAATGGCTTATTGAAGTAAATCAGCTCTCTTACTCTTGGTGTGATAAGTTTAACTTATATAACTGAACTTCCCCCATACATATATACCACAATAGCTGGAAACCCTTATCCATCAATGGATACACCCCCTTAACTTTTCTTAATGTACCCATGTAATTTGTAACATTTCTTAATGG
>JAADBR010000066.1 GCA_009995705.1 Microcystis aeruginosa W13-11
TTTCTATTAAGCTCAACATATATTTTAAAGGTTGGCGGTCACTTTTCATTTTACCTGATAGTGATCGCTTTTACTTTTGATATTCTGATGGGAGAATGAAACAGCCCTACCCTTGATAAGGGGGGCTTTTTACTGGTTTAATGTGATCCCCCCAACCCCCCTTGATAAGGGGGGCTTTTTACTGGTTTAATGTGATATATTACAGGTTACAAGTCGCTGCGCGAGAAAAGAGACCGCCCTCCCCATTAATCCCCTTCCCTGTCCGGACTGCCACCACGCGGGTAGGTGTGCGTGTTCTACTTCCTCATAATAAAAAGTTAGCTCATCATAGCTCAACCAGTTTCCGCGCCTGCGCCAACCTACTTGGTCACCAAATTTTTTATAGACATCCCAATTATTCTCCCCTAGGACACCACCACAATCCAGCCAGACTTTTTTCTGCACAGAAAAGCCAAATTTGCCGCCGCTATTATCTACCCAGAGCTTGTCAATGGTGCGTAACTCTTCACAGGGAAAGTTGTTAATACTTTCTTCATCTAGCCAGCCTTCATCTTCTCTTTTAGCAATTAACAACATTAACCGTGCTGTTTCCTCATCGGCTTCGCGCCATTGGCCATTTTTCAGATAGGTTTCCAGTTGAGTAAAGAGAGAAGTCTGTCGTTTTTGTTCTAAAAATTCCAAACCTCGACGTTTTTTAACAGGTAATTCTCGATAACATCGCTCCGCTAATCCCTGAGCTTTAGGATTATCTTCTTTATTATAAAAATACACAACAAAATCAGTCGGATTAATCAATAAAGTAGCATACATAGTACTCAGAGCCAATATAACACTATTTCATTAATCAGAAAAATTACTCGAAAAACTCAAAACTCGGGAGCATCTCATTTATGTAAGTGAGTAATTATACTTGTTCCTAAAACTGTTTTCTAGTAAGGCTTTCAAAATAGCTTGACATAAAACCTGATTTAGGGGTTACAAAGGTGAGATGCTCCCTAAAAACTCTGTGTCTCTGTGGTGAACAATCAATTACTCAATCGACACTTTAGACATCTTCCACTATTGTTACCATTCCTTCTCGACCAACTTCTCCTAACTTTTCTCCCCAAACCTCCCAGCAATCTTCACAGGATTTTCCTACTCGTTCTTTGACGTTAATTCGGTAGTAAAAATGTGTTTCGTTATCTCCCACTAATTCCCCCGGAAATATTTCCCAATTGGGACTAACTAACAGCAGGAGTTCGTTAATTGGATCGTAAATATCTACCTCTGGATGCGCTCTTTCGGCAATTCGTCTTAACTTGATATCTGGCAGATACATAAATTTAGGTTCACAGCAGGAATTGACCATCAGCCACAGACAACCTGGCCCCTCTACTCGGTAATTAATCCACGCGATTGCCGCTGCTATTTCTAACATTTCGTCTGGCATTTCATCAGGAGTGGGTAAGTGTAAATCCACTCGCATTATCCAATCACAAGATTCCTTTTCAGTCATGATTTTATAACTCCATATAGAACATTTTTACTAATTAATGACACGAGCGGGTATTTAACGGGATAGTCCTGGATTTTAGAAGCTTTATATCTGTCAGCACTTGAGAAAAATTGGCCTATTACTTTAATAATAATAAACGATGGGGAGATAAAGTAACAGTCCAAGGCAAAGCTTGCTCCTTAATTTCTAACCATTTATCCTTATACAACTCTGCTTGGATATGAAAATCGCGGTCGTGATTGGAGGGTTGATTAAGTTTCAGATAGAGAGTCACCCGATGGGGGCCTTCAATGGCATTAGCTAACCAACAGGGAAAAGTATTAATATCGCCTAAATCTCGACCAAAAATAATTTGATGGGCGCGAATTCCCGTATAGGCTAAATAATCGGGAATTCCGGGGACGGTGTGTAATTTAACGTCCCAATCAATCGCTTCCAATTGTTGATTATTAATGATAATAGCACGAGAAAAATTCTTACAACCGGTAATCTTGGCCAAACTAACGCTATCTGGTCGTTCAAAAATTTTCTGTTTAGAATTATTAGCAATTGCCCGCCCTTTTTCCATAACTAATAAATTCTCGCATATTCGATAGGCTTCATCCATATTATGGGTAACAAAAATTGTCACGCCATCGTAATTACTTAAAGTTTTGATCATCTGACGTTCTAATTGAGCGCGTAGATGGGTATCAAGGGCAGAAAAAGGCTCATCTAATAATAAAGCTTCCGGACGACTAGCTAAAGCGCGAGCGATGGCGACTCGTTGCTGTTGTCCCCCCGATAATTGATGGGGATAATGGTTTTCCATGCCGGGTAACTGCACTAATTCCAATTGATTGGCAATCTGCTGTTTAATAACTTTTTTAGATAAGTTTTTCGGGAGACTAAAAGCGATATTTTCTGCTACGGTGAGATGGGGAAAAAGGGCATAATTCTGCACCACAAAACCGATACGACGCTGACGACTGGGGAGATTAATTCCCTTTTCCGAATCGAAGAGAATGCGCCCATTTAAGACAATACGACCCCTTGAGGGCGTTTCCACTCCAGCCAGCGATCGCAAAATCAGGCTTTTTCCCGACCCCGAAGCCCCTAATAGTCCTAATGGCTGATTTTGGCAGTTAAAAGTGACCGAGAGGTTAAAACTGGGTAAACATTTCTCTATATCGACAAATAAGCCTATTTTATCTTTATAATGCTGATTTTCAGCTGCTAAAAGGGCAAAATCGCGACCCTCCCAGGGTGGCAGCCAGTCCTCCATCTCGTTAGGTTTGCTTTCTCCCAGTCGTCCTAATTGCTGTTTACGTTGACTTTGCCAGAGATTAACGGCGATAATACCCGATAGGGAGATTAACATGATAATAAACACCCAGATCCAAGCCTCGGTCATCGCTCCTGCTTCCACAGCGAAGAAAATCGCCATCGGGATAGTTTGGGTTTGCCCCGGAATATTACCCGCTAACATCAAAGTCGCCCCAAATTCCCCCAAAGCGCGGGCAAAGGCTAGGGTTAATCCTGCTAATACCCCAGGAAAAGAGAGGGGCAAAAGTACGCACCAGAATATTTTTCCTTCCGATGCCCCTAGGGTGCGAGCAACCTGTAAAAGACTGGCATCCACCTGTTCAAAAGCGCCGAGGGTGGTTTTGTACATCAGGGGAAAAGCTACCACCGTCGCGGTGATAACGGCGGCATACCAAGTAAAAACGATGCGAAAATTGAATAAGTCTAATAACTGTCCTAATAGTCCGTTTTTGCCGAATAGAAGCAGTAAAATGAAGCCTAGCACCGTCGGGGGCAAGATTAAGGGTGCGACGAAAACTCCCTCGATTAGGGATTTCCACCGTCCGCGATAGCCCAATATCCAATAAGCGGCGGCAATACCGAGAAAAAAGATGATTATCAGGGCAATGGTGGCGGTTTTCAGGGATATCCATAGGGGGGAAAAGTCTGGCATTGTTTATCTGGCTATTCCGAAGCCGAATTTTTTAAAAATGTTTTTAGCGGCTGTCCTAGTGAGATACTGGGCGAAAGTCTTGGCAGCTTGCGGGTTTTTACTGGCTTTTATCACAGCCATCGGGTAAATAATTGGAGAATGGAGATTATTGGCAGCCGTAGCCACTACTTTTACTTGGTCGGAAATTTTGGCATCAGTGATGTAAACAATGCCAGCATCGGCGTTACCAGTTTCTACGGCGGCGAGAACATTGCGGACGGAGTTGGCCAAGACCAGTTTTGGTTTTATTTGCTCTAAAATGCCGAGATTTTTCAAAACTTCTTCGCTGTACTGACCGACGGGAACGCTGCGCGGTTCACCCACGGCAATTCTTTGGACATTACTGTTAGTCAGGGAACGAAAATCGCTGATTTTTAGGTTTGAATTCTTGGGAACGATTAAAACTAGGCTATTAGTGAGCAGGTTTCTTCTGGTACTTGTATCGATTAAACCAGCTTTTGCTAAAGCGTCCATTTGCTTAGTGGCAGCTGAGAGGAAAACATCGGCCGGCGCACCTTGTGTAATTTGCTGTTGCAAAGCCCCCGACGCACCGAAGTTATAATTAATTTTAATGTGGCGATGGGCTTTTTCAAACCCCGGCTTGATTTCTTCTAGGGCCTCTTTGAGACTAGCGGCGGCAGAAACTAGAATTGTCTGGGTTTGCGCGGTGGTGATGGTAGATGAAAAAAGGTTTATGCCCAGAGATAATAAGCAACTAAGGGCAATTGAGCCGATAAAAGCCAGAAAATATTGTCTTTTCATCAAGATTGATAGCAAGCGATCGATATTTATATTTCTATCACAACCAATCCACCGCCCGAAATCTCTATCTAGGGTTTGCGGCAAAAAGTTTTCCGTGGAGCGTGGGGTGTGGGAAGTCAAGATAAGTAGGGTTGGCTGAATATCCAGCAATTCTCATTTTGAAATAAATAGAGCATTAACCCCGATTTTGGAAGGCAAAATATAGTGGAAAGTGACTATTTTTCAGGGAGAGGCGATCACAAAAAAACAATTGGTGGGACAGATTAAGTATAAATACTCAAGCAATCAAAGGGATTGACTGAGAACGAACGGGGTTAATTCAGGAAGATAGTTCTGTTTTTAGAATAGGGAATTCAAGGGAAATAAAAATTTATAATTATTGTCAGCTAAGGTAAAATGGGTGAGTGAGAAATGCACCAGCACGTCAAATTATTCGGCTCTTCGTTACTTGTTATGGTTCGATAGGGGGGCATAAATCGACTAAATCCTTATCTGGCAGGAGACTTAATTGATTAGTTCGCTCTAGATAAAAAACAATTGACAAAAATCGCTAAATGCCTTTCTCTATAAGAGTTTCATTCCTTATAACCCTGTACATTGCATCAGACAAACCGAAGAACCGCAATTTAATGTTCTGATAGCCTTGGCATGATTCAGTGCTAAATCCACAGGTCAAAAATTAAATCATAAAATCCTGCTTGTTTGGCTGGAAAATCGCCCCTTTCTATCCTAGCAATAATTGATGGTAAAGCTGCGATGAAAGCAGGGCTTCTCTCTTTCGGGTGTAAACTCCAAGCTCTAGGGTTGGTGAGGTTAATCCTCAGATAATCCGTCTGTTTGAGCTTCTCAGAAACCATGATTTCCCAAGAATCTAATTTTCCCTTTCCAGTCCAGATATTTAGGGCTGTTTTCATCCCTTCTGGCCAATTTTTTACAAACTGCTGCCGATATTCATTACACCAGATGATAGGCAGGGGTAATAACTCATCAAACCGGTTACATTTGAGCAAATATAGGCGACTTCCAAAATATTTAAATTCATAAAAACCTTGAGGATTTAATTTGCCCGTATCTGATTCACAAAACTTACCATCAGAGGTGGGCGGTCCTGTCATAGGACGGACAAACATAATCCGAGGATTTGCTTCCATCAGATCAATTCCTTCAGCAATCCATTTGTAGCCTGGCTCTTGGTACATCATCATATCGCTATCAAAATGCAGCAGATAGTCACTCCGACATTCTTCTATCTTAAAAATCGAGCCAAGGATCGGATAGCCTTTATAGTTATGAGTAGGTTTTATGGCACTGCCGAAATGTTTTAGATATATTCGTTCTTGATACCCGGAATCGTAATTAAAATCTACAATGCGGTCAACCACACCCTTGTGCAGCAAAGTTT
Organism: Microcystis aeruginosa W13-11; assembly: GCA_009995705.1. GTDB lineage: Bacteria > Cyanobacteriota > Cyanobacteriia > Cyanobacteriales > Microcystaceae > Microcystis > Microcystis aeruginosa_F. The sequence goes on from JAADBR010000066.1 coordinate 5,659, forward strand.
GTGCACATTGGCGTAAGTCTTCCATCGTACCAATACCAGGACGATCAACTTTTTCCCCACTTAAAGCAGCCGTGTCTATGGCTAACACTTTTTCTTGAAAGGGAAAATTACACATCTTAACTATATGGGGGATAGTAAGCATCATAAATGGTAAGTCAGTCCGCGCTACAAAAAACCAAAGCGAACAAGTGGGAGATGCCATTAATCTTGCCTCTAACCATTTAGATACGGGACGGGGCTTATTATAGCATCTTCATAGCTTTTTTTACCCCTTTTGGCAGTTTAAACCCCACCCCAGTTCCTAATCTTATAGAGTTAGTTGACAAGACTGGGGTTTGTGAGGTAATTTTCTAGAAGATGCCCAACTGGGACGATTGATCTCTAAGTATTTTATGACTTTCCCCTTTGTCTCAATTATTATTCCTGTTTTTAATGATGTAGAGGGACTGAAAACTTGCCTAGAAGCTCTTGAGCGGCAAGTATATCCTACGGACGATTGGGAGATCGTTGTTGTCGATAACGGGCCCGATGATAGCATTAAAGATTGCGTGGCTCGATTTCCTCGAGCCTCTTATCTCGTAGAAACCATCCCCACGCAATTTGCTGCCCGCAACACGGGGATTAGGGAATGCCGGGGTGAAATCATTGCTTTTACTGATGCTGACTGCCTTCCCGATGCCCACTGGCTGAGAGAGGGGGTAGAGGAGTTGGTCAATACTCCTAATTGTGGTTTGGTTGCAGGTCATATTGAGGTTTTTCCCGAAATCGAAGGCAAAGCCAACGCGGTTGAGCTTTTTGAGATGATTACAGCTTTACCCCAAGAAGAATTAGTTACGAAGATGAAATTTGGCGCAACTGCTAATATTTTTACTTTTAAACAGATTTTTGAAACCGTAGGATTTTTCAATCTCTCTCTTCCCTCGGGAGGAGATTTAGAATGGGGACGGCGAGTTAGTAGAGCAGGTTATCAAGTAGTTTATGCCCCAAAAGCCCTAGTCAAACACCCTGCTCGCAAAACTTGGCCTTCCTTAAGGTCTAGAACCATAAGGGTCATGGGGGGATTGCATCAGATCAATTTAATCAGTTACCCCCATCGGTCTAATTTGAACCGTTTCCGGGGCTTAATCGCTGATATTTGGCGAGATTGGCCTAACCTGAACGATCTTCTGGCTATCTACAAAGATGCCAGAATTCCCAACCAAAGCGATCGGATCAAGGTGGCCTTGGTTACTTTAGCGGTAAAGTGGACGAGGATTTCTGAGAAAGTTAGGCTGTTTTTAGGGGGAGGATTAAAGACGGACTACAATAGAGATTTACAAGCAGTGGGTATTAGGTCAGAAAATATTTGATCTATAGGGGTTTTCCCTCGCCTGAATTCAGTTCTTAGATCCTCTCTTTAGGAATCGGCAGAGGAGTTGTTTACGTCTTATTTAGGTTTGCCAGAGCTGATAACTTTTGCTTAATTTTAATCAGGATAGTTTTTATTTTACTCTTGAATAGATTAGAATTTTTGGTAGATCTTTGAGTTTGCGTGATTAAATTTTCTGCTATCTTAATCCTCAACAACTTGGCCGTATCTTCAGAGATTTTATTTTCCAGGTAACTTAGCCCATTGCCTAGGGCATCATCTTGAAAATCTGGACAAAAAATGTTAGTGTTTCCTTGCACTCGACTGACGAAAATGAGCCCCTTAATATAGGCAGTTGCTAGAGTTTCTAAATCTAAATCAGATGGCACAAAGTATTGCAAGATCTCTTGGAGAGTCTCCTCACCTTCTGCCGCCGCTAAGGCGACACCATAGTTAAAAAAAACGGCTCGATTACGGAGTTGATTGTAGTAAGAAATATCAATGGAGGGATGGACGTTTTCTAGCTGAATCAGGCGCGGATCTTCCTTGGTTAAGCAATCCAAAACCTGTAATATCCCTTTTAAGACCCTGAGTCCTTGCCGACTATGAGAGCTACAATTTTGACGGTATTGAGCTAAAAAATCAGGTATATGCAGCAATTTCTGACGGGATCTGGCGAAGCGAATCCAGATATCCCAGTCTTCACCCCCCGCAGTACCATCGAAATTGAACCAGCCTACTTTTTGCAGAGACTGGGAGCGGATCATGATGCCCGCAATCCCCCCCCAAGTATTGTGTTCCAGAATATTGGGCCAGCTAGGAACTTCACTTTGGTCGAGCTGGCCTAGTATAGTTTGGCCATCTTCCGCCATCATCCAAACGTTAGAGGCCACAGCGGCTGCTTCAGGGTTTTTGCTTAAGCTTTCTACACACTTGGCCATCATTGACGGAGCGAGCAGATCATCGGCATCTAAAGTGATTAGAAATTCGCCCCTGACCAAAGCGCTGCCGTTTTTCCTGGCCGCTACTTGCCCCTGTTGTTCTTGATATAAATACTTAATCCGCTGGGGATATTTCTGGGTATATTCTTGGACTACCTGATGGGTGTTATCGGTGGAGCCATCATTGATAACAATTATCTCATAGTTTTGATAGGATTGTCTCAAAACAGATTCCACTGCTTGAGGAAGTAAGTGTCCATGCTGATAACAGGGAATTAATACGGAAACTTTGCCGAGCTCAAAAATGGGATCGTTCTCTAGCATATCTTGCACTCATAGGGGTTTAGTCTCGGGTTTGCGTAATAAACCTTTGAGTTTTTTACTTAGCCTACTTTTCCAAGTGCGGAAAGTTGTTGTCAGGCGATCGCGGATCACATATTGCCAGCGCCAGGGCCAAGATAAATTCTTCAGCCTGTACTTAAGAAACAGATCACGATTGGGCATATTTGGCCCGTGACCAAAGCCTGCCCAGTGGGTATATAGTATTCTTTTCCCATTTACCTTGTGAGTATTATCCGCAAACTCTATCTTGAATTTTGCCCACTCGGAGCCCAGATCTGGGATAGCCTCAGTAATGGCTTGGGTTTTCAGTCCCTTAATATCCACACAGTAGTTGACAAAAGGCTGGACAATACAATTATCAGCAAAATGCTGTCTGATTGTGGCTGCTTGTTCAGCCAACTCTTGAATATCATCTAGGCTAAAAGCTCCCCGGGAAGATATAAAAGAGCCTGCGTTGAAACCATTTGCCCTATGCTCTCGGATCATTTTATCTCTAAACTCCCCCTCTTTATAGACCTGATCGAATATACCCCTATAGTAGTACATAAATTCTAATTCAGAGTTGATATAGGTTCGGAACAGCTCTTGTAAGCTATCTAAAACAATAATGTCAGAATCTAGAAAGATAAAATGCTCTAGGGGTCCCCAGAAGATGGAAAAAATACGAAATCTGTGATTATGTATATCGTCGATACCCCTTACTTTTGCTCCCACTCCATCTAATAGCTCCAAGTTTATATCGCGATAAAAATTGAAATTGTATTTTTGAGAAATTTTACTGAGTTGGGATATATTATCATTAAAAGGTATAACATATAGAGGGCATTCAGGCTCATAAGCCCTGAGACTTTCTAAGAAAGGAATCATCCATTCCAAAACCTGATCATTAGCTAAACAGTATATACCTACTTTTCCAAGCGTCTTCATGGGTTAAGATTTATCAACGAGTTTCCGCTATTCTACTCAGGGAAACTTTTCTTGTCAATGTCAGGGAAAAGGAAAATCCTCAACGCTTACGGTCAAGTAAATTGTGGCCAAGGCTACAAGTCCGTCAAGATACAAAAATTTCAGCGCCAAGGGTAAAGTTAGTATCCCTGTTCTCTCCTTTCAATCCACGAGGACTCTAAGGACAGGCAAGATCTCAACCTAATTCGTTGCTAGGTCTTGCCAGAGTCGGCCTCTAAATCGGTTAACTGTGATATAAATATTTTTAGATGGGGGCAGTAGAAACTTATGAGCAACGGAATCTGTACTTTGGCTAACGATCGGGTTTACGATCAGCTAGTGGCTTTGCTGAATAGCATTGAGGCGAATGGGGGAAAAGACTTACCAGTCTGTGTCTACCCCTACGATGACCAAACCGAGGAAATTGCCAAGTTAATCGCTCAACGCCCCCAAGTTGAACTGTATCGTGAGCGGGAGTCGATGGAGAGGTGGGATAATTTTGCCAAAGCAGCCTGGGATTCCCATCCTACAGCCCGCATCAGGTGGCAGCAAGCGGGAAGCAATGGCTATCATCGTTTTGGTACCCATCGTCGCTACTGTGCCTTTGACGGCCCCTTTGACCGATTTGTCTATATGGATGCGGATACCTTACTTTTGTCTCCCATAGACTATTTCTGGGAAAAGCTAGATGATTATGATTGTGTTGTCTACGACTATCAGTATAAAGATCCCTCCCACGTCTATGAAGTTAGTTCGCCAGAGTTACTGAAAATATTCTCCGAAGAACGGATTAAAAAAGAGATTTTCTGTTCAGGAGTCTATGCTTCTAAAAAAAACTTATTTGAGGAAGAAAAGAGAAATTGGATTCTGGAACAATTCCGTTCAGGAGAGTCAGAGGTTATTTATCCCATGGCCCCAGATCAGACCCTTCTCAACTATATGATGATGAGAACAGGTACTTCTATATACAATTATGCTTTAAATACTCCTCCAGAAAAGAGAGTAGGTAACTGCGTTACCGATCCCAAATTTGTCGAAAAAGATAATTTACTGTATGACAAAGGATATAGGTTAATTTACCTTCATTATATTGGGATTTCCAGCAGTTTTTTTACTAGATGTTGCCAGGGAGAAAATATAGATTTTCCCTATCGCAGTTTATTTTTATATTATCGCTATCTCTACGAACCTGAAAGTTATCCTCAATTTAAATCCAGTCCCGTCTGGTACAATCAACCTAAAAGTTTAGGGAAAAGAATGAAGGAAAAATTAAAGAAAATAGTCAGTAGAGTTTTTTCTAACTAATAATAAGGGGTTAATTTGTGGCAGAAAAAATAGTAGGTATGCTCAGCAGCTATCCCAATTTAAATCAGGGAGATTGGCTATGGAAACAAACTCCTTATCCAATGGGAGTTTGGGGTAATATTTCCATACAAGCTAACGCTCCTGAGCCAGATTACTTGTTGCTTTATCAGTTTGATTTTCCGGAACCAAAGAAAGAGCAAGGCGGCTGGAAAAATTGGCTCAAAAAACCAGCAAAGCAACAGCAGGCACTTCCATCTATTTTGGGGAAAGTTCCCAAGGAACGTATTATCTATCTCTTAAGAGAACCGCCCTTACCAGAAGTGTTATCGACCAATCTGGAAAATTACCGCATCGCCAGCGAGTATTGTGGCTATGTATCAGGTCCAGATGACTACGCGCCGCAACCATACTATATGCCTGCCGACTGGCACATAAGCAACAGCTTTCGGGATCTGGCCGATTTGCCCTGTCCGGAAAAAATTCGCCTCTGCTCTTGGATTACCTCTGGAACTACCCGCACAGCCAATCATCGCCACCGTTTGGCCTTTATGCAGCTAATCAAAGATAACGAACTTCCTTTCGATTTTTATGGGCGAGGTTTGCCGGACTGGACAGGTTCGAGAGGCTCGGTACAAAATAAATGGAATGTCCTAGCTCCCTACTACTACAATCTGGCCATAGAAAACTACGCACAGAGTAGGTGGTATATCAGCGAAAAGCTCTGGGATCCTCTATTGGCTTGGTGTCTACCTATTTATTACGGTGGAGCGGATGCAGAGAAACTATTGCCACCGAAAAGTTTCTTACGCCTGCCCAGTTTGGATCAAAAAGGAGTTGATTATTTGCGAGAGGTCACTTCTAGTTTGGATGCTTGGCACGAAGCGAAAGAAGCGATCGCCGAAGCGAGGCAAGTTATCCTGTACGAGCTGAATCTACTTAACTGGCTCTCTAATTTCGTGGTATCCTAAATACCAATGGTTCTCTTCGGTTTTGTTGGCAAATTGTTCTATACGATGCCTATTAGCCGCAACCATGAATACTCCTAAATCAGGACGAAAACCGGAACGGTAGGGACAGAATCTATTTTGTCGAGTACAGGATAAACAAGAGAACCCAGCAATTGTTAAAACAACTCTTTCGTATATTGGTAGTTAAAAAATGCTGAAAAAAACTATTGGAGTCTATATGCCCTATTTTATGGGAGGAGGTGCTGAATCTGTGGCTCTCTGGATACTAGAAGCCTTAAAAGAAAAATATGACTTAACTCTTTTCACCTTTTACTATCCAGACTGGGAAAAGCTAAATAAGTTGTATGAAACATCCCTCAGTCCCAAAGAAGTTAAAGTTGTTTCTGTATTACCAAAAAGTTGGCAAGGCATCTCAGAGCTTCTCATCAGTAATAATCCTCATTTTCGGCAGCTATCCATTCATTTAAGCCTGCGTTATTTAAAAGAAAGAGCCAAAAATTATTCCTTGGTGCTATCAGCTTGTAATGCGGCCGATCTAGGCGTACCAGGAATACAATATATCAATTGGGTTAAAGTCCTTGAAGGTGGTAAGATACACCAGAATATGCCCTACCTAAATATCTCCAATTTTTCTGTAGATAACCTCAAAAAGAATCTGTCTATTTCTAACTCTTTTGATGTAGCCAAAGCAGTCAAAGAAGTTTACGGGCTTGATAGTACCGTGATCTATCCCCCAGTGGTCATTCCCGTTAAGGATATTGCTCGGGAGCAAAAAGAGAATGCTTTTATAATTAGCGGTAGGTTAACAGTAGATAAAAGTCCAGATTTCGGCATTAAAGTCTTAAAAGCAGTGCGGGAGAGAGGATTTTCCATCAAACTCCATATAACTGGGGGCGCTGGGGGAGCTTTTAATAAAAAGTATCAACACTATATTGAACAATTGGTAGCTGAAAATTCCGACTGGATTCAACTGTATAAGGATCTTCCCTATGCAGATTATTGTAATATACTGTACAAATGTAGGTATGGTATCCATCCCAAGAAAGACCAGTTTGGTATCTCCGTAGCCGAAATGGTGAGAGCAGATATCATTCCCTTTGTACAGAAAATAGGAGGTCAAACTGAAATCGTCGGTAAGCACAATACAGAATTGCAATTTAACAGTATGGAAGAAGCAGTAGAAAAGATTATTGCAGTAATTAGTAATGAAAAGAAACAGGAAGAGCTTTTAATGTCCCTCTCCCATCAAAAGTCTCTTTTTTCATCAGAGAAATTTCAAAGGGAAATCAGTCAATTTGTGGATAATTATTTCTCTGACAACGTTTCCGAAACCTAGGCAAGAGATTCTAACGCTTGCACATACTATGTGCCTACATCATCCCAAGTCCACAGGCGTTTCGTCGGGATCATCTCACTGGTGCAATGATTATTAATGCTTAGGGCTGTCAAAAACTATAAAACCTTGAACTTTAAACCCCAACTAAGTTGAGACCCGTAGTTTTTCCTCCTCTATTTTAAGATGAGTTTTACTCCATAAGTGATCGGCCAAAACGAGAGGCGCGCTATATTGATCACTATTCTAAAATGGAAGCAGGGGATTTTTGCTTGAATCTATGACTGTAACACTGCTCGCACCACCGGCTGAAATAATTCACCTGTCCGGGATTAGCTGGACAACCTACGAAACGCTGCTCGCCGAAATGAGTGATCGCCGTCTCCGGCTGACTTACAATCGTGGCAATTTAGAAATCATGGCTCCTTCTCCAGAACACGAATTTAGTAAAACACTCATCGGCCGCTTTATTGAAACCCTAGCGGAAGAATCGCTAGTCCCGATTTATCCCCTTGGTTCTACCACCTTTAAACGCCCTCAATTAAGTGGTGCAGAACCGGATGAATGCTTTTACATTGACAATATTGAGGCGGTTCGGGGGAAAAAGCGACTGGACTTAAATGAAGACCCAGCACCCGATTTAGTCATAGAAATTGATGTCACCAGCAGTTCTCAAAATCGCCTTCAGGTTTATGAAGATCTAGGCGTGGCAGAGGTTTGGGTTTATAATGGGGAATCTCTGGTCATCCAACAATTACAAAATGGCAGTTATATCACCTCCCCAACCAGTCGATTTTTTCCTAATTTACCCATCTTAGAAATTGCTATATTTTTACAACAAGCTGAAACATTGGATTACCTAGAGTTAGTAAAAGCATTTCGGAATTGGGTAAGAAGTCAGTTGAAAAAATAAATCTGAACTGGAGTCTCAAAAATGGAAATTAACAAGTTTCCCTTTTGGGTCGTCGGTCGTCAATACCAAATCAGGTTACACCTCATCGACCCGAAGGTTAATGCGGATGGAGGGACTCGAACCCACACATCAAAGACACTAGAACCTAAATCTAGCGCGTCTACCAATTCCGCCACATCCGCAAATATGCCACCGTGCCCTATCATAGCATAAGATACTATAGGAAAGATGAATTTTTTTATTCTTAATAATTTTATGCTCTTAGGTTTTGTCTTTCAGTCTCCTGGTCCGATTCTCTGGGAGATTGGACCGATTTCGGTGCGCTGGTATGGATTTCTCATCGCTATGGCGGTATTATTGGGTGTCACCCTCTCCCAGTATCTAGCTCAAAAAAGAGCGATCGATCCTGATTTAATCGCTGATTTGGCCATTTGGTTAGTAGTGGGGGCCATACCTGCAGCCCGTCTGTACTATGTTCTCTTTCAGTGGCAAGAATACGCGCAAAATCCTGCTGATATTATCGCCATTTGGAAGGGAGGTATCGCTATTCACGGGGCAATTATCGGGGGTTTGCTCGCAGCCCTAATCTTTGCTCGCATTAATCGGGTTTCTCTTTGGCAATTACTCGATCTGGTGGCCCCTTCCGTCATTCTCGGTCAAGCGATTGGACGTTGGGGTAACTTTTTTAATTCGGAAGCTTTTGGCAGTCCGACTAATTTACCTTGGAAGTTGTTTATTCCTCCCGCTAGTCGTCCTTTAAAATATATCACCGTCGATTATTTTCACCCCACCTTTCTCTACGAATCTATTTGGAATCTGGGAGTTTTTGCCCTACTCATCTATCTATTTTTCTGGGGTTTAAAACACCCTAGTAAATTAAAAATTGGCACCCTTACCCTAGTCTATTTTATCGCCTACAGTCTAGGTAGATTCTGGATTGAGGGACTACGCACCGATAGTTTAATGTTTGGGACTCTGAAAATGGCGCAAATAATTAGTTTAGGAGCGATCGCTGTCGGTCTTTTCGGTTTATTCTGGTTATATAAACTGCAGCGTCCTTTACCGGATGTGGTGGCGACCGTCAGTTATAATCAAAAGTTACCCTAGCTAACCCCGACCATGGATCTAGTAACAATTTTTCAACAGGTTTTAAACGGTTTATCGATCGGTAGTGTCTATGCTATTTTTGCCCTTGGTTACACTTTGATTTTTTCCATTTTAGGGATTATCAATTTTGCCCATGGCGCAATTTTTACCCTCGGTGCCTATTTTACCTACGCTCTAGCGGGGGGAGTTTTCGGTTTTAATGGTTTATTAGCTAATGCCAAATTACCCTTTTCCCTGCCCTTTTTTTTAGCCCTCTTACTAGGATGTATCCTTTCAGGTTTCACCTCGGTTCTTCTGGAAAGATTGGCCTTTAAACCCCTCCGGGTAAGGGGTTCCGATTCTCTCTTAACTTTGGTTTCCAGCCTAGGGGCAGCCGTGGTGATTGTCAATGTCATTCAATACTTATTCGGGGCAGAAATTTATACTTTTCCCGATGGTATTTATGGCAATCTTCCCCCCGCAATCAATTTTGGTACAGATGATCGCCCTGTGGTAATTCGTACAATTCAGATTATTATTTTTCTGGTTTCAGCAGTTATGGTAGCTTTACTGACTTATTGGGTTAATTTTACCAAAATGGGCAAAGCTTTACAAGCGGTAGCTGAAGATGTTACCACGGCGAGTTTGTTGGGGATCAATCCCGAAAAGTTTATCGTGATTACCTTTTTTATTAGTGGTGCCTTGGCAGGTTTAGCGGGAACTTTAGTCGGTTCTAGTGTTAGTATCGCTGGCCCCTATTTCGGCATTGCTTTCGGATTAAAAGGTTTAGGAGTGATCGTTTTAGGGGGATTGGGAAGTATCCCCGGAGCGGTAATCGGTGGTTTATTATTGGGTATTGCCGAAGCTTTTGTTCCCGCAGAATATTCCGGTTATCGAGAAGCGATCGCTTTTGCTATTCTCTTTATTATGTTGTTAGTTCGTCCCCAGGGTTTACTAGGCAGAAAGTTAATTCAAAAAGTCTAATTCGGTTTAATTGGAACCGAGAAAAACTGTTTTTCCCGACAAAGAAGATTGATAGGCAGCGTATGCCACTTCTAGGGCATAAAGACTGGCTTGGGGAGTAACATAAAGAGGAACTCGATCGAAGAGATAATCTAGCACCATAGCGGTATCTTTGGCAAAAAGACCACGACGGGTTTCCACTTCTAAAACTTGGCTACCTTCACTATTAATTAACTGCCCTGTTTCCCCTTCAAAAGTTAAGCTGCCCCCCTGACCATGAATAGTGAAAGTTCGCTCATTTTGCCAAAAAACTTCGCCTTTGCCGTAGGTAACTTCGGCAATTAAGCCATTTTTAAATAATAACTGCGCCTCACACAAACAGGCTAGAAAATAATCGGATTCTGGGTCATTCCAATAACGACAATGACAGGATACGGACTCCACTTCCCCAAATAAATTAGTAAAGCGATGGATACGAGAAAGGGCTGCAGTCAAAGGAAACCCGAATAAATCCCGATGAAATGTCCAGCGCCGGGGTGCTGGTCTGCCGGGGGCGATTGTGGTATAACGGGCTAGGTGGATATTGCCGAGGCTGGCTAAATACTGCTGTTGGGTTTGATGCAGTCCCCCCAAAAGTTCAATATGTTCGACGTGCAGTAATTTGTTCTCGGTTTCGGCTAGGGTGATTAATTCTGCTGCCGCTGCCGGGTGAAAAGCCAGAGGATACTCGACGATAACGTGCTTACCAGATTTTAGAGCAGTCTGGGCGATCGAGGCATGGGCCTGATTAACATTGGCAATGACAATCAGATCGAGATCGGGATGGCTGGCTAGGCTTATTACCGAATCTAGGGCAGAAATCTGGTATTTTTGCGAGAAATTAGCGATCGATTCGGGACTATTACCGCTAAAATACAGAAGCTGGGCGCGATCGTCGGCTTGCAAGCTTTCAGCGCGACGTTGAGCGGCGAACCCTGTGCCAACTATACCAATTTTTAATGGACGATGAGAACTCATCAGGGGCATTCTGGCGACACTAATTATCGGGAAGTGGGGTGTGGGGTGCGGGGTGTGGGGTGTGGGGAGATAGGGGAATTTCAACTAATACCCCAAAACCCTAAAACCCCAACTCTCAACTCCTGAATACTTTCTACAGCAATTCTGCTTTTCCTAGCTTTATCTTTACAATCAACTCATCTATTATCTCAAAAATAGCGCACTAAAAGATGTGGAAGGGGTGAATTTATATTTTAAATGGGCAAGACCAATTTTCGGCTCCTGTTTAGGCCTTAGATATTCTAAACTGCGGTCGGTTGTCTGGGAGCATGACGACTAGGGGAGACCACCACGGGAGTGGGCGACACTGCACAGGTTAATTCTAGAGACTGTTCTAAACTAACCATCCGATTGAGTTGTTGCCATTCAGTGCCAAAAGGAGGCATCGCTAAAGCGCAGGCTTTCCAATGAGCTTCGACGGGAACATCTAGTTGTTGACAAGTGCCACCGCGCCGACCTTGGGTTTGATAGTATCGGCAGTATCGACAGGAAGAAGTAAGAAAGTTTGCGGCTTGCATGGGTTGGCTTTAAAAGGAAGATGATTATAAGGAACTCAAGGGATGACTCTCTTTTCGCTCTGTCTAATATTGTCCTACCCTGTGCCAAGGGTATTTTCCTGACTAGCATAGCTAGGACTGATATGCCATATAGTTTCTAGTGATCCCCAAAAAAAATTTTGTTTTTAGAATCTTTTAATAGTTACTTTACAAAAAGCAGCACTGTCTCAAAACTGAAGAGTTTAACTCAGTTGTGGCCGAAGTTATCGGTCTTGGTATCGGCGATAACAAAGCGGGGATCAAGCCTTAGCGGAATAGAATGGATGAATACAGGTTCAATTAAGACAGAAAAGATAGGCAAATCGATTCCTGACTCAAAACCACTCTTTCCACAATACTATAAAAAAATTTAATCTTTTACCACGCCCGACTGGGCAAAACAAAAAGCACAACATTGCCAACGCTCAAGCTCTCCGGAGGGAGTGGGAGACTGACAACGAGGGCAAATCGGCCAGGATCGAGTTCTATGACGTATTTTCTGGCTCCAACTCTCTAAAGCGTCCGGTTGCGGGGGATTTTCTGGCGGTTTTTCTGGGGTGACATAACTAGGATGATCTCTCAGGGATTTAGGTGCGATCGCTTCTGGAGGAATTAACTGACTATCTTGCTGCCAACGGGCAGCAGAAAAGCGGATATCGCTCAAGGGAGTCTCTAACTGACTATTAAGCCGTTTTAATAAGCTATAGCGTTGTAAAGACAATTCCTGGGCTAAAGCGGCGCTACTGGTAGCCACCGATAAAACCCCGCGATTGAGGGAAAAAGGCCGGGTTTGCTCCAGCAGACGGGGATTAATAATTTTTGGCCATAATTGCAGCACTTGCTCATAGTGGCGATATTCTTCCCAACCCGCCCGTTGAGTAATAACCGCCAAAATTTTGTCAAGAGAATGTAAAGACATAGGGAAAATCTAGAGAATACCACGTTAGACTAGGACGAAAAAACCCCTAAGTAGCTGGTTATAATTAAGTTAAAAACAGATTTTAGCTTCGATCACCCCTGCCCCCCTTGATAAGGGGGGTGCCGATAGGCGGGGGGATCCCCCCTGCCCCCCTTGATAAGGGGGGTTTCTGATAATTTTTAACGCCTACCTACTTAACCTTTCAGCATAACCTTTAATACCCCCGCCCTGGATATATGCCATGAAATCCGATCGACCCCCATCCTGCCAAGATTTGCCTCTCTCGATCGTCCATCAACCCAGTTCAGCCATTGATCCGGCTCAGGAACCAGAATACCTAGAAGCTGCTGTCATTAACGTTTATCCCCCAGCTAAAGATGTCTTTTTTACCCCTTGGGGCATCCGGGCAATGGTGATCTTTTTAATTGCTAATAGTCTCCTCACTCTCAATCAATGGTCAACCAACACCACCCCCACCCCCAGGAAAGCTGAGACTTCGCTGCTGGATCAGCACAAAAATAACTCCCGCCACCTTGATCGATTGATAGCGATCGCTCATCCAGTACAGAAAACTCCTCAAATCAGTGCGATCGCTAATATTGCCGCTCCTACCGTTAAAACTAGCCCGATCGCTAACATTCCCGTCCCACCAGTGGTTCAGAGTCTCCCCACCGCTATCAATCCGACTAATGCCCTCTTACCGCCGAATCCGCCACCGTCCCTGATGCCAGCCCATCAATTACCCGTCAGTAAGATCAAACAATCTTTACCCGTCGCCCCCACTTCCCCCAATACCCCGCCCGCATCTTCCCTAGTTTCCCCACCACCGCCACCACCGCCCCAAGTTACCCCTGCACCCTCGACCGCGCTCATTAACGAACGAATGTTAGAGGAATTGCGTCAAAGAGAAGAATCACCCGCTAATTTACCCTTTTTTCAACGGGAAAAAGCCCGTCGTCTGGCTAATCAAAACCCACAGGATGCCACGGAGTTAATGAAACAGTTACCGCCAGAATTACAAGCATCCCCTTCTCCCAGCAGTCCGCCACCTTCAGAAACAGCCGATCCCTCCCAGTCCCCCGTCCCTAGTTCTATCATTATTGATAGGAGCGGCACTTCGGTAAACTATTAGGGTTGGTATCGGGAGGACGGCAATGGGTTTGTTTGATCGCATGGGCCAAGCAATTCGCGCCCAAGTCAATAGTCTGATTCAGGAAAATCAAGATCCAGAAAAACTGCTGGAAAAAGCGATCTTGGAGATGGAAGGGGAATTGATCCAAATGCGACAAGCCCTGGCGGCAGCCGTCGCTACCCAGAAACGCACCGAGCGCCAACGACAACAACAGGAAAAAGCGGCGCAAACTTGGCACGAACGCGCCCAATTAGCCCTACATCACGGTAACGAAGAACTCGCCCGCCAAGCTCTCAGCCAATGGCAAACCTATCAAAGTCAGATCGCCCCCCTACAAACCTCCCTGCAACAACAAACGGCTATCATACAAAAATTAAAGAAAGAACTCTTGACAATTGAACGTAAATATGCCGAGATGAAAGCACAGAAAAGCCTTTATCTGGCCAGATTGCGATCAGCGAGCGCCAGCCAAAAAGCTCAAGAAATTATGGGCAGTTTGAACAGCAGTCAGATGGGGACTATTTTCGAGAAATTAGAAGCAAAAGTCCTAGAAGCCGAATCCCAAGCCGATTTAATCGGGTATAAAGACCCCTTAGAGCGACAATTCCAAGATTTAGAGGGACAAAAACAAATTGAAGCGGAATTACTCAAGTTAAAACAAGAAAACTTGGATGGGTGATCTGGGAAGTGGGGAGATGGGGGGATGAGAATGGGGGAGATGGGAAAATTTCAACTAAAACCCCAAAACCCCAAAACCCCAAAACCCTAATACCCTAATACCCTAAATGCCCCAAACCCTATCGCCTATCCTAGCTCTCGTGGTTTATATTAGAGAATGAGCCGTTAGGCAAGATAGGAAATTTTAAGAACAGTTAACTGATTTAGTACACACCGAGAGGAACAAGAGCGTCATGGGTTTATTCGATCGCCTTAGCCGAGTTGTCCGAGCTAACCTCAATGATATGGTGAGCAAGGCTGAAGATCCAGAAAAAATGCTGGAGCAAGCTGTCAGTGATATGCAAGAGGATCTAGTACAGGTACGTCAAGCGGTCGCTAGAGCGATCGCTGAACAACGACAAACGGAACAAAAATACAGCAAAGACCAGTCAGAAGCCAATAAATGGGAACAAAGAGCCAAATTAGCCCTTTCTAAAGGGGATGAAACTCTCGCTCGGGAAGCTCTGAAACGCAAGAAAGATTTCACGGAAACCGCCGCCATTCTCAAAAATCAACTGGATCAGCAAACGGTACAGGTAGACAGTCTGAGAAAAAACTTGATTGCGCTCGAAAGTAAGATTTCTGAGGCAAAAACCAAGAAAAATATGTTAGTAGCTCGCTCCAGAGCCGCAAAAGCTAACGAACAACTCCAAAAAACCCTCGGCAGTATCGATACTAGCAGTTCCATGTCCGCTTTTGAGCGCATGGAAGCAAAAGTTATCGAGTCAGAAGCTCGTGGTCAAGCGATCGCTGAAATCGGTGGTGTCGGCATCGAACAGGAATTCGCTAGACTAGAATCGGGTAGCGATGTGGAGGATGAATTAGCAATGCTGAAAGCACAAATGTCCGGGGGAGCATTACCCAGTACAACTTCTAGTCAACCCACTTTACCCCAAGCAACCACCGTCAGAGATTCGGCAGTGGATGCAGAATTAGAGGAATTGCGATCAAAGTTAAAAGAACTGTAAAACTTTGAGAGCGTCGAGACGTATCATCTACGGTACGTCTCTATTCCGTTAATCCTTCAGCTTGACACTCTGCGCGCTAAAGCGACGCAGATTCTAGCACAGAATTAGACCAAAATCTAATTCTGATGGGCATTGTCAAGATGCCTCTAGTAACTCTGCTCAAATCTAATTTAAG